>NZ_JAYGIN010000019.1:0-173621 GCF_034931005.1 Arcicella sp. LKC2W
GTTAAAATGAATATTTACGTCGATGAAAGAACAATTAACAAACAAAAATTTGGACAACAACTTGGACTTTTCTAAGTTTACAAATAATCAAAAAAGTCAACCTATTTTAGGACGGGACATGTTAAAAATATAAAACGTTTACTTCGCTCCATTGACAGGTTGGAAACCTGTCCTACCCACTATGCAAATAGGATTTTTAACAATTGATTGGATTGACATTTTAGATATTTTATTGGTAGCATTTCTACTATACCAAGTTTATAAACTCATTCAAGGGAGTATAGCTAACAAAGTATTTTTTGGCTACATATTTATTTATGCCGTTTATTTAGTGGCAAAAGCTTTAGGAATGGAATTGTTATCAGCCATTTTAGGGCAATTTATGAATGTGGGCGTATTGGCATTATTGATTATTTTCCAACAAGAAATTAGACGTTTTTTGATGATGTTAGGTCGCTCAACTTCCATTCGTGAAAACGCTATTCTCAAGAAATTTTATACACCAAAAGTTGCCAAAGAAAGTATCACTTCCATTCAGTCTATTTTGGATGCAACGAAGGTTATGGCAACATCACACACAGGAGCTTTAATTGTGATTGAAAGAGAAGACGATTTGAAAAAGTTTATTGAATCGGGAGATATTATTGATGCCGAAATTTCTAAACGACTGATTTTAAATATTTTTCATAAAAATACACCACTTCACGACGGAGCAATTATCGTAAAAGACGGTCGTTTAGCAGCAGCACGTTGTATGTTACCTGTATCTGAAAGCGGTACAATTTCACCTGCTTTAGGTTTTCGTCACCGTGCTGCATTTGGTATGAGTGAGCAAACGGATGCAGCCATCATCGTCGTTTCGGAAGAAAAAGGAGAAATTTCATTCATCAATCACGGCGGTATTTTTAGAAATATGTCTGTAAATGATTTGGAAGCAAAATTGACGGATTATTTGTTGAAGGTGTAGGAATTAAATAAACAAAATATCATGATTAAGACAATCGTAATACCTCAAAATAATAGTTATAATTTAGCTATTCCAAGTAACTATATCGGGAAAAAAATAGAAATCTTATTCTACTCACTTGATGAAGTGATGGAAGAAAAAGTAGTTACTCCTAAAAAAACAATGGCTGATTTATGGGGGAGAATTAGTATAGAAACTGGTGACGAGTTAAATAAAGAGGTTGAAGAAGGACGTAAAAGTTGGGAAGAACGACTAAATAAACAATTCTAAAATTCATGTATTTATTAGACACAAACACGGTTATAGATTTCTGCACTTCAAAACTACCCGTTAATGCAAAAAACTTGTTAGTCAGGATTGAACCAAAAAATTCTGTAATATCCCGAATTGAACTTTTTGCGAGTTCCAAAATTTCCTTACAAGAGAAAGAAACGTTGGAGTTATTTGTTGAGATGGCAACAAATTTTGACCATATTGATGAAGACATAATAGCTAAGACTATCAGGTTAAGACAACAATATAAAACTCAACTTCCTGATGCAATTATTGCTGCTACTGCATTAGTGAATGATTTAATTTTAATTACAAGAAACTCAAAGGATTTTGAGCAAATTTCTGATTTGCAGGTTATCAATCCGTACAATATTTAAGAGTTAAACTTCATTCAAACGTCGGTAAGATAATTTCTTACCGACGTTTTTTATTGAGTAAACTCCAAATCTAATTTTCTCTTAGTTTTGTAAAATACTTACTACAAATCAGAGCCATCATGACCAATCCTAATCTTGTAGAAACACTCATTAATTCTGTTGGAAAAGAAACTATTCTCACGCATGGAGAAGCCTCTGTGCGTCCTGCCAGTGTGTGGCGAGCAGGTACAAATCTCCAATGTAAAGCATTAGCCAGACCAAAAAGTACGGTTGAGGTTTCGGAAATTATGAAAATTTGTTTTGCCAATAATCAGACTGTTGTGCCACACGGTGGCTTGACAAACGTGGTAGGAGGGGTGAAAACCAGTTTGGATGATGTTGCGATTACTTTGGAACGAATGAATATGATTGAAGAAATCGACGTTCGGAATAAAACCGTGACAGTGCAAGCGGGAGTAATTTTGCAAGATTTACAAAAAGCGGTTGCCGAAGCAGGACTTTTATTTCCTTTGGATTTAGGTGCAAAAGGCAGTTGCATGATAGGCGGAAACATTTCAAGTAATGCAGGAGGTTTACAGGCTTTACGGTACGGTGTGATGCGTCAATTGGTATTGGGTTTAGAAGTTGTTTTAGCAGATGGAACTATCATTTCATCCATGAATAAAATGATGAAAAATAATGCAGGTTACGACCTCAAACATCTTTTCATTGGTTCAGAAGGCACATTAGGAATCATCACAAAAGCAATCTTGAAATTAGAAGATGCCCCTCAAAGTAGAAATACGGCTTTGGTGGCTCTGGAAAGTTTTGATAAAGCCATTGATTTCCTAAATATTGCCAAACGAACTTTAGCAAATACATTGACTTCTTACGAAATTATTTGGCAAGATTACTACCAATTAATGACTTCGTCTCCTTCAACTTTTTCAGCTCCACTTCCTCAGAATTATGCTTATTATGTGTTGATTGAAGCTTTGGGGCAATTGCCAGAAGCAGATACAACTTTGTTTCAAAACCTACTTGAGCAAAGTTTAGAAAATGGTTTAATTGCCGATGCTGCTTTGGCTCAGTCGCAACAAGAATTAGATTGGTTTTGGGGTATTCGGGAGCAAGTAGAATTTGTTTTTTCAGTCCATAATCCTGTGTTTTTGTTTGATGTAAGTTTACCCATTACCGAAATGGAAAATTACATTGAAACAATTAAAACCAATTTGAAAGCCGTCTGGAATGATGTAGCTTTTTATGCCTTTGGACACATGGGAGACGGTAATTTGCACCTGTTTGTTAGTTGTGGACAGGATGATGAAACTACACGCCACAAAGTAGAAGAAATCGTTTTTATGCCATTACAACCAATTGGTGGTTCAATTACTGCCGAACATGGGATTGGTTTAGAGAAAAAAGCATGGTTACATTTAAGTCGGAGTGCGGAGGAAATAACTTTAATGCGAATGCTCAAAAATACCTTAGACCCTAAAGGAATTTTGAATCCGAATAAGGTGGTTTAGATTAGCTACAAATAATAACTGGTGATTCTTTATTATCTATATCATTTTTGCACGTTTTCCAATCGTTCAATTATATCTTTGATTTGTTATAGAATGAAATTCGCAATATCAATAAAACAAAACCATGAACGTAAAGACCAATCAAGACAAATTTGATATTTTAGATAAAAAAAATGATGAAGCGTTGTTAGGCGGAGGCGAAAAAAGAATTGAGGCTCAACACAAAAAAGGTAAATTGACTGCTCGTGAGCGTGTTACGCTATTGTTGGATGAAGGAAGTTTTGAAGAGATTGGAAAATTCGTCATGCACCGTTGTAAAGATTTTGGTCTTGATAAAGAATATTACTTAGGCGATGGCGTAGTGACTGGTTACGGCACAATCAATGGGCGTATCGTATATGTATTTGCTCAAGATTTTACGGTTTTTGGTGGAGCATTATCCGAAACTCACGCTGAAAAAATCTGTAAAATCATGGATTTAGCCATGAAGAATGGAGCTCCTGTAATTGGCTTGAATGACTCTGGTGGTGCAAGAATTCAAGAAGGTGTCACGTCATTGGCAGGTTATGCGGATATTTTCTATAAAAATACGTTAGCATCGGGAGTAATTCCTCAGATTTCGGCTATCATGGGGCCATGTGCAGGTGGGGCGGTGTATTCGCCTGCCATTACAGATTTTATCATGATGGTTGAAAATACTTCATACATGTTTGTGACTGGTCCAAACGTCGTAAAAACAGTTACGCACGAAATAGTAACTTCTGAAGAATTAGGGGGTGCTTCTACCCACTCAACGAAATCGGGCGTAACCCATTTTTCATGTGCCAATGAAGTTACTTGTATCAATGACATCAAGAAGTTATTGTCATATATTCCCCAAAACTGTGAAGACCAGCCACCATTCCTTCCTTATGAACCAAGCGATGAAATAAGAGCAAGTTTGGACTCTATTATTCCAGAAAACCCAAATCAACCTTATGATATGAAAGAAGTTATCGACATCATTACCGATACAGATTCTTTCTTTGAAGTGCATAAAAATTACGCTGAAAATATTATTGTTGGTTTTGCTCGTTTGGGTGGTAGAAGCATCGGTATTGTTGCCAATCAGCCAGCGGTGATGGCGGGTGTATTGGATATTCTCGCCAGTCAGAAATCGGCTCGTTTTGTTCGTTTCTGCGACTGCTTCAATGTACCATTATTGGTATTGGAAGATGTACCAGGATTTATGCCAGGAACAAATCAAGAATGGGGCGGAATCATTACGCATGGTGCCAAATTATTGTATGCTTTTTGCGAAGCAACCGTGCCAAGAATTACCGTAATTACTCGTAAAGCCTACGGTGGAGCGTATGACGTGATGAACTCAAAACACATTGGAGCAGACATGAATTACGCTTGGACTTCTGCCGAAATTGCCGTTATGGGAGCAAAAGGAGCGGCTGAAATTATTTTCAAACGTGAAATTGCTGAGGCAGAAAATCCACAAGAAAAACTACAAGAAAAAGTAGATGAATATACCGACAAATTTGCCAATCCATACCGTGCCGCTCATCGTGGATATATCGACGAAGTGATAAAGCCTTCGGAAACTCGCCAGAAATTAATACGTGCTTTCAAAATGTTAGAAACTAAAGTGGCAAATTTACCAAGAAAAAAACACGGCAATATTCCATTATAATCGTTATTTTTGTAAGTTATGCAAGATGATTGAATGATTGGTAAGAGGTAGTTTGTAAACTCGCTCAATCCCAATTCTTTCAATCATCTTTCACAAATCCACTCAACAAAAAGAAATAATGATTGCCTACATTGACGGAAAATTAACCTACAAAGACCCTGCTTATGTCATTATTGATGTAAACGGCGTAGGTTACGAAATGAAAATCTCTTTACAAACTTATTCTGCATTGCAAGACGGCACCGAACGCTGTCGGCTTTATACCTTTCTTAGTATTCGTGAAGATGCCCATACACTCTTTGGGTTTAAAGAACCTGACGAAAAAACGCTTTTCTTGGACTTAATCAGTGTTTCTGGCATAGGCCCAAGTACCGCTTTGGTGATGCTTTCGTCTTTGTCTTCGGGAGAAATTCGTCATGCTTTAATGCACGAAGACGTAAAAACCATTCAAAGTATTAAAGGAATTGGAGCAAAAACTGCCCAAAGAGCCATCATTGAGCTAAAAGACAAACTTCGTAAGGAAAATATGTTGGGAACTTCTGCTCCAACCATTTTTGGTTTATCGTCTTCAAAAGTTAAAAACGAAGCATTAGCTGCCTTAGTAACGCTTGGTATTCCTAAAAATGTGGCTGAAAAAAGTATTGAAGCTATCCTCAAAAAAGAAGGTGATGATGTTACCGTAGAACAATTGATTAAATTAGCTTTACGTTAAATTGCATTTTCAGAACAAAATTCTAAGGGTTTTATAATATTGGCAGGGTTTTAGACGTTTCAATTTTAATTACTTTATTAGGATTTTGTCCTCTTTTTTAGACCATTAAGCAATCCAAAAACATCAAACACATCAATACCTTTCCACTTGCTTGATTTGTAAGATGTTTGAATAATTACTAAGCTATAAACTGTGCAACATAAAAAGTTTTACATACTTTCTGGATTTCTCGTTTTTTCAGTTTTTGCATCGCTTGCTTGGGTGTCACCTTTGCGTGATGCTGTCATTAGGTACAACATACAATTAAATACTGAAAGACTTTTCCGCTCGCTGAAAGCTGATACTATTAAAAAATCGGGTCGCCGACCAAGACTCAAGCTGAAAGACCGCTATTCCAATCGTTTTACCGAAAAAACTCCTTCGTCCCCTTTCATTATCAAAGACCCCAAAAGTATTAGCACTGAGTTTAAATTAGACTCGGCAGGAAAAATATCGGTTTATGAAAAAGCGAAAGATTTGACAGGAAATGATAATTACCGTCCCGCCGAAAGAATGTCGATTGAAGATTATAATAATCTTCAAGAAAATCGTTTCATGCGTGATTATTGGAAAAAATATGCGGCTTCTCAAGACGGAAAAGATGATACCAAAGGACGTGGATTATTACCCAAAATTGAACTTCCACCTGCCATCGACCGAATTTTTGGAGGAACGCAGATTGATTTTAAACCCAACGGAAATATCCTTTTAGATATTGGTTACATTGGTCAATTTATTGATAATCCAGCCCTTCCAGTTGCTCAGAGGTATATCGGAAACTTAAATTTTAACGAACAAGCACAAATTAATTTTCAAGGTAAAATTGGTGATAAATTAAACCTTAATACAAACTTTGATACCAAAGCAAGTTTTAATTTTCAGAATCAGCTAAAATTAAATTGGAGAACTAATGAAGAAGATATTTTACAAAATGTAGAAGTTGGAAATACCTCTTGGCAACTCAATAGCCAATTAATTCCTGGCGTTCAAAACCTATTTGGGGTAAAAACACTCATGCGTTTTGGAAATTTAGACGTTACTGCGGTTGCTGCTCAACAACGTTCTAAACAAGATTGTATCACTTTACGTGGAGGCTCGCAAGGCAAAGGTTTTGAAATAAAAGGAAGTAATTACGATGAAAACAAGCACTTTTTCTTATCTCAATATTTCAGAAGTAATTACGAACGTTCATTAAGAAATTTACCAATGATAACTTCGGGTGTAACCATTACACGCCTTGAAGTTTATGTGACAAACCGTACTCAAAGTACAGAATCACTAAGGAATTTAGTTGGTTTTTCAGATTTAGGAGAAGGAAATCCATTCAATAGAACGCAGGTAAGAGTATCAGGAGGAAAAAATGCTACAAGTCCTGTCGATAACTTAAATAATAATTTATTCCAAAAACTTCGGGCTGATTCTGTAACACTTCGAAAAGTAAACGAAACCTCCTTTAGATTAGAAAGTAATTTTGGACTACGTAAAGGCACTGATTATGACCTTTTGCGTGGAGCTAAAAAATTGACTGAAAGAGAATATCGTTTCCATCAAGAATTAGGATATATTTCATTGATAACGCCACTTCGAAACGATGAAGTATTGGCAGTTGCTTATGAATATACCTTGAATGGACAACGCCATCAAGTTGGAGAATTAACCGAAGATTATCAGGGCTTAGCTGATAATCAGGTGCTGTTTTTGAAAATGTTAAAATCATCAACTATTCGGAATAACCTCGACCATCCGATGTGGAATTTGATGATGAAAAACGTGTATTCATTAAATTCTCAACAATTAACTCGTCAAGGTTTTCAATTTAGAGTAATCTACAAAGATGACCAAACAGGCGTTGATAACCCAAATTTACAGGAAGGGGAAAAAATTGTTGACAAAGAAAGAAACCTGAAATTGAAAGACACGCCTTTGTTACGAGTAATGGGGCTTGATAAATTGAACCAAAATAACGACCCACAAGTAGATGGTAATTTTGACTTTGTGGAGGGTGTAACGGTAGATAGTAAGAATGGAAATATCATTTTCCCTGTTCTTGAACCCTTCGGTCAGTCATTGAAGGCACAGTTTAATCCAGAGGAAATTACAATGGTTGATAAATACGTTTTTGATAAACTGTATTCTCAAACTAAAGCTGATGCTATACAATTAACAGGTAAAGATAAATTCTTTTTGAAAGGTAGTTTTCAGTCGGGAGTTGGCGGTGATGTCTCATTACCTTTTGGGGTAGATGCTAAATCGGTTCAGGTGACGGCTGGCGGTGTTCCACTTGCTGCGGGAACGGATTATATCGTTGAACCTCAATCGGGTAGAGTTCGTATTTTAAATGCAGGTATTTCAAATTCAAGTCGTGAAATTAAAGTTTGTTATGAAAAACCTGATTTATTCAATAATCAAATTCGGACACTTTTAGGAGCTCATATTGATTATACCGTAGGGCAAAACTTACATTTGGGCGGTACCATTCAGCACATGAGTGAAAGTCCTCCAGGTTTTTTGCGTCGTGTACAAATGGGCAATGAACCTGTCAATAATACCATTTTTGGTTTTGATGCTGCCATTCAACAAAAATCTAATTTCTTGACAAGAATGATAGATGCACTTCCTTTAATTTCTACAAAGGAAACTTCTGCATTTGATTTTCAAGGAGAATACGCTCAATTAATTCCTGCGGTAAATAATGATGTGCAAGGCAATGCTTTTATTGATGATTTTGAAGCAGCAAGAAATATATTTAGCTTGAATAATCAGGCAACGGCTTGGAAACCTGGAGCAACACCACAAAATTTTCCACAAGGAAGTCCAAATAGTTTTGAAAGACATTTTAAAAGAGCTAAGATTTCGACTTATGTAGCTGATTTTAGTTTGTACGGACAAGGTGGAACAGACCTAAATGTTTCAGGGGTAAATTATGAAGAATCTTCACGTTATGCCTATGAACGTGCCGTTTCGGTAACGAGTTTATTTCCTAATAAAGCACAGCCCAATAATATTACAGGTATTCCTATTGGCGTTTTAGACCTTGCTTATTTCCCTAATGAAAGAGGTATTTATAACTTTAATACCGACTTAAATCAAGATGGTTCGCTCAAGAATCCAACTCAAAATTTTGGAGCGATTACTCGGGCCATTACTTCTGATACCGATTTTGACAATGCTAACATTGAAACTTTAGAGTTTTGGATGATGAACCCATTAATTACAGGTGAAGCTGGCGTTGTAAGAGCAACTGGAAATCTTGAACAAGATAGAATTAATAGTCAAAGAAGAAGTTTGACAGGTGGAAAGTTAATTTTTAACCTTGGTGACGTTTCCGAAGATTTTGTTCCTGATGGTTTTTCAAACTTTGAAAATGGTATTCCAGCAGGACAAAAAATTGAGGCAGGTACAGGACAAAATGTTGAGAAAACCATTTGGGGAATTGCCCCAACGCAACAATTTGTAACCAATGCTTTTACAACTGGAAATACTGAAAATAGAACTGCCCAAGATGTTGGTTTAGACGGTATGCCTAATAATTCATCGGAGAATAATGAAATCTTTAACGAAAATAGTATTTTTAAAGAATACCTTGATAAAGTCGGAGCAATTGTAAATACGGATGCCCTTACAAACTTCAGAAATGACCCCGCAGGTGATGATTTTACACATTACTTGAATGAAAGATACAATAATACCTCAAGTATTGTGCAACGATACAAGAATTATATGGGTTTGGAGAATAACTCCCCAACCACAAATTCAGCAACTGCCAATACCAATTCTGGTTTTACAGAAGCTAATAATCAACAACCAGACCGTGAGGATTTGAATCAGGATAATACTATCAACGATAATGAAGCTTATTATGAATATGAAATTGATGTAAAACCTGGAAAATTAGAGGTTGGTCAAAATTATATCGTTGATAAAATTGTTGAAAATGGCGTTGAATGGTTTTTGTTTAGAATCCCTTTAAAATCTCCGACTCGTGCTGTGGGTGGTATCAACGGTTTAAAAAGTATGCGTTTTATTCGTACTTATTTAACGGGTTGGGAAGCACCAGTGGTTTGTCGTTTTGCCGCTTTTCAATTGGCAGGTTTTCAATATCGTAAATTTACAGGGGAACTTACTCCACGTGGATTACAGGATGTTCCTGAGCCTTATGATGCGAAATTTAGAGTTACAGCGGTAAATATTGAAGAAAATGGAGCAGTTCAAGGTGGTTCAAAAGCCAATGAATCAGTTGCTTATGTTGTGCCTCCTGGTTTTGAGCGTGACCGAGATATTACAACTATTAATAACGCACAACTCAATGAACAATCAATGAGCCTTTGCGTTGAAAATCTACGTGATGGAGACTCAAGAGCGGCTTTTAAAAATACACTTTCAGATTTTATCAATTATAAAAACTTGAAAATGTTTATCAGTTTGAACGGCCCAGCAGGAATTGATAAACAAGTAAAAGCATTTGTACGTTTTGGGTCTGACTTAACGGATAACTATTACGAAATTGAAACACAAGGCTTAGAAAGAACAGATTACGGTGCAACGCAAACACCAGAAAGCGTTTGGAAAACTGCTAATGAAATTGATATTCCTTTTGCACTTTTAAAGAGTGTTAAATTATCAAGAGACAGTGCTAATTCTAAAATTACGGAAGGATTTAGTAGAACAAGAACTTATGAAGGAAGAACATACACCATTACTGTCGTTGGTCGTCCAGATTTAAGTACCGTTTTGACAACCATGATTGGGGTACGAAATCCTATTTCATCAGATGGTCAAGATAGAAGTTTTTGTATTTGGGTAAATGAATTAAGAGCCTCAGGTTTTGACCAAACTTCTGGACAAGCTGCCATTGGAAAATTAGGCTTAAAATTAGCGGACTTTGCGAGTGTAACGGTTAACGGTTCATTCAAAAATTATGGTTTTGGTGGTGTTCAGTCCAAGATTTCTGACCGTGCCAGAGAAACAACCCTTGAATATGGAATTGCAGCCAATGTGAATGTCGATAAATTATTACCTGAAAAATGGGGTATTAAAATTCCGCTTTATGTAACCTATGACAAAAAGAATATTGCTCCACAATTTAACCCACTTGACCCAGATATTCCCTTAGAAAGTTCTTTGGAGAATATCAAAGACCCAAATGAGCGTGAAGCCTACAAACAAAGTGTACAAGATAATACAGAAAGAAAAGGGATTAATTTAACGAATGTTAGAAAAGTAAAAACGGGGCAGAATACCAAATCTCATCCTTGGGATGTTGAAAATTTGACTTTAACGTATGCTTTTTCTGAACTGACCAGACGTAATACACTCATTGACGAATACCGACAAACACAATATAAAGGTGGTTTAACGTATGCCTTTACAGGAAATCCACAACCACTTGAACCGTTCAAGAAAATAAAATCTAATCACCCTTTGATGCGTTGGGTAAAGGAATTTAACCTTACTTTATTGCCAAATTCAGTGACATTTAGAGCTGATATGGATAGAAGTTTTGTGAAAACGCAACTTCGTAACGCTTCAACTACGCAGAATTTGGGCGTAGGTACACCCAAATTAACTACCGAAGGTGTGCCTCCTCTTTTTGAAAAATATTGGTTGTTTAATCGTGCGTACAATCTCAATTGGAATCTTACTAAAAGCGTTGTGGTTGGTTATACTGCTAACGTAAATGCCATTATTGATGAACCTTACGGAGAGTTAAATACGACAGGAAAGCAAGATTCTGTTTTGAGGAATTTACGCCGTTTTGGTCGTACTAAAGGTTTTGACCAACAAGTAAATGGTGTTTGGCGTTTGCCTTTGAATAAATCACCATTAACGGATTGGATGACAGCCGATTATAGTCACCGATTTGGTTATACTTATTTTGCCAATTCGTATGAAATTAAGGACGATGACGGTTTCTTATTTGGAAATATTATCAAGAATACAAGAAGTAGAGGTATCAATGGAAAGATAGATTTAGTGGCACTTTACAATCGTGTTAGAGCCTTACGCTTAGCGAATCAGCCACGTGTTTCAAGAAAGAATATCGCTCGAAATCCAGGAGATGACGAAGATATTATTAAACCACAACCTAATTTTTTACGCAGTGTTACTCGTTTGTTAATGGCAATTAGAGGTATTCAAGTAAATTATACCATTGATGAATCAACGTCTTTACCTGGTTTCATTCCAACGCCAGGGATTTTGGGAATGAATAGTGTAAATTCGGCTCCAGGTTTTGCATTTATTACGGGTAGCCAAGACCCTAATATCCGTTTTAGAGCTTCTGAAAATGGTTGGTTAACCCAAAGTAGAACGCAAAATGTACCGTTTTTACAAATGCGTACTCAAAACTTAACGTATCGAACTGCGATTGAACCTTTCAGAGATTTTAAAATTCAGTTGGAAGGAAAATGGAGTAGAACAGATAATTATCAAGAAAATTACCGCATGGATAGTTTGGGTACAGGATTTAAGAATTATAACCCTGTGCGTTCTGGAAATTACAGTATGTCGTTTTTGTCGTTCCTGACGGCATTTGATAGTAATTCGCCTGATGATAATTCTGTAATTTTTAATCGTTTTAGAGGTTATCGAGAAATTATTTTAGCAAGATTAAATGCTAAAAATGCAGCGGAAGGTTTAGAGGGAGTTTACAATAAAAACTCACAAGATGTACTTATTCCAGCATTTTTTGCTGCTTATAGTGGACTATCACCCGATAAAGTTAGTTTCTCTCCATTTGTAAATATTCCGCTTCCCAATTGGCGTGTAGATTACAATGGTTTGTCTAATATTGGTTGGTTCAAACGGAAATTCTCAAATATTTCAATCCAACATTCATATTCATCAACGTATAGCGTAGGAAACTTTATCTCGAATTTGGGTTATAGAGATGTATCGCTGCTAACTTTAGATAATATGATGTACAATACCGCTTATTTGAGTAAAGGACAAATTGTTCGTTTGGATGATAAAACGTATGAAAATCAAGTAGGCGATGAATATTTGTCTCCTGTTTATGCCATGAGTGTGATTACATTCCAAGAGAAATTTTCACCACTAATTGGTATAAATGCTACTACAAAAAGTAAAATTTCATTACAACTAAGTTATAGTCAAGACCGTAATATTGGCTTGAATTTAGCGAGTAATTACGTAAATGAATTGAGTAATAAAGATTTAATGGTGGGAATGGGCTTTACAAAAGCCAATATGTTGTTGCCTTTCAAAGTAGGAGGAAAGCGGGTAAGATTGCAAAATGATTTAAAATTTGAAGCAAGATTGACCATCAGAGATACCAGAACGATTCAACGTAAATTAGATGATGTTCCAGTGGTGACGCAAGGTTTTACGCAATTCCAATTTCGTCCGCAAGCAAGTTATAATGTCAATAAAAAATTAAGTGTTACTGCATATTACGATAAGAACTTTAATAATCCGTTTGTATCAAATTTGTACTATCGTTCAACCGACCAAGCAGGTGTACAAGTAAGATTTAGTTTATCAGAATAAGAATTTGAATTTTAGTGTTTCAGAAGGAGTCGTTCATCGTAAAGAACGACTTTTTTTGTTTTATGAAATGAAAATTAACCATTAAAAACAAGAAAATTATAAAAAGGATAAGTCTGGATGCTTAAAGCTAATATCTTTTGAAAAAATTGTCTTAAATTGCACCCGAAATCAGCAACAGATTATTATGCTGAAACGATTTGGGATTTGTTAATGAGAAGTCGTATGATTTTTGATATTAACTTTCTCACTTTTCGCTTCATATACTAAACATTAAATTACAATAAAGACAATGAATTTTCCAGCAGAGCTTCGTTACACAAAAGAACATGAGTGGGTTAAATTAGAAGGAGATATCGCTACGGTTGGTATCACAGATTTTGCTCAAAGCGAATTAGGTGACATCGTTTACGTAGAAATCGAGACAGTAGGACAAACTTTAGCCCAAGACGAAATTTTTGGTTCAGTTGAAGCCGTAAAAACAGTTTCTGATTTGTTTTTACCAATTGCAGGTGAAATTTTAGAAGTAAATGCTGTTTTGGCTGACCAACCAGAATTAGTGAATTCTGACCCTTTTGGAGAAGGTTGGATGGTGAAAATAAAAGTTTCAGACATTGCAGACGTTGAGTCTTTGATGGATGCTGATACTTATAAAGCCCATACTGGACATTAATATTATTTAGATATTCTTATAAAGCCCTGACAATCAGGGCTTTTTTTTGATAAACATAGATAGGTTATAGGGAATAGTCATTAGGTTTTAGTGAATAAAACAAGAATGTAATTCTCGAATAAATTGAAAAATGGCTTATGTTTAAGGAATTAGTAAGTTTTCAGCAAGTGTTTCCAGTTCACTTACTAAACCCTAAAACCCAAAACCTAATACCTGAAAAAAGATGAAAACCCTTATTCGTTCCGCTAAAATTATTTGCAAATCTTCTGAATTTCATGGTCAGACTAAAGATATTTTTATCGAAAATGGCATTATTAGCCAAATCGGTGACTTTGTCGATATGGAAGTAGATGATATTATTGAAGGTGAAGATATTTGTGTTTCTGTTGGTTGGTTTGATATGCGTGTACACGCCAAAGAACCTGGACATGAATATAAAGAAAGCTTGGAGTCGATGGAGGAAACTGCTTTAGCTGGCGGATTTTCTGAAATTGCTTTATTGCCTAATACTCAGCCAGTTGTACAAACTCGTGAAAGTGTTAATTATTTAAAACGCTCAGGTGTGAAAGTTAAATTTCACCCAATGGCAGCCGTAACTTTGAAGTGCGAAGGAAAAGATTTTACCGAGATGATTGACCTTCATGAAGCAGGAGCAGTAGCCTTTACTGACGGTGAGCATCCTATCCAAAATCCTGATATTTTCTTGAAAAGTTTGCAGTATCTTACTCAATTTGGCGGTTTATTAATCAATCATCCAGAAGATACTCATTTAACGCATTTCGGACAAATGCACGATGGAACGGTAAGTACCTTTTTGGGAATGAAAGGAATGCCCCAAATGGCAGAGGAAATTATGTTGATGCGTGACCTCAAAATTCTGGAATATGTGATGCAAACGCCTTTTAGTCAGGGTTTTACTGATGAAAGTATTTTGCATTTTTCTTGTATATCATCAGCTCAAACTATCAATTTTATCAGAATGGGAAAAGATATGGGCTTGCCAATTTCATGTGATGTGGCGGCTCATCAACTATGTTTTACCGAAAATGATTTGGTTGATTTTGATACCAATCTCAAAGTAAATCCTCCGTTTAGAACGCAAGAAGACGTGGATGCTCTTTGGGAAGGTTTGGCAGATGGAACAATTGATGTGATTGTTTCTGACCATAATCCGCATGACGAAGAATCTAAAAAATTAGAATTTGACATGGCTGAATTTGGGGTAATTGGCTTAGAAACAGTTTTTTCATCTATCAATACCAATAATGAAAAACTTTCGTTGGAGGAAATTATTGAGAAAATCACCGATAATCCACGCAGGATATTAAGATTAACAAATCCAACCATTAAGGAAGGGGAAAAAGCAAATTTAACGGTTTTTGCTCCCAACAAAACTTGGGTTTATGAAGAGAAAAAGATAGTTTCAAAATCAAGAAATTCTCCATTTATCGGGAAAACATTGAAAGGAAAAGTAATCAGAGTGATTGCTTAGTATGGAGGTAGATTTCTAATCACAAATAATATGTTTAATAAGTCATTATTGAAGAATGTAGTGCTTTATGGTTTTTTGGCAGGTTTATTAACCATGATTTACTGTTATGTTTTGTATGCTAATGGTGCTGTTCCTTTGGATGGAAAAAAAGCTCCAACTATACTTTTAAGTATGGTTTGTATGATTTTATCAGTTAAAAGTTACCGTAAAGTTAATCCTGACCATACACTCCATTTTTGGGAAGGGCTTGTAGTGGCTAATCTTACTAATTTGATTGGAGCTTTAGTGAGTGCTATTGCCCTGTATTTTTGGTTGAGCGGTAGTGGAAGTTCTATTCTTTCTACTTATATTTCCGAAAGTATTCAAACACTTCAGATTGCAACTGTGAAAGCAGGTTATGTAAAAGAAATGGGAGAGGCTTCTTTTAAAGAATTGATTGATGCTTTTAGAATTTTATCCCCCAAAAATATTGCTTTTGATGAAGTCGTAGGACTGAAAGGCAAATTTCCTTTGGGTGTATTAATTTCAATCATGATTTCACTCTATTTTAGAAGAGGTTATGTCAATTAAATATCATTATTAAACTAAAAAAAACTATGGAAAATCAAACTACTACAACTCGTACAGCCTTAAAATGGGGCGTAATTATTGGTGTTATCAGCATTTTATATAGCACTGCTATTATGGTTTCTGGGCAAATAGGCAATCAAGCACTGGGTTATGTCGTTTATGTAATAATAGCAGTCGGTATTTACTTAGCGATGAATGATTTTAAGAAGGAAAATCAAGGCTATATGTCTTATGGGCAAGGACTTGGCTTAGGTACATTGAAGTGTGCCATTGTTGGTTTGATTTCTGGCTTTTTCTCTTTTGCGTATATGAAGTTTATTGACCCAACCATCACCGAGCAGATGATGAAGAAGGCAGTAGAGGAAATGGAAAAAAAAGGAATGCCTGATGACCAAATTGAACAAGCTATGGAATATTCAAAAATGTTTATGAGTCCAGGTGTATTGTTTGTATTTAGCTTAATCGGAATGATATTTATTGGTTTTATTTTATCACTAATTATTGCCGCTATACTTAAAAAAGATAAATCAGTTTTTGAATAAACTTATTCTTAAACTTAAAAATAGATACTTAACCCAATGCTGCAAATTTTTAAAAAAGAACTCAATTCATTCCTCAATTCTCTTATTGGCTATATCGTTATTGGTGTATTTTTGACGGCTACGGGGCTTTTTACGTGGTTTTTTAAAGATAATATCCTTGATTTTGGTTATGCTGATATGAGTCTATTCTTTCAGATTTCCCCTTTCATTTTCTTGTTTTTAATTCCAGCCATTACCATGAGGGCTTTCTCGGAAGAAGTAAAATCTGGGACGATTGAGTTACTTTTTACCAAACCATTATCCAAATGGGAAATTGTATTGGGTAAGTATTTTACCAGTTGTTTTCTGGTGTTCCTCTCATTATTGCCAACATTACTTTACTATTATTCGGTATATCAATTAGGAAATCCTCAAGGTAATATAGACTCTGCGGCAGTTTTTAGCTCATATTTGGGGTTATTCCTTTTAGGTTGTGTATTTGCAGCAATTGGCGTATTAATGTCTTCATTGACCGATAATCAAGTAACTGCTTTTGTACTTTCTTTTGTGGTTTGCCTAATTCTTTATTATGGAATAGGACAATTTGCCCAACTTCCTTTTATGGGTAGTTTTGGGTATCTATTCAATCAATTTGGACTCGATTATCAGTATAATGCTTTAGGAAAAGGATTAATTGATTCTCGTAATCTTATCTATTTTCTCTCCGTTATCTTTCTTACCTTGTGGGGAACAAAACTGAAAATTTCTACCTTGAAATAATATTTTCGTATTTAACACAAACGGTTCAGAAGATTGTATTTTAAGACTTTGCTCAATAAACATTTAGTAATCAATTGGTATTCAGATGTTTGATACTCATTCCTGCCTTATTTAATCTCTATCTCGTTAAAATTGAGTTAAAACTTGGCTAACATTTGACATTGACTAATAAAAAAGTTAATTTAGTAATTGTTTTTTAACCGAAACCTGACCCGCATTTTAAGATAATATTCACTAACTCAAATGAAAAAAATATACTGTCTTCTCTTTTCAATCATTACTTCTCATTGCCTAACCGCCCAACAAGGCACACTTTTAGCCTCCGCAAAGAGAGATTCATCAGGCGTTTTTATTGGTGATATGCACGCTACTGAACAGGTTGAATCTGTTAGTGCGGCACGTCAATATGCCATCATAAACTTAAAAAAAGACCTTGAAGGGCTTGACCGTGGTAGTAAAAATACGCTATTGGCTGATGCAGGTGGAAATGAACGAAATTTGAATAGCGAAATTTTTGCAACTTATTTAGCTCGGTTAGACAAAAAATATAAAGGAGATGTTCGTTCAATTGAAACGGATAATATTCGTGATATTTTTCAAATCGACCAAAAAAGTGAAATTAAAAAACGACACTCAAGTGTTATTTCTGCCCAATGTTTTAGCAATAAAAATGATGGAAGATTTATTAAAATGAAAGATTTGGATGGTGAAGAAATTATCGGTTTCCCACTCGAATCTTTTAAAGGAAATTCAAGATATGGTTTGGTCGAAAACTATCATCAAGGTTTTGCCAGAATCAAAAAAGACCAAGTTTTTGGTTTTTTGAATTACTGTGGTGATGAAACAATTCCATGTCAATACGAAAAAGCTGAGCCATTCAATGATGGAAAAGCTTTAGTTAAGAAATTTGACTGGTATTTTGTAGATGTTTATGGTAATGAAAGTGAAGGACTTGAAAATATTGTTGATGCCAAAGCTTTGAGAATGGGAGTGAATGTTGCCAAATTTAAAAATGGCAAGTATGCTTTGATTGACAATAATTATGACATTAGTAAAAAACCACTTTCTGATTATTTTGATGAAATAGTAACTTTCAATAATGAATTATTTAGAGTAAAAGTAGGTAAGAACTACGGTTTAATTAAAATAGATGGTTCTACCAAAATAGATGCGATTTACGATGACATCAACGCCACTGCCGAACAAGGTAAGTGGATGATTATTGAGCAAAATAAAAAAGTTGGTTTGATGGATACGGAAGGGAATATCAAAATTAAACCTTCATTTGAATCCATAGTAAATATTAGTATTGACCCTACAATTTCTAATAATAGCACTTTAGGAATCGCTCGTGATGAAGCAGGTATTCGTCTCATCGACTTTAAAGATTTAAGAACCAGCAAAACCTATTCTGCCATCAGTGATTTTAACAAATATGGTTTGGCTCAGGTAAAAGATGGAAAATATGTAGGCTTCATCAATCTTGATTTGAAAGTTGTCATTGAGCCTGTTTACAGTACCTTGGGTAATTTTAATCAGTACGGATTAGTTTCAGCCTGCAAAACAAATCTTAATGGGGCAACCAAATGTGGTTATATCAAATATGATGGCACAGAGATTATCCCAATTGCTTTTGATGAAGTAGCGGGTTTTAATAGATTTGGATTAGTAGTGGCTAAAGAAAATGTTAAAAATTGTAGTTTGCCTGCGGGTAACTGCCGTGTAGATGTTATTTATGACAAAAACGGTAATTTGGTTATCGGAAAAACAAATGAAGCCGCACCAATTGGGATAAAATATGCTACAACCGATACGCTTTTTAATGGAAGTTTTATTGCTATCAAAACCTTGAATCCACTTAAAAATGGTGATGATATGCCCGTTGAATATAACTTGGTTGAACGCAACGGTTTGAAAAGAATTACTACTCAGAGCTATTTGTCAATTAAGAGATACGATGCCAATTTGTTGTTTCCAGTGATGAAAGACGGTAAATGGGGGTTGATTGATACCACAGGAAAAATAATTGCCAAACCGACTTATAAAGACATCATGGTAACCACTGAAGGACTTTATGGTGTAAAATACGACAACAATAAATACGGTTTTATTGATAAAAAAGGAAAAGTGCAAGTCGCATTTGATTATGACGAAGTTCGTCCTTTTAATAATGGGTTATCTATCGTTTCAAGAGGACAAGGAAAATTAGGAGTTATCAACCGTTTCAATGCTAAAATTGCACCTTGTTTCTTTTCGGAAGTAAATATTCTTCCTGCTACAAAACAGTTTGAATTATTAGATTCTTCGGGAAATAAATTTGTATTAAATAGCAATGGAGACTGCGTAACGAATTGTACTAAGTTTGATGAAATACGAAAATTAGCAAACCAGTAAGCCATAATATCAAATAGGTTTCAACGAAATCCACTACCTTTGTAAGTAGTGGATTTTTTATTTATAACTATCAAACAATGCTGATACACAACATTACATACAATATTGATACTAAATTAGAAGAAGAGTTTTTGACTTGGATGAGAACTGTTCACATTCCGAACGTAATGAAGACAGGGTTTCCTAAAACCCAGAAAATTATGCGACTTTTGACGGAATTAGATAATGGAGGAACAACGTTTTCTGTTCAATACAAATTTGATAGTATCGAAGGATTTGAAGTATTTGAAAACGATTATTTGGATGATTTACACGATGAAGTTCACAAAAAATATAAAGGAAACTATGTTCATTTTGTTAGCCTTTTAGAAGAACTAGATTAGGTAATGATTTAGTTGTTAGTGAATTTAATACTAACAACTACGGAATTATCTACAATTTGTCGCAAGACAAAATTAGACCACGGATAGAACAGATAAAACAGATTTACACTGATTTTTCTTTAAATTTATCCGTGTAAATCCGTTGAATCAGTACAATCTGTGGTCTAATTTTATTCTGTGACAAATTATAGATAGTTCCGAACAACTAAATCCTAAACCCACTCAAAATTACTTCTCTTCCAACAACTTTAGAATATCTTTCAAAATTTCAGGGTCACTTGGTCTTTTGGCATTTGGGTCGGTGATTTCGCCCTTTTTATTCATCAACATATATCTCGGGATTGATTGTAAACGAAAGAATTTTGCTGCGTTAGAATCCCAACCACCCACAGAATGAATATTAGTCCCATTGTCTAATTTCATATCAATCATAGCTTTTTTCCAGTTTTCAGCTACTTCATCAATTGAAATGTATAGAAACACAATTTGCTTTTTTTGCTTTTCGGTCAGCTTGTCATGGAGTAATCTTGAATACGGAAACTCTTTACGGCAAGGTCCACACCAAGAAGCCCAAAAGTCTAAATAAACAACTTTTCCTTTCAAATCTGCCAATGAAAGTGTGTCGCCTGTGGTAGTGAGTGCCTTAAACCACTTTTTGCCATCATCTTTTTTCTTAGCAATTTCTTCATCTTTTTTAGTCATTAACTCTCCACATTTCTCTTTTACTAAATTGGCGTACTTGTCAGAATTGGGCGTAATATTTAATGCGGCAAACGTATTTCGTACCGTTGAAGGTAAACATAATAAGCACTGATTTTCAAGAAGATACGCCAAATAATATTGATATGTTTTAACAGGTAAATGTTCACGTGCAAAACGATGCTTATCTTCCATCGCTTTGTTCATGTCAGAATATTTTGTAAAATTATGCTCTTTTGAATTAAAATAAGTAACATAATAAATCAAGAAATTACGATATGCAGACGAAATTAGAGCCGATTCATCCTGAATTTTTTTGTCATCCAACCCTTCTAAAACGGGGGAAGGAAGTGAAATAACCTGTGTTTGTCCCGTATTTGCATTACCCCTCACCACTGGATAAGCCAAAACATAGTACCAATAATTCCAACGGATTTGATTTTCAAGATATTTCTTGAATTCTTCTGAAAAAGTGACTTGGTCTGGATAAGTTTTGTAAAAATCTGATTGAGCCTTTTTTGCATCAAAAAGTCCCATTTCCAATACGTCGATGGGTTTGTCTACAATTTTTGCAAACATGATTTGTGAGCTAAAATCAGTCTTGAATTTTTGATAAAATTTTTCTAAAAAAGTATTCTCAACTTCTCTATTTCCTTTAATGATTAGTGATTTGTGTAATTCTTTTCCATCGAAAGTAAGGTTGAGATTGTCGCCTTTACCCAAAAAAAGAATGATTTGTTGTTGTTTGAAACGGAGTTCGACGATACCCTTTGTTTCAATGTCAATCCCAAATTTAAAATCCTTTCCAGATGTAAATATATGTTCTTGAATTTGTGGTTTTATACCCAAAAGTAATGGGTCAAAAACTAAAGTTAAGGTGTCACCCTGAGCATTTTCTACACTTCCATTTATCGTCACAGCTTGTGAAAATGATTGAAAACTGATAAAAAATGCAAGGATAATTATGAGTCGTTTCATCGTTCTTATCGTCGTTTCGTTTATTGAAATTATGGATTATCTCACTCAAAAATCATGCAAATACAATTGATTTCGATAAAGACTTATTGGTAATGCTTTTTTAAGACTTTTCTGATGGTTTTCGTCCAAATTTCGTAGCCTTTTTTATTCAAATGAAGCTTGTCGTCCAGAAAAATATCTGTCATCAATTCTCCATTGGGTAAGTAAAATTCCTTTTGGATGTCTATGTAGTAAAAACGTTTGTTTTGCTTGCAATATTTCTTGAGAGATTTGTTAAAAGCGGTTTGTTCATTTTTTAATTTTATACGAGCTAAACTCGGACGAACAGATAGAAAAATCACCTTTGTTTGAGGAAGTTTTTCTTTTGCCAATTGAGTAAAAATTTTATAATCGTTAAAAACAGTTTCAGGACTTTTTCCTGCATTCAGGTCATTATCTCCTTCATAAACCAAGATGAGTTTTGGTTGATATTTTGAGACAATTCTATCAAAGTAAAAGATGACATCGCTCATTTGTGAGCCTCCAAAACCTCGATTTGTAACAGGAAAACCAACTAAATCTTCTTTAAATTCTTTCCAAATTCTGAATGAAGAACTTCCGACTAATAGAATTTCATTGCTTTTAGGCATCGCAATTGAATCTTCTTTTTCAAATGCTTGTATTTCTGAAATGAATTTTTGGGCTGTCGAAATGTAACTTAGTAATAGACAAAAAGAGACGAAAATGAGTTTTTTCATTTTAATAATTTAAGAAACTACCATTCAATGGGCTTTAAACCTTTGCTTGTTAGGTAGTCGTTTGTTTGTGAAAAATGTTTAGTGCCAAACCAACCACCATAATTTGCTGCCATTGGAGATGGGTGTTTTGCTTTCAAAATTAAGTGTTTTGTTCCATCAATTACTGCTCCTTTATCCTGAGCATATTTTCCCCAAAGCAGAAAAACAACATCTTGTTTTTGTTCAGAAATACACTTTATTACGGAATCTGTAAATGTTTCCCAACCTTTTTTTTGATGCGAACCTGCTTCGCTTACCCGAACTGTTAGGGTAGAATTGAGTAGTAAAACGCCTTGATTTGCCCAACGCTCTAAATTCCCTGATTCGGGTACAGGAATATCCAAGTCGTCTCTGATTTCTTTGAATATATTTTTAAGTGATGGAGGAGAAGCCACTCCGTCATTTACCGAAAATGATAATCCATTAGCTTGATTGACTCCGTGATAGGGGTCTTGCCCCAAAATGACAACTTTTGTATCGTCAAATGAGCATTTATCAAAGGCATTGAAAATCAATTTTCCTGGCGGGTAAACGGTATTGTTTGTGTATTCGTTTTTGACAAATTCCACCAAATTAGTAAAATACGTTTTTTCAAACTCATCGGTTAGACGAGCTTTCCATGATTCTGCAATTTTTACATTCATAGTTTGCTTTGTGAAGTGCAAATGAATAAACCAATTTTTAAATGGCTTATTGGGGTTGCATAAGAGGGTTAGTAAACCTTTAATTGATATTTACGACGAAGTTTATTAATCAAAAATTTCTTTTGAGCTGTAAAGCTCTCGGGACTAACTTGATTGAATATGACTTTTAGTTCTTGGAAGTTTTCGGGATTTTCCCATAAAAACTTTTCAGAATCTATATTTTTTTGTTCGAGATATTGTTCAAAAACCATGATTTGTTTAGATAAATTTTAAACTTTTATTAGCCCCGAAGTGATACCCATTATCACAATGAGCATAAATGAAAAACCGTAAGTGAATACTAATAGAAAGCACTTAAATATTGTTTTGCCCCAACTTTGTTGATAGACTTTTTTGATGGAAATTAAAAAATAAATAAATGTCACTAAAAGCGAAGTTACTAAAAGATAAACATTGGTGTTTTCAATAGTGTTTTTCGAGAATATTTCATCATAAATCTTGGTTAGAAAATTTACAATTGCCCAAAGTAAGAAAATAGCAGAATGGGTATTTAGTGTAAAAACAAGATGTTGAAAATAAAATCGCCACTTGCTGTGTCGTTCAAAAAACCACAAAATGAACGCTGCAAAAGGTAATAAAATAAACATAATCGTTGGTAATACACTTCCAAAAAGAATTCCCTTTCTGTCAACTACAAATGGAACGCCATATTTTTCTTGAATATAAAAATGATATTCCTTGTCAATGCTATTTTTTATAGTCAGTTTATTGGAAATAAAAGTGGATATATTTTTTGTAATTAAAACAGAATCCAATTGGTCATCATTTAACTGAAAATAAAATGGAATAGAATCTTTAGCAACTTTCAAGTGTTCAAATATTCCCAAATAATAATAATCTTTATTGTTTTTTTGGGATAAATAATCTTGATATGAGCCTTTTTTATCTTCCTTTAAAGTGTTTTGATGAACTTTATTACTATCGTTTTCTATTGCTTCAAAAACATTTTTTTTAAATGATTTGGCAATAGTTTTGGTAATATTGTTTCCATTGTCAATCTGTTTTTGGCGGTTAAGTGAATCAGATTTTGAAATATTGTTAGGAGAAAAATTCTCTTTTTTTGAAAAATCAAAACCCAATACAAAAAAGAAAATGGCACTCACCCAAAAATACATTCTTACAGGGTGCATATATTTCACCCTTTTGCCAGAATTGAAATCTAAAGTTAATTTTCCTGGATGTGTAAAAATAATACTTGCGGTATCAATAAATTTTGTTTCAAAAAAGGTAATACTTCCGATAAACTCCATGATTAAATCTTTCATGGGTACGTTCAAATTATGATTTTCCTGTCCACAAACATGACAATAATTTTCGTCACGTTCAAGTACGGTTTCACAATTTGGACATAAATGGGTTTTACGGCGTATTTTTCTTTTTCGCATTATTAAATAGCGGTATTAAGATTGAGTTTTAGACAAATTTAAGCAGTTTTATGAGAAACTCCCTAAATCAAAAAAAGTTGTTGGCATTGCCAACAACTTTTCTAATAACCCTAACCCATAAAAAATTTAATTTATGCTCTTTAATTTTTTCATAGATGAATTTTGTGTTTTAAAAAAGTCGTCAGCAATACCAACGACTTTTTTGGTAACCCTAACCCATAAAAAAATCTATGAAAAAACTATTAATAATCTTACGAAAATCAGAAAAATGTAATTGGAAAAAAACTTGCCGAGAGAGAGAAATGATAAGAAATTCTATGAAAGAAAATCTGTTTTTGAATGAGACAATTAGCGGATATTATTAGTAGCTAAAATGGCACATCATCATTACATCTGGCGGTATGTCTTTCTGATATATAATTCTTTTACAATATGCGTGCCAATATTTTAAAAAGCAAATATATTTTCAAAATAGTGGGATAATTTGTGAATTTCTGACAAATCGTGCTTTTTTTCTACGTTCTTATACAAAATAAAATTTAAACTATTTGAAACCTCATGATTCATCTTTCGTGAATTGTCAATTTATATGCGTTTTTGGTCAAGAATGAATTTAATGTTTTCTCCAAACTTTGTGTCATCATAAAAACTCAAAGAAAATGAAATCAGAAATCTTAATTCTTGGCTCAACGGGGAGTATCGGTTATGCCTTTGCTGAAAACTTAATCTCCAAAAGTGTTCCAGTAACCATTTTAGTACGTAATGTAAAGAAGGCTGAAAATCTATTTAAAGCAAGTTCGAAGGTAGAAATAATTGAGGGCGACGTTCAAGATTTGTCATTATTGAAGCAAATTTCAAAAGACAAAAAATATATTTTTCATGGAATAAATTATCCTTATAATGAATGGTTTGGGAATATGGATACGGCGACGCAAAAAGTTATTGAGGCAGCTTCGCAAAATAAAGGGATGATTATATTTCCTGGAAATGTTTATAATTATGGAAATATGGCTGTCATTAGCGAAGATTCTATTGAAAATCCTTGTTCTAAAAAAGGGGTGTTACGAGTTGAAATTGAAAAAATGTTGCGTGATGCCGCCCAAGCTGGTAAATGCAAAGTGTTGAATGTTTGTTTACCCGATTTTTGGGGTCCCAATGTTTTAAATGAAGGTATTAGACCCATTTTTGAAAATGCTTTAAAGGGAAAAGCTTTGCCTTATATGATTCAGACGGATATTCCGCATCAATTGGTTTTTACGAAAGATGCGGCTGAAATGATGGTGCGATTGATGCAAAGAGGAATGATAGAACCCTATGAAAAGTATAATTATGGAGGACAAATTCAACCTGATATGAAATCTTTTTTAAACAGAATTTCCAGATTGGCAAATTCACCAGAGAAGGTTTCTGTTCATTCAAAATGGATATTTAGTATTTTAGGTTTGTTTGTACCGATGTTGAAAGAAGTAAAAGAGATGCTTTATTTGTTTGAAGGAACCGTAATTTTGAATGATACAAAGGTGCGAAATATTTTTCCAGATTTTAGAGAAACTCCTTTAGATGAAGCTATCACAGAAACGTTGAATTGGTTTAAAAATCACAAATAATATATATGAAAGGTCTGTTAAAATTGGAAGAATTAGCTGAATTTATCTTGGGAATATTCATTTTTAGTCACTTAGATTTCGCTTGGTGGTATTTCCCACTTTTACTATTATCGCCTGATATTGGAATGTTGGGTTATTTGGTAAATCCCAAAATAGGAGCATGTTTGTATAATCTGTTTCATCATAAAGCACTGGCAATCATGATTTTAGCTTTTGGGTTCGTTCAGCACAATCAACTCATGATGATGGTAGGAACAATTCTTTTTTCTCACGCAGCTTTTGACCGTGCAATGGGTTATGGACTAAAATATGAAGATAGTTTTGCGAACACTCATTTGGGAAAAGTAGGCAAAGAAAGAAATTAGGCAACCATTTGGAAGGTTTTGCGATAGACAGTTGGGGTTTGTCCAGTCCATTTTTTGAAGGAACGAAAAAATACACTGGGCTCAGAATATCCCAATAAGTAGGCAATATCGGTTGTACTCAATTGAGCTTCTTTTAAATGTTTGGTTGCTAAATTTTTACGAATTTCATCAAGGAGTTGCTGAAAAGTGACTCCTTCTTCCTTGAGTTTTAGTTGGATTGAACGCACACCGATTCCCAATTTTTTTGCAATATTTGATAAAGTTGGCTCTTCTCCTTTTAGGTCTTGTAGGATTTCCTTTTTGATTTTCTCTTGCAACAATTCTGCTGGTTTTAAGCTCTTTAAAATAGCATCAGCATGAACTTCAAATATTGAAAATAGATTGGGACTTGCATTTAAGATTAGACAATCTAAATATTTTTTCTCAAAGACTAATCCCGAAAAATGACTACTAAATACGATTTCTGCTCCTTTAAAAATACGATGATATTCTGATAAATCATTGGCATAGGCAGGATAATCAAAATGCACTGCTGTTAATGGAATCGTTTGTCCAAGCATTCCACTAATCGCTGAATTATAAATAGATAATGTGGACTCATAAGCATAATGTGGGGCAAAAATATCATTACTTGGTTCAGAAATGGTGAGATACGCCAATTCGTTGTCAATGATTAAAGATGTTTTACTGGCATCACAAACAATATCTTGATACTGGCACAACTTATCCAAAGCCTTTTTCAAAGTAGGACTGTGCATCATTACATACGCCAAAATTCCTACTGAAATGGTATTAATCATTTCGCCAATGTGTAAAGGCAAAAACGCATCTCCCGTCATTTCAATGGCTTCTTTCCATAATTTTTGAGCTTTGATAATTGGTAAATGGTTATCAGGATTTTGTAAATCCTGAGGTGTGATACCCACTTTTTTACAAAGCAAATCATAATCAGCTCCTTTCTGTTGAGCAGCGTAAAGAATTAGATTGAAAGATGAAACTGATAAGGTATTTTGCATTGATGTATTTGTGAAAAAAAGGGACGAAGAGTATTTATTCTTTTCGTCCCTTAAATGTTACTTAATATATCTCCAGTCTTCGTTACCTTTCAAAGCCAATAAAGTGTGATAAATTAAATCAATTACTTTTTGAACATCATCTTTAGAAACGGTTTCAACAGTTGTGTGCATATATTTCAAAGGTAATGAAATCAAAGCAGAAGCTACACCTTCAGTTGCATACGCAAACGAATCCGTATCTGTACCTGTTGAGCGTGAAACGGCTTGACGTTGGATGGCAATTTCTTTTTCTACCGCCACATCAATGATAAAATCACGCACATTATTTTGTACCGCTGGGCCATAACAAATCACAGGGCCGTTTCCACATTTCAAATCTCCTTGTTCTTTTTTATTATACATTGGAGATTGTGTGTCATGTGTAACGTCGGTAATAATCGCCAAATCTGGTTTCAAACGTCTTACAATCATTTCGGCACCACGTAAGCCAATTTCTTCTTGAACTGCATTAACCACATAAAGCGTAAAAGACAATTGCACGTTATTTTCTTTCAACATTCGGGCAACCTCCGCAATCATGTAACCGCCCATTCTGTTATCCAAAGCACGACCTGTGAAATAACGATTATTCAGTTCCATCAAACCATCTGTAAAAGTTACAACCGTACCCACGTGTACGCCCATTTCTTCCACTTCTTTTTTATTGGCTGCTCCCAAATCAATGAAAATGTCATTAACAGTTGGAGCTTTATCTTTTGACGTATCTCTAACGTGAATGGCAGGGTATCCAAAAACGCCTTCCACAATACCCTTTTTCGTGTGTAAATTACAACGCATCGAAGGAGCAATAACAGCATCAGAACCACCATTACGACGCACGAAAATGTATCCGTTATCATCAATATAATTTACAAACCAAGAAATTTCATCGGCGTGAGCTTCAATTACTACTTTGTAATCGCTACTTCCTTTGACAACCCCAACGGCAGTTCCGTAAGTATCAATAATTGTTTCGTCGATATAAGGTTTTATATAATCTAACCAAATTTGTTGTCCCGAAGCCTCAAAACCCGTAGGCGAAGCGTTGTTTAGGTATTCGTAGAGGAATTTTTTACTGTTTTCGTTCATGATTTATTTTGAAAATATTGGTCTAAAAATTGTTTTAATTTTGTTAAAGCAGGGGAGTTCAAATCCCAGTGGTTTGTATTTCGATAATTTCTTTCACGTTCCTTTATCAAATCTTTTTCACTATTACTTTCGCCGAGAAGTGCTTCTAAATAAGCATAAATTTTAGTTTTTCTTGCAGGAGTTGTAAAAACACCGTCTTTTCTAACAGAAGTTTTTAAGCAATTTTCGTAACCTTCCCAACACTTAAAAATTACATCGTTATCTTGATTAATAATTTTAGCTAAAAGTGTTTCCAAATCACCATTAGATTGATTATCAGGGAGTAAGAAATATTCAATTGAAAAATCCTTTTTTAATTCTATGAATTTATCGTTTTCTTCACTAAAAATATCAGCATCAAAAATTACAATACTTAAAATATCATTATCAGAATTTAGCTTAAATAAAGGTTTGAATTTCTCTAATTTCGTTTTGCCATTGGTAATTAAAATATTGGCGAGTCCATTTTTTCCTGATTGGTCAAAAATCATCTGTTCTTGATACCATTCAAAAATTAAATCTTGAATAAGTTTAGCATCAGCAACTCCTTCTACGTAAATTTTTATTTTTCTCATCTTTCTCCTCCTCTTGTATTAGCACCAATTTCTAAGGCAAATTCAAACTGTTCGTAATCAAAGATTACTGATTCAATATTGCCTTCTTTATTTTCTAATAAACTAATATTACGAGCATTTTTTCTATCTTCTTCTCCTAATTCAGCCAAAGCATACACAAAATATTTTTGACATTCCAAACTATGCGTAGTGGCAAATAATTGGACATCATATTTTTTACAAAGGGTTATAACTGTTTTCCAAAACTCTTTTAATCTTGAAAAATGAATACCTGTTTCTATTTCGTCAATCATTAAACGTTTGCCTTTTGCCATCAAAATTTCCAACAATACTCGAACAAGTTTGACGACTCCATCTCCAAATCTTGTTATTGGATATAGTCCATTGTCATCTTCGAGAGAAACACAAATAAAATCAATATCGTTGAGCATTTTTTGTGTACGTGTTTCCTCTAATTTAGGAATGAATGTTTTTAGATTTGAGTCAAACTCCTTCCTTAAATCTTTGTCTGCGTTTATTTTTTTATAGTAAAAATCTAATAAATCGAAATCATAACCAAGATTTGTTGGAATAAATGGCATATAGCCCCAATTCATCTCAATTTCTTCATTTGTTGTGCGTGAAAAAGGATAAAAATTATAAGAAAATGGATAATATTTTTTATCCTTTTCAGCATACTCTGATGAAATTCTCACCCCCTTTTTAAATATAGATACACCATCGTTTCTGTATCCTTTTTTATTTATTGCATTCCAATCAGACTCTGTTAATGTTTGATGTTCAACTATCTCCCAATTTATTATCTCTTGTTCATCGCCATAGCCATTATTTACTTGTAATGTTTTATCAATATTTTTTAAAATAAATTTCCATAAATTCTCATCATTAAGATTAGCTAAGACTTTCTTCTTATCTACAAAAAATAACTTTCTAAAGAGTAACGTTTGGAATAAATTGGCTAAACAAGTGTCTCCATCTGGATGAAAGCATAACCCTTCCAAAACACTCGTCTTGCCCACATTATTATCCCCAACCAACAAATTAAATTGCCCAAGATTTTCCATTTCAAAAGAGTCAAATCTTTTGAAATTTTCAATTTTGAAGTATGTTAAATGATTTTCACCCATGATTTTACGATTTTTAACAAAAATACAAAACCCAATAGCTTTTCAAAGCCATTAAATGAAAAAGTCTGCATAAGGGTTAGCTATGCAGACTTTTTATGTTTTCTAAAAGAGATTATGAAACTCTAATTTTCATTCCTGCTTTTACTACATTTCCTTTAATTCCGTTCAACTTTTTCAATTTATCAATTGAAATTCCTCCGTAACGCTGTGAAATATTCCAAAGTGTATCACCATCTTGAACACTATGAAAACGAGTTTTTCCTCTTTTTACAGCTTCTTTTTCACGATGATTATTCTTAGCATATTTAACTTGACTTGTAACGGCTGATTCTTTATAGATAACTAACTTTTGTCCTGGTTGAATAGTTGATTTATGCAAACGATTCCAAACTTTAATATCATAAACTTCTACATCAAATTTTTCTGCAATTTCAGTTAAATTATCCTTTTTGCGAACAGTATAATATTTCTTTTTAGGTTTTTTATTGATAACAACGTCTTCAATGTCATCCTCAACAATTTCTTGCTCTACAACCATCTTAGGTTCAGTAGTTGCTGCTCCCATTACTGGAGTGGTAATGATAATTGGCTTTTCATCATTACTTGCCAAGATTTCTGGATTTGGTTGAATTGTTTCAACAAACACAGGAGGCAATTTTGTAGCAGAATCAAGAATGGCTTGACGATTTGCTTTGAAAAATGCAATGTCTGTTTTGGGTAAACGAAGAGCAAAATTACGAGTATGTCCTGGCAAAATATGTGTCAGTACATGAGGATTTAACTTTTGAATTTCTTCTAAATTAATTGAACTCAAACTCGCTAATTTGTCGAGGTCTAAATATGAATTGACATGAATCGTATCGTGAGCAACTGCGGTTTCGATATTCTCAGGGAAAATATCATGAGAATCTGCATGATTAATCATGTAAACCATACCGATATATTGAGGAACATACCCACGAGTTTCACGAGGAAGGCAGTTATAAATTGCCCAGAAAGTTTGTCCACCATTACAACGACGAATGGCTCTTCTTACATTGCCAGGCCCTGTATTATATGCCGCTAATACCAAATGCCAATCTCCAAAAATATTATATAATTGACGCATATAACGACAAGCTGCCTCAGTTGCTTTTTCAGGGTCAAAACGTTCGTCAATGTATTCATCAATTCTCAAACCAAAATCAATTCGTGCCGTTTTAGGCATGAATTGCCATAGTCCACCTGCACCAGCACGAGAAATTACTTTAGGATTCAATCCTGATTCAATGAGGGAAAGGTATTTTAATTCGTCTGGTAAGCCGTATTTTTTCAAATATTTCTCATAAATCGGGAAATATACGCCTTTACGCTCCAACATTGTTTTGGTAAATGAAGGTTTACGATAGGCAAAATACTCAACAAATTGATGTGTTGTAGCATTATACGTTAAGGGGATTTCTTTTTGTAAAGCCTGTAAACGAGGCTGTACAATGGTGGGGTCAATTAACCACGTTTGCTCTGGAACAACTGGCTGAGCATTACTTACAGTGGTGGTATCGGTAGTAACGGGCTGTTCTGTACTGCCAGTTACTTGGGCATTTATCGTTGCACTTGCCAGTAGCAAAGAGCCGATAATGTACGAGCGAATTGTGGCGAATATCATAAAGTAAGGAATTAAGTATCTGGGTTGTAAGTGGTTATTGACAACGTTTAATAAACAAAATTAAAAAAAATAACCGAAAAATCTAACCTTTGTTATAGAGTTACGCAAAGGTTAGATTTTTGTTAAGTTTTAAAACAGACTGATAAATTAAACGATGCACTCACAAAGAATATTATCAATGTTAAGGGTCGAATACTTCTAAGACTTTATTATTTTTCAATACTCTTGGCAAAAGATAATAAAGTTGCTTCTTGAAAGGCACCTCCCATGATTTGAAAACCGATTGGCAATCCATCATTATCTACCCCATTTGGAATCGAAATAGCGGGTAAACCAACCACATTTGCTTGTACGGTGAACAAATCTCCCAAATACATTTGGATTGGGTCAGCCGTTTTTTCTCCTAATTTGTATGCAGTCGTTGGGGTGGTTGGGCAAACTAAAAAGTCGTAATTCTCTAATAAATTATCTGTAAATTCTTTAATAAGTCTTCTAACTTTCTGAGCTTTCGTATAGTATGCGTCGTAATAACTGGCACTCAATACAAACGTTCCTAACATGATTCGTTTACGGGTTTCTTTTCCAAAACCTTCAAATCTTGACTTTTTATAAAGTGACATTAAGTCGGTAGCTGCTATACTACGATGTCCGTATTTTACACCGTCAAATCTTGAAAGGTTAGAACTTGCTTCGGCAGTTGTTAAAATATAATAGGTTGGCAAGAATGACTTAATCAATGGAAAATCAACCGCCTCTACTTCGTGACCTTGTGATTTTAAATATTCTAATTTTGCCCAAGTGGCAGCTTTTACTTCTGGTTGGAGTCCATCGCTTTCAACGGCATCTTTCAAATAACCAATTTTATATGTTGTTTTGTCTGCTTTTAATTCAGAATATGCTTCAACAGGAAGATTTGAAACGGTACTGTCTTGTTCGTCTTTTCCTGCAATTACTTCTAATAAAATAGCCGCATCTTCAACCGATTTTGTAATTGGCCCAATGCAGTCGAATGAAGAAGCGTAGGCAATCAGACCCCAACGAGAAACTCTCGAATATGTTGGTTTTAAGCCAACTAAGCCACAAAAACCTGCGGGCATACGTACAGAACCGCCTGTGTCTGTACCCAATGAAGCCAAACACATATCTGCTTGAACGGCAACGGCTGAACCTCCCGAAGAACCTCCAGCAACTCTATTTTCACCGATTTCATTCAAACAAGCACCAAAAGCAGAATTTTCATTGGTCGAACCCATACCAAATTCATCACAATTTTGTCTTCCGATAATGATGGCATCTTCGTCTAAAACTCGTTGAACAGCCGTAGCATTAAATTGAGATTCAAATCCATTCAGAATCTTACTCCCTGCTTGAGAAACATGGTCTTTGTAACAAAGTAAATCTTTGATTCCCAGAACCATACCTGCTAATTTTTTGGCAGTTCCTGCTTTTATTTTAGCATCAATTTCATCGGCTTTTTGCAAAGCTTCTTCGTCAAATACGGAAAGAAAAGCATTTAATTTCTGATTTTTTTCTTCGATATTTTTAAGATAAAATTCTACCAATTGACGGCAGGTAATTACCCCAGAAAAAAGGTCTAATTGTATGGATTTTAATGTGGTATATTTTTGCATAAAATTTGTAGGACAGGTTTACTAACCTGTCATTCTATAATCTTGACAGGTTAGTAAACCTGTCCTACTTAAAAAAACAAAAGCATAGTCATGACGAAGTAATCATCGGGACTATGCTTTAATAAGGACTTTCAAATACTATTTTGTTGTATCGTCTTCTAAACTTTTAGAGATTTGCTCTTGAACATCTTTTTGAGCATCTTTAAATTCTTTCATTCCCTTGCCCAAGCCTTTCATTAATTCTGGAAGTTTTTTACCTCCAAACATTAAAAGGACAACCATACCAATCAAAACTAACTCTCCCGTTCCGAGATTGCCTAATAATAAAAATATTGATGTGAGTTCCATGTCTGTATTTGTTAAAATTTGCGTAAATATACGATTTTATGAGTTATGAGTTATGAGTTATGAGTTATGAGTTAAAAAAAAAGTTTAAAATGAATAAAAAAATATAAATTTTATCTTTTTTCCCAAGCTTCAAAGTTGGCGAAATCTTCTGTTAAAGACGAAAAAAGCCACATTACTAAGGCTAAATCATCGGTTAAGCCAATGATGGGTAGAAAATCTGGGATAAAGTCAATCGGTGACACAAAATAAATCAGGACAGCAATGATTTTTACAATCGTACTCCACGGAATTACTTTATATTCTCCCGAAACGTATGCTTTTACCATTCTACTAAGTGTCATTACTTTCTCGGCAAGGACTTGCCCAATGCCTTTGTTTTGATTGTCCGCAACATCTTTGGCTTTGCCTAAAACTTCTCTTAATAATTCTAAAATTGCCATTCCACTGCCTGCATATTTGCCAGCTTTGCGGGTAGCAGATTTGAAAAAAATGGACTTTAAAATTCGGGTGATTAAATCTTCTTTAGTATTCATTGATTAGACAAGAAAATGTTTAACGTAACACAGACTTCAGTCTGTAAATATGGTTTATTTTGATAAAAGTAACACAGCCTTTAGTCTGTAAATATTGTATTTAAAAAACTTCAAAAAGTAAAGAAAATTGTATTAGCTCAACTCTGCTTATTTAAAATTATTCTTGATACAATGCTAAAAAATAAAAATATATCCTTTTTTGATATTCAATTTTTTAGAAAGTTGTCAAATTATAGAGCTTGAATTTACAAATGACTTACTTTTGTATCAAAAAATAAACGTATTTCACAAAAAATAAATTCAAATTCAATCATGTCAAAAATAACTGTTGTAGGTGCTGGAGCTGTTGGAGCTACTACTGCCGATAATATCGTAAGAAAAGAATTAGCTGACGAAGTAGTAATCCTTGATATTAAAGAAGGTTTTGCCGAAGGAAAAGCATTGGATATGTTCCAAACTGCTGCTATTTTAGGTTGGGATACTTCTTTCAAAGGAGTTACTAATGATTATTCACAAACTGCAAATTCTGACGTTGTAGTAATCACTTCTGGTCTTCCACGTAAACCAGGTATGACTCGTGAAGAACTTATCGGTGTGAATGCTGGTATCGTTAAGAGTGTAGTTGATAATATCTTGAAATATTCTCCAAACGCTATTTTCGTAATTGTTTCTAACCCTATGGATACAATGACGTATTTAGCTCTTAAAGCTTCTGGTTTACCTAAAAACCGTATCATCGGTATGGGTGGTGCTTTAGACTCTGCTCGTTTTAAGTGTTATTTATCTTTGGCGATGAATGTTTCTCCAAACGATTTACACGCAACAGTTATCGGTGGACACGGTGATACTACCATGATTCCTTTAACTCGTTTAGCTACTTGGAATGGTACGCCAGTAACAAACTATGCTGATGCTGATACTTTGAAGAAAGTAGCTGCTGATACAATGGTTGGTGGTGCTACTTTGACAGGTTTATTAGGAACTTCTGCTTGGTATGCTCCAGGTGCTGCAACAATGGCTGTGGTTGAGTCAATCATCCGTGATGAGAAAAGAGTAATTCCTTGTTCAGTTCTTTTAGAAGGAGAGTACGGACAATCTGATATTTGTATGGGTGTTCCAGTAGTTTTAGGTAGAACTGGTTGGGAAAAAATCATCGACTACAAATTGAACGAAGAGGAGCAAGCATTATTCGCTAAGTCTGCTGATGCAGTTAGAAATATGAATAGTGTTTTAGCTACGCTTTCTCTATAATATTTGTGATTTAGTGAGTTGTGATTTAGTGAATTTTAAAACACTCAATCACAACTCACTAAATCACTCAATAATTAAGGTGCTTCATCTACACGAGTAACAAAGTATTCAGTGTCGCCCATCCAAAAGAATTTCAAATAACGTTGCTCATAGTGCAAACGTAATCTTCTACCTGTTAGCATTGCATCTTCTAATTTTTTGCTCATCGTTGGGTCGTCAGAATCTACGGTGAAAGCCCACAAATTATTTGCCATATTTCCCACTTGCCCTTGAGCTCCAACATTCAATTCGCCTTCGTCTGTTTTGAAAATATATCCCTTTCTTGAAAATTTAGAAACAACCCCTGCTCTTTCTCCTTCCGAATAAGGAACTTTCGTTGCTAAAAAACTTAATAAAAGTCCTAAAACTGCCAAGACGATAATGCCAATAAAAAGTCTTCTGAAAAAAGTCATCGTTGATTGTTTTGCTGAATTTAGTTGGTCGTTAAATGCCATTGTTTTCTTTTTGATTTATAAATTATTAGCTTAAAATATACTTACGTTTCAGTAAAAAATAGCCAATAATTAAACAAATTGACTACCGATACTCCAAACGCTTTGTTTTCCACTGACTTTGTTGAATCGGAACTTCAACGCTTGATGCGGACGAATTTACAGTTTTTTTATGATTTAATAAATGAATGCTCAAAACTCCTGCAATAATCTCTTCGTCAGCATCAACAGGTTCGTCTAATTTATCAGGTGTGTAATACAAGCCAATAAAACGAGTATCAAATTTACCAGAAAGGAAGGCTTCATGTTTTAAAACAAATTTACAGAATTGTAAAGTCGTTTCAATTCCCGAAATTTTGAATTCATCAATCGCACGAATCATTTTATCAATTGCCTCATTGCGGTCTTTGCCGTAAGTAATCAATTTGGCAATCATTGGGTCGTAGAAAATCGGAATTGCCATGCCTTGTTCAAAACCATCATCAACCCGCACGCCATTTCCTTGTGGACGTATATATGTGTGTAAAGTACCGACATCGGGCAAGAAATTATTTCGTGGGTCTTCGGCACAAACTCTAATTTCTATGGAATGACCATTGATTTTCAAGTCTTCTTGTTTAATAGAAAGTGGATGTCCTTCTGCAATTAAAATCATTTCTTTTACCAAATCAATGCCCGTAATTTGCTCAGTAACAGGGTGTTCTACTTGCAGACGAGTGTTCATTTCTAAGAAATAAAAATCTAAATTTTCGTCCACAATGAATTCAACCGTACCCGCACCGTAATAATTACAAGCTTTTGCTACCATCACGGCACATTGTCCCATCGCCTCACGGATTTCGGGTGTAAGCACCGCAGAAGGAGCTTCTTCCACTACTTTTTGGTGACGGCGTTGTATAGAACATTCACGTTCAAAAAGGTGAATTACATTGCCATGTTTATCGCCAAGAACTTGTATTTCAATGTGTTTTGGAGCAGTAATGTATTTTTCAATGAACACAGCTCCATTACCAAATGAAGTAATTGCCTCAGAAACCGCTCTGTCCATTTGCTCATCAAATTCTTCTTCATACTCAACTACTCGCATTCCTTTTCCACCACCACCTGCGGAGGCTTTGATAAGGACAGGGTAGCCAATTTCTTTAGATTTTTGCTTGGCAATTATTCTATCCGTCACGGCATCGGGTGTACCTGGAACCATCGGAATTCGGAACGCCGACCGATTGTATTTAGCAACGGTATGTTTTGAAGTCAATTTATCACCCATCAAATCCATACTTTCGGGAGAAGGGCCAATAAAAATGATTCCTGCATCAGCTACTTTTTGACAGAATGCAGCATTTTCCGACAAGAATCCATATCCTGGGTGAATGGCATCGACATGGAGATTTTTACAAATTTGAATGATTTTATCGCCTAATAAATAGGATTGATTGGAAGGAGGAGGTCCAACGCAAACGGCTTCGTCGGCAAAACGCACGTGTGGAGAGTTTCTATCGGCTTCTGAAAAAATGGCAACGGTTTGGATACCCATTTCACGAGCAGTACGCATGATACGCAGGGCAATTTCACCACGATTGGCAATTAAAATCTTGTTAATCTTTGACATAAAATTATATAATATTTGTTTTGTTTCGTTTTTAAGAAGTCCCAAGTATTATGTCTTTAGTATTAAGCTGCAAGTATTGTACATCGTGCGTTAGCCAATACTTTGTACTTAATTCTTAGGACTTAATACTTTGTACCTTACGACTTTTAAATCTCACTCCTCATCAAAGTCCTTTCTATTAAATAATGCTCTGAAAGTTTCAGACATGGCAATGAGGTCATGCACTTTATTTTTCGCTAATTTTAGAATTCGAGTTTCAATTCCTTGTTGAATCTGTTGGTCAAATCTATTCCAAAGAGCAATCATGTCGTTCATATTTTCCGAAAATCGTTCAACCACATATTTTTCAAAATGCGTTTTTGAACTTTCAGCTAAAAATAATACGATGTGGAAATCCTCTTCAATGAAGACCCAAACGAATTGACTTTTGCTAAATTCCTTAATCATGGCGTTGTTGTCCACCAAAAAATCAATAATCGAAACTTCGTCGTGTATTGTTGTAATAGGATTAGTATTTGCCATATCGGTTTGTATTTTTTGTGGATTTGATACACTAATAACTCAAATACGTCAGGCGATTTTAATAACAATATAAGAAACCTAAATTAGAATTTAAAATGATAGGTTAAACTTCTTAGAATATTACCATAAAAAGCAAAACCAATATTTTATCAACTTGATTTAATACAAGAGGCTTAGACATTTTGTATATAAGAAATATTAATTTAACTTTGTGATTATTTTAAGTTAATCATTGAATTTTTTAGAGAATTATATAAAATATCTAAGAAATCAAGGCTTGCTTAAACCCAGATTTTCTCTATTTTAAGAAAGTCTAAATTCATAAATTTAAAATCATTTAATCATACAATAAAGTGGATATTTTCGATAAAGTAGGCAAAGGTCTTGGACCTATCGGAGCCCATGCTCACTATTCTCATCATTATTTTACCTTCCCAATGTTAACAGGGGAAATAGGTCCAAGAATGACATTCAAGGGAAAAGAAATGTTGAACTGGTCATTGAACAACTATTTGGGTTTAGCAAACCATCCAGAAGTACGTGAGGCTGATGCAAAAGCGGCTGCGGACTATGGCTTAGCTGCTCCAATGGGTGCGAGAATGATGTCAGGTAACTCTGCTTTACACGAAGAATTTGAAGCTCAATTAGCAGAATTCGCAGGAAAAGAAGATGCTTTTCTTTTGAACTTCGGTTATCAAGGTGTTATGTCTGTTATTGAGTGTATTTGTGACAGAAATGACGTAATTGTTTACGATGCTGAATCTCATGCTTGTTTGATTGATGGTATCCGTTTACACAAAGCAAAAATGGGGCAATATTATAAATTCAATCACAATGATATGGACTCATTGCGTAAGAATTTGGAACGTGCTACTAAAAAAGTTGCTGAAACTGGTGGAGGTATTTTAGTAATTACGGAAGGTGTTTTCGGAATGTCTGGAAAAGTAGGTTCATTAGACGAAATTGTGAAAATGAAGGAAGACTTCAATTTCCGTATTTTAGTGGATGATGCTCACGGATTTGGTACAATGGGAGAAAATGGTCGTGGTGTACATGAAGAAATGAATTGTATTGAAGGGATTGATTTATATTTCTCTACTTTCGCAAAATCAATGGCTTCAATCGGTGCATTTGTCGCAGCGGATAAAGACATTATCATGTTCTTGAAATATAATATGCGTTCACAAATCTATGCAAAAGCATTACCAATGCCATTTGTGGTAGGTGGAATGAAACGTTTAGAATTAATCAAGAAACACCCAGAATTGCGTGAAAAATTATGGGAAAACGTTCGTGCCTTACAAAAAGGATTAAAAGAAAGAGGTTTTGATATTGGAGAAACAACATCGCCTGTTACGCCTGTTTTCTTACACGGAGACTATGAATTAACACACGTTGTTGGGCTTGTTCAAGACTTAAGAGAGAATATGGGTGTGTTCTGTTCTATCGTAACTTATCCAGTTGTGCCTAAAGGACAAATCATGTTGAGAATCATTCCAACGGCTTCTCATACCTTAGAAGATGTTACTTATACAATGGATTGTTTTCAAGTGGTTCAGCAAAAACTTCAAGATGGTGTTTATCGTCAACTTGCAGAAGAATTTATTGCAAAACAGGTTGAATTGGTATAATTTTCGTAAAATATTTCATTTTTTTGTTCATTTTTCATAATTTGAATTTGGAAGGTGTAAGAAATTAGCTATATTTCGACCATAAAAATACGTTTCAACGTTATTTAAGGCTTTTTTCAACCATTTATTCAACCTAAATCCAAGTTTCGATTATGAACAGATTTGCAGAAGTAAGGGACTTAATTATGTCCTTAGAAGGAGATTTTGATAAGTTTTATGACAAAGGTAATCAAGCAGCCGGTACTCGTGTAAGAGGTGGTATGCAACAATTGAAAACTTTGGCACAAGAAATTCGTACTCAAGTGCAAGACATTAAAAATAGCACAGAAGCTTAGTATTTACTGTTGTTATTTAACAAAAAAAGGCTCGGATATAAATCTGAGCCTTTTTTGTTGTTTTTGGGAGATGAAGAGTTTATGAGGGAAGAGTATATGAGTTTATGAGGGAAGAGTATATGAGTTTATGAGGTAAGAGTTTATGAGTTTATGAGGTAAAAGTATATGAGTAGTACAACGAATGTTCCTTTCTCATATACTCATTAACTCATAAACCTATTACCCCATATACTCATCAACTCATATACTCTCCATCAAAACTCTTCCTTATTCATAATGACTGCCATTCCTTCAGTCGTTTTTTTACCCGTTGCGACATCAAAAATTTCTGTGGAAATTTCAGCCGTGTGTTTTGCTTCATTAATTGCCATAACAGTAAAAACGGCTTCGTATTCAGTATCTACAAACATCGGACGTTTGTATTCAGAAACTTGTTTCATGTAAACACTACCAAATCCTGGAAATTCAGTTCCCATAATTTTTGAGAAAACACTTGACGCTAAAGCACCATGAATAATTGGTTTTTTAAAGGCGGTTGTAGCCGCAAAATCGGCATCAAGATGCAAAGGGTTATTGTCGCCCGAAACTTGAGCAAAAAGAATTACATCGTTTTGTGTAAATGAAAATGTGTGTCTGTAAACGGTATTTACTGGAATCATGAGTGAGTTATGAATTATAAGTTATGAATTATGATTGAGTTTGGAAGGGTGAGTGATTTGATGACTGAAAATTTATAATATTACCTCAATCACTCATTTACAAATCACGCAATCACTTATTAAGAAGAATGGTCGGCAATGATGAGCCATTCGCCATTTATTTTTTTCCAAAGAAGTGTGTAATGTCCGCCTATATCGCCTTTTTCGGGACGAGTCAAGTGCCATTTACCTACAACGAAGCAAGCATCGGAGGATATAAAATTAACTTTAAGGATGTTAAAAGCCAAAACTCCCATTGTGGCTTTGTTGGGATAATTTTTCTTGTAATTTTCAAGTGTTTTATGAAAACCATACGTTACACCACTTTTCCCGATGTACATCAAAGAATCAGATTCCCAATATCCTTTCATAAAATTGTTAACATCGCCATCGTTCCAAGCTCTGGTTTGGCGGTCTAAAATCTTTAATATTTGAGCCTTATCATCATTTGTTTGAGCATTTACTTGACAAACCGTTGAAAGTAATAAAAAGAATATGAGTTTTTTCATGCTTTATTTTTCTGTAAATTTGTTTATATATTAAAATTTGAAAGATATGAAGTGGAATGAGTTATTTGAAAAGTACAAAGATTATTATTTAGTGGATGGCTTAATGTATCTGTCGTTCATATTGGTATTGGCAATTCTATTTATCTTTTTTAGCTAATGGTTTGGTTTGTGATGAATCCAATGTCGGGTACGACTACGCCCGCACAGAAAAATAAAATTAAGCAGATTGTTTCAAAATTACCTGAAAGTCAGTTGTTTTTTACAGAATATGTAGGTCATGCTACCGAAATTGCCCAAAGAGCCGTCAGAGAAGGAGTTTCAAAGGTTGTTGCTATTGGTGGTGACGGAACGGTCAATGAAGTCGGTAAAGGCTTAATTGACTCTAATACCGCCTTAGCAATTATTCCTATTGGTTCTGGAAATGGTTTGGCTCGGCACTTGAAAATTCCTCTAAAAATTGAAAAAGCCATTCAATTTGCCGTTAGTCAGTCGGCAGTTTTGATGGATGTTTGCTTTTTAAATGATATTCCATTTTTCTGTACCGCTGGTGTTGGTTTTGATGCTGAGGTTGCTCATGAATTTGCCAAACAAAATTCAAGGGGATTGAAGACTTATGCCCGAATGGCATTAAAATCATTTAGAACTTATAAACCTGAGATATTTCAGATTAATGAGGAAGATAAAACCGTTTTTGCAATCACTTTTGCTAATGCTACGCAATATGGTAATAATGCGATGATTTCTCCAAAATCTAAAATTGATGATGGTTTGATTGAAATGGTTATTTTGAAGCCATTTCCGTTTGGAGCAGCTCCAATTATTGGCGTTCGTTTGTTTAGGGGAACTTTACCAAATTCAAGATATATTGAAACCCAAACAGGAGAAATTTTTAATTTAAAATCTGATAAAAACTTTTTGATACATTATGATGGAGAACCTCATCAATTGGCAACGAATGAATTAAAAGTAAAAATTAAAAAGCAATCTTTAAAAGTAATTGGCAATGTCTAAAAATAAAAAAATACCCGTAGGCGTGGTTTTCTCTACTAATCCAGATTTTGATTTTTCATTTGATAACGATGAAGTTGCCGAGACTTTGCCTCCAGAAAAGCAGAAATTAAAAATTCAGTTAGATAAAAAAGCTCGTGCAGGGAAACAAGTAACTTTAATAACGGGTTTTGTGGGGAATGAGGATGATTTAGAGATTTTAGCCAAAAAACTAAAAAATCTTTGTGGGTGTGGAGGTTCTGCCAAAGACGGAGAAATATTAATTCAAGGCGATGTGAGAGATAAAGTTTTGGCTTGGTTAGTGGCTCAAGGGTATAAGGCTCATAAATCGGGAGGATAGGAGCATGAAACAAAAAAGAGAATTACCGTTAATGCAAAGCACTAATTGTAATTCTCTTTTTTATTTATTGGTAAATCGTCAATTGCTTTTAGGCTTGTTTTACCAATTGAATATTTGCAATCAATTTTACTTCTTCACTTACCAAAGCACTACCTGCTTCTGTGATTGCGTTCCAAGACAATCCAAAATCTTTACGGTTGATTTTTCCAGTTAATTCAAAACCTGCTTTTACATTTCCCCAAGGGTCAGTTGCCGTTCCGCCATATTCTACTGCTAAGGTTACTGGTAAAGTTGTTCCTTTCATCGTTAAATTTCCTGTTAAAGAAAATTCATCATCCGATTTTTTCGTGAATTCAGTTGAGGTAAATGAAAGGGTTGAAAATTGTTCAGCATCAAAGAAATCAGCACTTTTCAAGTGTCCGTCACGTTGTTCGCTGTTTGTATCAATAGAGTTTACATTTGCCTCAAAAGAAATCGTTGCGTTTTCAAAACTGTCTCCAGCTTCTACTGAACCACTAAATTCTTTGAAATTTCCTGTTACGGTAGTGATTACCAAGTGTTTTACTTTGAATTGAATTTCTGAGTGTGAGGCATCAATTGCCCAATTTGAAGTAGCCATTTTTAAATATGTTTTGATAATTAATGTATATACATTTAATGTTATAACATTTCAAGTTTAAAATGGTTCAAAGAATTTGAAAAAAATAAAAAAATCCCAAAAGTTGATGCTTTTGAGATTTGATAATAAAACGTTGGCAGAGTTCAAAACTCTGCCAACGTTACAAAAATATACCTTACAACTTCATTAAGCTAATAGCACAACCGCCACCTTTGGCTAATTTCAAGTCTAATTTTGATTGTTTGGTTACGATAACTTTCTCAATTTTATAGCTTTCTGGATTATTTTGCCAATCTGAGTTGTCGCTATCTTTATAAATTATTGCTTGATATTTAGCTCCATTATCCAAGAAATCAAGTGAAATCGTGGCGTTACGGCTATTTTCATCAGTAATTGCTCCGATAAACCAATTGTCTTTTCCTTTCTGTTTTCTCGCAATGGTAATATAATCGGCAGGTTCGGCTTCTAAAATTTTGGTATCGTCCCAATCAACAGGCACGTCTTTAATAAACTGAAACGCATCTAAATGCTGATTGAAATTATCAGGGAAATCACCCGCCATTTGCAAAGGACTGTAAATGGTTACGTATAAAGCCAACTGTTTGGCAAGCGTAGTGCGTACACGAGTTTTACGACTTGAGTCAAACTGATTTAATTGAAAATGGAAAAACCCTGGCGTGTAATCCATTGGTCCACCCATCAAGCGTGTGAAGGGCAAAATAGTTTCGTGTTCGGGAACGAGTGCCAAATTGGGAGCATTGTTAAATTCATTTCCTCGGGCGGCTTCATTTGCCAACCAATTGGGGTAAGTACGGTGCAAACCCGTTGGATGCACAGGTTCGTGAGCTTCCAGCATAATATGATTTTCAGCCGTTTTTTCAGCCACTCTTTGGTAGTGATTCACCATCCATTGACTATCATGGTGTTCACCTCTTGGAATAATTCGTCCGACGTAACCCGTTTTCACGGTATTCATATTGTGGTCTTTCATAAATTGAAAAGCCTTATCGAAATGGCGTTCATAATTGGTAGCCGAGCCAGAAGTCTCGTGGTGCATGATAAGGCGTAAACCTTTTTGCTTGGCATAATCAGCCAAATAATTTACGTCATAATCACTGTAAGGCGTTACAAAATCAAAGACATTTTCTTTCCAATTTCCAAACCAATCTTCCCAGCCTTCGTTCCAACCTTCCACCAAAACACCGTCAAAACCATGTAGAGCCGCAAAATCAATGTAGGTTTTTACATTGGCAGTATTGGCTCCGTGTTTGCCCGATGCTTTGTCCCAATTAGCTTTTCCTGTGTGCATTTCCCACCACATTCCGATAAATTTTTGGGGTTTTATCCAAGACACATCCGTGATTTTTGAAGGCTCATTAAGGTTTAAAATCATTTTTGAGGCTAAAATATCCGTTGCTTTGTCGCTCACGTTGATGGTTCTCCACGGCGTTTGAAAAGGCGTTTGCAAATAAGCTTTATTGCCAACGGCATCAGGAACTAAATGAGATGTGAGCGTGAAAGTATTTTTATCCAAAGTCAAATTCATGGCAGGATAATTTATCAAAGCGGCTTCGTGGATGTTGATATAAATACCATCGTCCGTTTTCATCATCAAAGGACATTGAATGGTATTTACGCCAATGACAGATTTCAGGGCAATATCAGGTTCTTTATCGGCTGCTTTGACGGCATCAATTTCGCTTAATTTGGTAGTATTATATAAATATTCGTTGGTGTCATAATCCCCTGGAATCCAGAAGGTTTTATGATTTCCTGCTAAATTAAATTGAGTAAGTTCATCGCCAACGATAAAATGTTTGAAATTATCTTGTGTTGGAAATTCATAGCGAAAGCCCAAACCTTCATTAAAAACTCTGAAAACAACTTTTAAAATGACTGCCGATTGATTTTCTTTCAAGGTCAAACTCAATTGTTTATAGTTATTTCTAATATTGCTCATTTCTCCCCAAACAGGTTTCCAAGTTTCATCAACAGAGGTTGAGTCAATAGAAATAAAGCTAAAATTTTTTAGGTCAATTTTGGGTTTATTCAATTGAAAACCAAGTAGTGATGGCTCAAGAATGGCTTTGTTTTTATAAGTTAGACTGTACGAAACCGCATTGTTTTTGTCGCTCTGAACTTTTAAAGTGACGTTTTTATCAGGAGATGATAAATAAATGGGTTGTTGTGAAAAAGAACTAATACTCCCGAATAGGAGCATTAATAGAGAAGTTACGGTTAATTTTTGCATGAAATTGTTTGCTTATCAAAAATGGTTAATTCATAAATTATTCCTCTAAATAACGGAAAAAATCAAAAAAATCAATCTATTATTGTTCCTAAAATCGACCACATGAAAAATTATCTTTACACACTTTCCATTATTTTAGGGGCAACAATCGCTTATTTTTTTCCACAATATTTTATTTCGGTAGGTAATTTTCAACTGAAAGAATTAATCATTCCTCTGCTTCAAATTATTATGTTTGGTATGGGAACGACGATGAGTTATGATGATTTTTTAGGCGTGGTAAAAATGCCTAAAGCCGTTATTGTTGGGTTAATTTGTCAGTTTACCATTATGCCATTTTTAGGCTTTAGCATTGCAAGAGCCTTTAATTTTCCACCAGAAATTGCGGCAGGAATTATTTTAGTGGGTTGTTCTCCAAGTGGATTGGCTTCCAACGTGATGTCGTACATTGCCAAAGCCAATGTGGCTTTATCTATCACTATTACGTCTTTTGCTACGCTTTTAGCACCCATTCTTACGCCACTTTTAATGAAATTATTGGGTGGACAATTCATTGAAATTGACTTTTGGAGTATGACTTACGATATTTCTAAAATGATAATAATTCCAGTCGGTGTTGGTTTCTTGGTCAATAAATTTTTGGCGGGAAGAGCAGAATGGTTACAGAAAATATTACCAATCATTTCAATGGCGGGTATTGCTGTTATTATCGTTATTATTACGGCGGTTGGACAAAAATCTTTGCAAACGGTGGGATTAGCCTTAGTTTTTGCTACTTTACTGCATAATATCGGAGGATTTATCTTGGGTTATTGGGGTGCAAGATTATTCAAATTACCAGAACAAGATTGCAGAACGGTAGCAATTGAGGTGGGTTTACAAAATGCTGGATTAGCGTCAGGATTAGCCAAAGCGATGGGGAAATTAGCAACGGTTGGAATAGCTCCTGCCTTATTTGGACCAATTATGAATGTTAATGGCTCTTTATTGGCGAGTTATTGGAGTAAGAAGAAGGTTTGATTTTAATTTTTGATTTTCGTATTTCGATGTTGGGGTATCAATTCCAAACATCGAAATACGAACATCAAGCATCAAAACGCTACTTCATCAATTGCTTACTTTCACGTTTATCCAAAGTCATTAAGAAAGCGGGTAATAAAACTAAATTACAAATCATCGCCATTAAAAGCGTGATTGAAACTAAAATTCCTAATGATTGCGTGCCTTTGAAAGTTGATGCCGTAAAGATGAAAAAGCCTGTAAATAAGATAATTGCCGTATAAAACATTGAAACGCCTGTATTCAAAATCGTTTCTCTGATGGCATCTTTTACGTTTCGTTTTTTGTTAATTAATTCGTCTTTGTAACGAGTCAAGAAGTAAATCGTCCCGTCTGAAGAAATACCGAAAGCGATTGAGAAAATCAAAATCGTTGAATATTTCAAGTGAATATCGAAGAAACCCATCAATCCCGCCGTAATCAATAATGGAATTAAACTCGGTAAAGTTGAGATAATGACCATTTTCCAAGAACGAAAAAGCAAAGCCATAATTAAGCAAATCAATACAATAGCTTGGAGTGTACTTTCTACTAAATTTGCTTGTAAATAATCGTTTTGCCAAGCATAAATTACACTATTTCCCGTTATTTCCGCATCATAGCCACGTTTATCTCCACGTTTATAAAACTCATTTGTTTCGGCATTATAATTGAAAATTGAGTCAATTTTAGGTTGTAATTCATTGATAATCTGATTGGTACGAACAGTTCCACAATCGGCAATTTGATAACTGACCCGTGTGTAACGTTTGGTTGAATCAATGAAACCTTTGGTGAATCCTTGTTTTCCTTGTACGCTTGAATTATACTCTTTCAGTTTCGCTAATTCGTCAATTCCTGGTAAAACAAAATATTTTGGGTCGCCACCACGATAAGCTTGATAAATGAATTTTGCAGCAGTTACTAATGAAATCGGTTTGGTAAATTCTGGATATTTTGCAAACTCTTTTTCCATTTTCTTGATTTTGGTCAAAAGCTCAGGTGAACCCAACACACGACCTGCTTCATAGGTATCAATAGCCACTTCAAAAGGCATAATTCCTTTGAAATTCTTTTCTATAAATTTTAAATCGGTCAAAATTGGATTGTCATCAGCAAGGTCATCCACGATGTAACCAATTGATTTTATTTGTGTCATTCCATAAACTGAAAGTCCAATAATGACGATAATAATGCTGTAAATAACCGAACGTTTGTGGTTTACATATCCGTCAATTTTTAGTAATATTTTGGCAACTCTTCCCGAATCTAAACGAGCTGTTTGTTTTTCAGAAGGAGGGGCTAAGTAGCTAAATACCAATGGGATAAATATCAATGAAACCACGTAAGTAAGCATTACATTGATAGCCGCCACAATACCGAATTCAGATAAAAATGTACTTCCCGTAAACGCAAAAACGCCAAAGCCAATCGACGTTGTGAGGTTTGCTAAGAAAAGTGTTTGCCCAATTTTCTCGATGGTTGTTTGCAAAGCCAACATTTTATCGCCGTGCAAAGCGTATTCTTCGTAGTATTTATTAAAGACAAAAATAGTATTTGGAACGCCAATGACCACGACTAATGACGGAATCATTCCCGAAATAATCGTGATTTTATAACCGAACAAAACGATAAAGCCGAGCGACGAAACAATACCAATCAAAACCACAATCAGAGCAAAAAACATGACTTTGAAACTGCGGAAGAATAACAATAAAATTAGCATGGTTACCACAAGGGCAAGGCTAACAAAAATGCCTAATTCAGTTGTGATTTGTGCGGTCATTTCGGTACGGACAAATGGCATTCCCGAAAGGTGTAAATCCGTTTTTTGCTTCTCTTCAAACTGTGCCGTAATTTCTTTAATTTTCTTAACCGCTCTAACCCTTGCTTTATCATTGATGGCTTTTTGGTCGAAAGTAATCATCATTAAATGCACATTTCCTGCTTCATTAATGATAAAACCTTTGTAAAAAGGCAGTTTTACCAAACCCGTTTTTACGCTCTCCACTTCTGCTTGCGTAACGGCTCTTTGCGTGATAAGTGGTTTAGTATCAAAGCGTTTTGCGGTGTCATTTTTGACAACTCTCGGAATATTTCCTGCGTAAACAACGTCTTTGATGCCTTCTACACCTTTGATTTCCTTCGCTAAATCTTGCCATTGTTGGAAAAATGGAAGCTGAAACATTTTGTCGGTTTCAACGCCCAAAACCATGACCGAACCATCTTCGCCAAAGCGTTTTTTGAAGGATTCGTACAATTGAAGACGACTGTCGGACTGAGGAAGAATTTTAGGTAATTCGCTTGAAACTTGGGTTTTAGTAGCCATGTAGCCCATAAAAATTGCCAAGAAAGCAACGAGAGCCAAAAAGTAAGGACGATTTTTAAGGATAGCGACTGATAGCTTATGCCAGATATTGTTCATTATTATTGTTTGTAAAAGACTTCCAAAAGTTCGTAAGCGGCATGAATTGGGTGTTTTGTGCCTTCGCTAACGGCTTTTTGAATGTCTCTGGTTTTTAAGGAAACGTTTTTATTGCTGTAAAAATTTTCCTCTAAGGTTTGTTTAATGAAATCGTTCATCCAATCTAAATTTTGGTTTTGCCGATTTTCTGCAAATTTACCACTCTTACTTAACAAATCCCGATGCTTTTCGACTAATTCCCATATTTCAGCGATTCCATTGAGATTTGTTGCCGAACAAGTTACCACTTCTGGAAACCAACCTGTGCCGTCGGGTGGAAATAAATGTAGGGCATTTTGGTACTCAATTTTTGCCAATTTCGCCTGATTTTCATTGCCCGAATCCGCTTTGGTGATGGCAATTAAATCCGCCATTTCCATAATGCCTTTTTTGATGCCTTGCAATTCGTCGCCCGCACCTGCCAACATCAACAAAAGGAAAAAATCGACCATGCCATGCACGTAGGTTTCGGACTGACCAACACCAACGGTTTCAATGATAATGACCTCAAAACCTGCGGCTTCGCAGAGTAGCATGGTTTCACGAGTTTTATGCGAAACTCCGCCCAAAGAATTGCCCGTAGGAGAGGGGCGAATGTACGCCAAAGGCTCACGGGAAAGCTCTTCCATGCGGGTTTTGTCGCCCAAAATACTGCCTTTAGTAAGTTGAGAACTTGGGTCGATGGCAAGTACCGCAATTTTTTTCTGTTGATTAGTTAAATACTTGCCCAAAGCCTCAATAAAGGTACTTTTGCCCACACCGGGAACGCCTGTAATACCTAATCTGACGGATTTGCCCGTATAAGGTAAAATGGCTTCTATAACCTCCTGAGCCAGTTTTTTATCAGAAGGTAAATTGCTCTCAATCAGCGTAATAGCACGACTAAGTATCATTCGATTACCCGAAATAATACCGTCTGTATATTCTGAAAGAGAAAGTCTTTTTTTCATGGATTTTGTTTTGGTGATGTGGTTTTGTCAATGTGTTTTGCTCGAATTTTGCCTTTGTCGTTTATTGATTCAAATCTGTGACTTGGACAGTTTCGTATTAGTTTCTATATTCTTATTATCACTTTTTGCTCACCCCGATTTGTAATCGGGTGTGGATTGGTTTTGCGTTTATAACGCTAAAATATATTTGCGACACAGTCGCAAAACCATTTCCGCCCGATTATAAATCGAGGGGAGCGAGGTTATCCCAACCACTTCTTGAACCACGTTTTCTTTTTATATCCTTCTATTTCTAAGGCTTCGTAAATATCAATAATGTCATCAAATATTATATTATTATGCTTTATTAATAACTCTTTATTAATAAGTTCATTACTTGTATCAGGCTCAAAACCGTGCAACTGTGCTAATTTTACCCAAGCTGTTGCTGGTTCACAAATAAAAGCAAACATGGGATATTCCCAATTCTTCACCATGCTTCTAAAATATTTGATTTCATATTCTATGCCTTCATTTATCATTGCTAAATCACTATGCAATATACCTGCTACTACATAAGCCAAGCCACGACCATAGGTATCCGTTTTTGAATAATAATCTCCCATTTTTTCTTTGGCTTTGGCTTTATCTCCAAGCAATAAATATTTTAAAGCATAGCCCATTGCAACGTAATGTTTACTCTCTAAACTCCCTTCAATCAGTTCACTGATAGTGGCAAATTCATATAAATCTTCCTCATTATCAGCTAATAACAAGGGGATAATCCCCCAATGAAGTGTACCCCATAAAGAAGGAGGAGGTTGTTCATTCCATTTATATTGTGGGTAATGGTTATGTAATAACTTAATTCCAAGTAATGAAACTTTAGATGCTTTATAGTAGGCTTTTTTTGCCTCAAAAATTTCTGAATTTAGAATTATGTCACGGCTTGCAATGAAAAGATAACTATTATTGAAAAGCACACTTTGGAAATTCTTTTTTTTTGTAAGAACTTCCACCCATTTTGCAAGACTCGCAGTTTGTTTAATTTTAATATCCGAAAAATAAGAAACAATATCCATCTTAATTCAATTTTAGTATTCTGGTAGCACCGTTACCGTTAATAAATACTCCATACTTCTCTAAAACAATACTTCCGTTTATGGCATCTTGCAATATTTGACCAGTTCTATTATTAGTACCTCCTAATGCCGTTACAACACCATTTAACCAACCTGTTTCCATTTGAAGGGCACCATACCCAGTTCCGAAACTCCAAGTTTCATTCGCAGTAGCACGAGTTGACCTTCTGGTTCAAGCGTCCTCGCTTGAACTACTCTCGTGCGTAGGCAATTGAACTGCACAAGGTTAATTGAATTTCATGGTTCAAGCGAGGACGCTTCCAGCCGTTGTCTGTGTCTCCACAGACGACTACAAATTATCGTCTGTGGAGACACGGACAACGGCAAGGGACAACAGCAAATCTCACCCTTTCCCCAAAATAATCTCCGCCCATTCCAAATCTTCAGGTGTGGTGATTTTTATATTTTCGTAGCTTCCTTCAATGAGATTTATTGTAAAACCTGCGTGTTCTGCTACACTGGCATCGTCTGTGAAGGTGCTTAATTCTTCGGTTTCAAAGGCTTTTTTAATTAATGAAATCTGGAAAGTTTGTGGTGTCTGAATCAATCTAACCGTTGAACGGTCGATGGCTTGTCCGTTTACTCGCACCGAATCTTTGGAAGGAACGCTCACCACGGCAGTTCCTTTTTCGTTGGCAACTTTAAAACTTTCTTGAATTATTTCCGCAGAAACAAATGGACGCACGCCATCATGAATGGCTACAAGTCCTTCGTTTTCAATGGTTTTTAAGCCATTCAATCCCGACTGAAAGCGTGTATTTCCGCCTTTTACCAATCGGTGTGGAACAGTTGGGTATTTCTCACAGAGTTGATTCCAATACTCAAATTGCGATTCGGGTAAAACCAAAATCAGCTCAATTTCGGGTTCGGCTTCTTTAAATCTTTTGAGGGTATGCATTAAAATTGGCAAACCACCTACTTCAATAAACTGCTTAGGAATGTCACTTTTCATGCGACTTCCCGAACCTCCTGCAACAATAATTGCGTATTTTTTATTCATTTTTTTATACGTTATTGACAGAAAACCTCACCCCCAGCCCCTCTCCGTTGGAGAGGGGAGTATTCGACCCAATTTCCCCCCTCTCCAACGGAGAGGGGCTGGGGGTGAGGTTTTTGCAACTCAAATAAGTACACATACTATTCTACTTAATTTTAGATTAAACCTAATTCCCCAACAAAGCATCCCACAAAATTTCTACGGGATGTTGGGCAGTTCTTCCCGTTCCATCTTTTATTTGGTGACGACAACTTGTGCCTGGGGCAGCAATAATTACCTCATCGGCTTGTTTTCTGATAGTTGGAAAAAGCACTAATTCACCAATTTTCATCGAAACTTCATAATGTTCTTCTTCGTAACCAAAAGAACCCGCCATACCACAACAACCCGACGGAATCAATTGAACTTCGTAATTGGCAGGTAATGACAAAATTTTCTTGGTTGCCACCAATGACGATAATGCTTTTTGATGACAATGCCCATGTAGTTTAATGAGTTTTTTATCCGCCTTGAATAAGTCTTTGGTAATCTTCTTTTTATCAATTTCTTGGGCTAAAAATTCATCAATCAAATACGCATTTTCGGCTACTCTTTCCGCATCAGAATGTAAATGTTGCGGTACTAATTCAAGGTATTCGTCTCGCAAAGTTAAAATTGCTGAAGGTTCAATTCCCAAAATTGGAGAATTGTCTTTTATCGCTTCACTCAGCATTTGAACATTCTGAATCGCAATTTGCCGAGCCTCTTTTACCAATCCTTTTGAAAGATAAGTACGTCCACTTTCAATGTGTTTTGGAATGTGAACTTCGTAACCCAAAGCGGTCAATAACAAAATGGCTTTTTGTCCAACTTCTACATCGTTATAATTCGTAAATTCATCACAGAAAAGATACACTTTGCCTTGTTTTCTGCGTTTTCCAAGATTGATTTGCGAATAATGAACGCTATTTTTTTCACGCTTTTGCTGAACCTTAATTCTGTCTTCTTGCCACTTTCTCAAAGTAATATTTCCAACCGTTGGAATTGACCTTTCTGGAGCAAAACCTAAGAACTTTTTAGTCAGATTTGCCGTGAAATTATTGGTTACTAAAAAGTTATAAATTCTTGGGAATTTAGAAGCTAATTCTTGCGATTTCGTGAAATTACCAATCATTTTTGTCCTGAATGGTACGCCATGTTCATCGTAATAATGTTGTAAAAACTCCGCTTTCATTTTGCCCACATCAACTTTCGAGGGGCATTCAGATTTACAGCCTTTACACGACAAACACAAATCCATAACCTCCTTAATTTCCTCGTGGTCGAAACGGTTTTCCTTTTCAGAATTGGTTAAAAATCCACGTAAAATATTGGCTCTGGCACGGGTTGTGTCTTTTTCCATGCGAGTAGCCATGTAACTCGGACACATCGTTCCGCCCGTCACTTCGGTTTTGCGACAATCGCCTGAGCCTGAGCATTTTTCGGCTAAACGAAGGATTCCTTCTTGGTTTGAAAAATCGAAATACGTATTAATTTCTGGATTTTTCTTGCCTGCTTCGTAGCGTAAAAACTCGTTCATGGGTGGCGTATTGACGATTTTACGAGCATTGAAGATGTTTTTCGGGTCGAATATTACCTTGACTTCTTTCAATAATTCGTAAACGTCTTTGCCCAAAACGCTTTCGATAAATTCACCTCGCAAACGTCCATCGCCGTGTTCGCCACTCAATGAACCATTGTATTTTTTGACTAATTCTGTTGTCTCTTTTAAGATTGTTCGGAATAATTCTTTGCCCTCAACCGTTTTCAGATTTATCATCGGCTCAACGTGCAATTCCCCCGCACCCGCATGAGCGTAATACGAAGCATTGATATTGTGGCTTGCCAAAAGTCCTTGTAAATCAGCAATATAAGCTGGTAAATCTTCGGGAGCAACGGCACAATCTTCAATCAAATTAACGGGCTGAATGTCGCCTTTCAAGTTGCGAATTAATCCCAAACCAGCTTTTCTCACGTCCCAAGCGGGTTTGGTATCTTCACCTTTTACTACTGGATACGCATAGCCAATTCCTGCTTTTTGTAAGTCTTCAATTAAAGCATTGGTTTTAGCATTGAGTTCTGTGTCAGTTTCTGCCATAAACTCAACCATCAAAATAGCGGCTGGGTCGCCTTTAATGAAAAAGCGATTTTGGTTGTAAACGTGATGTCCTTTGGTGAAATCTAAAATGTATTTATCCACCAATTCCGAAGCCATCGGATTATGTTTTAAGGCAACTAAATTGGCTTGTAAAGAATCTTGAATGGTATGGCTATGAATACAAACCAAAGCAATTTCTTGCGGAGGAAGCGGAATTAAATTCAATTTTGCTTCCGTCACAAATGCTAAAGTACCTTCTGAACCTGCCAAGAGTTTACAGAAATTAAAAGGTTTATTCGACTCTGGATGAAACAGTTGATTATCGCTCAGCATATCAAGAGCGTAACCTGTATTTCTGCGTTGTAATGTTTTTTTAGGATAGCCTTTTTCAATCGTTTCTTGAATCATTGGATTATTCAAGATTTTGAAAATTTGACCGTATAAATGACTTTCTAAATTCTTTTTAGTGGCTTTTTGAAAAAAATCTTCTCGTGACGTTTCTGAAAAGATAACTTCTGAACCATCACTCAAAAGAACATTTGCCGATAACAAATTACTGCGAGTATCACCCCAAACAATTGAGTGTAAACCGCATGAATTATTACCAATCATACCACCAATCATGGCTCGATTGGAGGTAGAAGTTTCTGGGCCAAACATCAAACCGTAAGGCTTCAAAATGACATTCAAATCATCTCTAATGACTCCAGGTTGTACCCTTACCCAACGTTCTTCTTGGTTTATTTCAATGACTTCCGTAAAATATTTTGAAATATCCACAACAATTCCTTTCCCCACAACTTGCCCTGCCAATGACGTTCCTGCCGAGCGTGGAATGAGCGTAACTCGGTACTGATTCGCAAATTTTATCAATGCTTTTAAATCGGCAATATCTTTTGGAATGGCAACGGCTAATGGCTTTTCTTGATAGACGGAAGCATCAGTGGAGTACAGGATTTTCTGAGCATTATGCGAAGTTGAGTTGTCAAAAAAAAGTTCTCCCGCAAATGACTCTTGCAAGATATTGAAGTCAGTGATGGTAATTTTAGCAGACATATTTTTGTGGTATTGGCTACGCAAGATTTATCCTAATCTGTAAATTTAGGACAATCCTTATATAAATCGCTGTAAAATTATGACATTGAAATACTAAATTAGCAATTAGCGAAAAACTTTATTTCCAATCTTACACTTATTCTGCCTTTCAGCCTACTGATAGTTTCCATTGGTCATTTCATTGTTGTAATTAGGATTGTGTTTTTCTAAATTTAAACTTCAAAAATCGTATAATTATGAAATTTCTTCGACAACTTTTAGAAAGTATCAGATTTGCTTGGCAAGCTCTTCGTAGTAATTTGTTACGGACTACCCTTTCACTTTTGGGTGTTACGATTGGTATTTTTTCAATTGTGGCAGTTTATACTTTTGTCGATTCTATGAATTCGGGTATTCGTGAGCAAATTGATTCGTTCGGGAAAGGCGTTGTGTATGTCGGAAAATGGCCTTGGGTGATGGGTAACAATTATCCTTGGTGGAAATATATTAACCGTCCAACGATGAAGTACAATGAATATCGTTATTTGACTGATAATCTGGAAAATGCACAGGCAATTTCTATTTTGGATGGTCGTCAAACGACTTTGAAAAATGGCAATAATAGTATAGAATCTCGATTGTTGGGAGTGAGTTATGATTACAATAAAATTTCAGATGTACCCGTAGAAAATGGACGATATTTCTTGACAAATGAAACAGATAATTCTGCTTTTGCTGTAATTCTTGGGGCTGATATTAAAGAGGCTCTTTTCCCAAATATTGCGGATGCCATTGGTGAAACGATAAAAATAAACGGAATTAAATTTAAGGTAATTGCTACGATGCGGAAGAAAGGGGAAGATTTAATTAGTCTCGGAGGTTCGCCCGATGACCGTGCTTATATTCCATACACCACTTACGCAAGCCTTTTCCAAAAAGATGAACCTGAGCCAGATATTGCCATTAAAGCGTATGATTGGGATAATGGACAAGAAACTTTGGAAGGTGAAATTACAGGCTTGATGAGAAGTAGAAGAGGGTTGAAACCTACGCAAGACGATAATTTTTCGATTAATAGATTAGATGGAGCGGTGAAATTTTTTGATTCCATTTTCTCAAGTTTGAATGTTGGTGGAGGGATCATTGCTCTATTTTCATTATTGGTTGGGGGTTTCGGAATTGCCAATATTATGTTTGTTTCGGTAAAAGAAAGAACCAATATTATCGGTATTCAGAAGTCGTTGGGAGCAAAGAATTATTTTATTCTTTTTCAGTTTTTATTTGAAGCGGTTTTCTTGAGTTTAATTGGTGGATTGGTAGGAATACTATTAGTCTGGCTGATGTCTTTCATAGATTTTGGCTCGCTAAAATTAGTATTGAGTTATTCAAATATGATTAAAGGAATTATTACGGCAACCGTTATTGGTGTAATTTCTGGAATTGTCCCTGCATGGATTGCCGCTCGTTTAGACCCAGTAATTGCGATTCGTTCAAAGTAGCACAGGTTTTAACCTGTTGTCGTTTAGTTAAACCGCTCAACTTTCAGAAAATTTCTACAAAACTAATTAAACTACATTGATTTTTAACCTGTCAAAATTTAATCGGACAGGTTAAAAACCTGTGCTACTTATGACGTTGCAAACTTAAAGGCACTTGTAATACTCAAAATAAAAATGAAAGAAATAACGTAAAGAAAAAATAAAATAACCGATTTGAATAAGGTTTTGATAATCCCTTGACGATAAACCGTTTTGAGTGAAAGAATAAAATATAAAAAGAACCCTAACATGGTCATTATTAAGGCAATTTTCCAATAGCCTAATAAAATTCCGCCACCTACAAATATAAGAAGCATCAAAAAGAATACGCTATGAATGTGAATTGAGAAAATCAAGTGTTCATAGTAATAGCGGGTATGTCCTGCCATCAAATGCGGAATGTGGCGATATTTTCTGATTTTTCTAAAACGAATTAAATACAGTAACCAATCCCATAAATATCTTAACAATCTAAATGGATAAGAAATAATACTATGCGTTCTTTTGCTATAAATGATTTTCAGTAAAAGAGCCACAATGGGCATTAAAATAAACATCATCAACGAAAATGCTCCAATGCCCAAATGAGCAATTTCTGAAAAAGCTTTCTCTGCATCTTCTCTAAATGCTAATTGGTAATAGGTTAAATTCCGTAAAATTCCTCTTTGAAAAGGTTGTAAAAAAGCCGCTGCTGTGTTATCCTTTTTCCTATTAAGACTATCCAATTGTTCATCGGACATTTTCAAAACTTTCTTTAAATATGCCGTGTTTTGCAGACTGCCATCGCTCCCTTTTAGAGTAAGTATAGTGTCGGTATCATAATTAATTTTTAAAGAGGCATTATTTTTTAAAGCGTGAAGATTTAAAGAGTATTCTAATTGCTTCGTTTTTCCAATTGTTTCAGTAAAATAATCTCTCAAGTCTTTACTTACTTCGGCTATTTTTTCGGTATTGATGGTATCAGCAATTATCTGTTTTTGAATATTGATTAACCTTTCTCGTTGCTTTTCTTCGGGTAAATTAACAATCAATTTTCTGAGCGTATCGTCAGAATCAAGATTCATTTCACTTAAAATTTCATCTAAAGAAACAGAAGTGAAATCAACCCATTTATGGATTTTTATTTTTGCTTTTTCCGTTTTTTTATCAATTTTCCCGTAGAGTTTTAAGGCTAATTGTGCTTGTTTAACCTCATTTTGAGCATCTGCTAAGCCATTTGTATCTTCGGAAGACTTGATTTCGTCTAATTTCTCCGTCGCTTCTTCCAATTCATCTTCAATATTCTTTTTGGCTTTGTTTTTAACATTTTCACTTTTGTCTTTTACCGTAACATTTTCGCTGATAAAATCAGTGCTTTCCTTTAATGCTAAATCAACCATGTAGCCCAAACCCAAAAAGAAGATAAAGGAAATTAGAAAATAAAGACGAATTGGAGGAACGTATCGTCCACGACGACCTTCGAGGAAATCTTTGGTGATTTTTCCAGGATAAAAAAAAATCGAAACCATTGTATTATAAAACTTAGTGTCGAAGTGTGTGAAGCCTTCAAAAACCTCAAACGCTAAATGCCCAAGTGGAACTTTTAAATCATGATTTTCTTGACCACAATGCGGACAAAAATTATCATCTTCTTTAAGAATGGTGTGGCAGTTGTGGCAAATTTCTACTTTACGACGCTTTTTGTGGATAGACATATTTTAGAGTTAATAGAGAATAATTAAGAGTTGGGACGGAGTTTTGTAGTTAGGCGTTTGTACTGTCGTAAAACTGCCTACTTATAAGTTTGATGATTATGAATCTAAAAATACAAAAAAAAGGAGAAAACCTTTCGATTTTCTCCTTTTTTAGGATAATAAATTCGATTTAATATTCCAAATGACTTCGTTTTAAACAGAAGCTATTTGGCTAAACCCAACTTGGATATGTTTTCTTTTTTTTGATTTAATTTTTTTTATTATACTTCTAAATTCTATTAAATCAGCATCAGACCATTGTGATGAATGAATTTCTAAATCAATATTTATGTCTTCTTTAATAGTTTTCATATTTCAAATGTTTTAAAATAACGCTTTACTAATTTTTTTGCTGCTTCTGGTTCAATAAACATCTTTAATCCTTTAAAATGAGTAGCTCCAAGTGTTATTTTGTAATGGTCGATAATTGCCGATTTTGCGTCAAAAGCTACGAAACCTTCATATCCTTTTTCAAAAGAAATCTTGCAAGCGTAGGCTACTAAATTAGCAGGAACTCCTACGTAAACCTTATTTTGACCTTTGTTAAATTTAGCACTTTCAAGCAAATACATAAAAATGTGGTCATTCTTATCCTCAATACTTAAAAGTCCATGAATGATTTTGGGGTTTTGCGGAGTAATTAGTTTAAAAACCTGTTTTTCTGTTGTTTGTAATTCTTTCTTCCAATTAAATATCCATTCAGATTTCTTAATTTCTCGGTTATTATTTTCGAGGGTAACATTGACTATTTCAGTATCAAAAATTTCACCAGTTTGTGCATTTTCTATTGAGTTTGTTAGTTTATCTATTTCAAAATCAAGTATATAGGTGTCATCTTGTTTCATGTAGTAAAGATACAAATATTTAGTATTTTATCAAAAATGAAAAAGGAGAAAACCTTTCGATTTTCTCCTTTTAAAATAAAATAACTCAAAAATTATTCTGGCGTTCCGTCATCCTCGATATTGGGCTCAGTTGTGTCTAAAAGAGCATTTTCATCGTTTTTGATTTTGTCTTTAATTCTTTGTTCCAAAATATCTAATAATTCTTGGTTGTCTTTTAACATATCTTTTACCGCATCACGTCCTTGTCCAAGACGATTTGTTTCAAAACTAAACCATGAACCTGATTTTTTCACGATTTCCATATCAACCGCCAAATCCAAAACCTCACCTGCTTTAGAAATACCTTCGCCATACATAATGTCAAATTCAACGACTCTAAATGGAGGAGCGACTTTGTTTTTTACTACCTTCACACGAGTACGGTTTCCGATAACATTATCAGCATCTTTAATTTGACCAATACGACGAATATCCAAACGAACTGAAGCATAAAACTTCAAGGCATTACCACCCGTTGTTGTTTCTGGAGAACCGAACATTACACCGATTTTGTCACGTAATTGGTTAATAAAAATACAACAACATCCCGTTCTATTAATAACTCCCGTTAATTTACGTAAAGCCTGAGACATCAAACGAGCCTGTAAACCCATTTTAGAATCACCCATATCTCCTTCCAATTCCGCTTTCGGCACAAGAGCAGCTACTGAGTCAATCACACAAATATCAATAGCTCCCGAAGAAATCAATTGTTCCGCAATTTCTAAAGCCTGTTCACCATTATCTGGCTGTGCAATCAACAATTGACTTGTATCAATCCCTAATTTTTCTGCATAACCTTTGTCAAAAGCGTGTTCAGCATCGATAAATGCGGCTAAACCTCCTGCTTTTTGGGCTTCAGCAATACAGTGCATTGTAAGTGTAGTTTTACCAGAAGATTCTGGCCCATAAATTTCAACAACACGACCACGAGGAACTCCTCCAACTCCCAAAGCTAAGTCAAGACCCAATGAACCCGTTGAGATAACAGGAACGTCCATTACTTTGGTATCTGACAAACGCATTACCGTTCCTTTTCCGTAAGCTTTGTCTAATTTTTCAAGCGTAGTTTGTAATGCTTTTAATTTTTCATTAGCAGGGTTTACTGCTTCTGCTTGTTGCTTTGCCATGTTTATTTTTACAGTTTTCTAAATTTTCTAAGGGTGAATTTACTTAAATTTCAACAAATACAAGTATTTTGCCGTGAAATGTTAAATCGAAATATACAAATACCTTTTGTGTTGTTCTTCTTGATGTCTTTCGGAGTAAAGGCTCAATTGAATAACACTAAGTTGGAAACTTTCCAACATCTTGACTCAACAAAGTCTGGACAATTTTCTCTTCAATTTGAAAGTTTTAGTTTCTTAAAGAACAACGAATACTTCCTAAAAGTTGCAGATGGATACACGCTTTTTGGAAATCAATTTTCGCCTAAACTTATGTATCAACCTGCTCCTCATGTTCGTATTGAAGCGGGTGTTTACGCTTGGAAAGATTTTGGAAATTCAGCTTTTACGGCGGTTCAACCCATTTTTACGGTAAAAATTCAAAAGGATTCTTCTCAATTTTTATTCGGGAATTTAGAAGGACAATTAAATCACCAATTGATTGAGCCGATGTTAAATTTTGAACGAGTAATTCTCAACCGACAAGAGAACGGTTTACAATATACTCGACGTAAGCAAAAAGTCTTTTTTGATGCTTGGATTGACTGGCAAAAAATGATTTATAAAGGCTCTGATTTTCAAGAAGAAATCTTTGCGGGTTTTTCTTGGAATAAGAAATTGATAAATCGACCAAATTTTAGTTTTTCAATTCCTTGGCAAATTACTTTTCAGCATCGAGGAGGACAAAATACGAAGGATACGGCTCAGGTAATTACCAATATCAATACCGCCATTGGAATTGATGCGGAATGGCGTTTTAAAGGTTTTCTGCAAAAACTCAAGACGCAAAACTATTGGGTAGGCTATCGTCAAACCGCTAATTATCATCCTTTTTTCCCAGATGGTTCTGGTATTTACTTAAACCTCACCGCCGAAACCAAACTGATAAATTTAATGGTCAGTTATTGGAATTCTTCGGGTTATTTATCGGATGCAGGAGGCGATTTGTATCAATCTGTTGGACGAACCTACAACTATGGAAATGTGATAGAAAAGAACCGTAATTTGTTGATTTTTAGGATAATGAAAGATTGGAAAATGATGGATAATCTTTGGCTAACATTCAGATTTGAGCCCTATTTTGATTTGAATAATCATGCCTTTGAACATTCAGAAGGATTGTTTTTGACCTACCGACAGGCATTTCACCTTCGGTAGAGACGTTGCCTGCAACGTCTTCGCTCATGCAAAAGTATAACCATTGTGAAGTTACTGTTTATCATTATCTATCTCTCCACAAACAACTCCAGTTGGTCAGACAGGTAAACAAAAAGAGTTATTTATCTCTCCAAAAACAACTCCAATTTGTCAGACAGATAAACAAAAAAAAGAGACGTTGCAGGTAAACAAAAAAAAGAGACGTTGCAGGTAAACAAAAAAAGAGACGTTGCAGGCAACGTCTCTACTGATGTAAATTTGAAAAACCTTAAAATATAAACTTCGTTGAAAGGAAGTTAGATTCATGGTTTTCAACAATTTGATTGATAATCGCTTTGTTTTCGGCCGTGTCTTTCGTGGCTACTACCGTTCTGATTGAGAATGAACGTAATGCTGCCGTAACCGAAAGCGTTCCTTCTGCCGAATCTTTACGACCTGTGAACGGGAATGAATCTGGTCCACGTTGACATTGTGAATTAATATTTACTCTTGACACTTGATTCACGGCAACGTCCATCAATTTAGTGATTTGAGAAATATCTTTACCAAAAATAGACACTTGTTGTCCATGCGACGATTCAAGTAAATAATCAATTGGTTGCTGAATATTTGAGAACGGAACCACTGGAACTACTGGTCCAAATTGCTCTTCGTGCCAAATTTTCATTTCTTTCGTCACTGGATAAAGCAATGCTGGATAAACAAACGATTTTACCGTTTCGCCACCGTTTTCATTGATAACACTTGCTCCGTGAACTTTTGCATCGTCAATCAATTCTTTCAAATATGCAGGTTTGTTTGGTTCTGGAAGTGGAGTGATATTTACACCTTTATCCCACATTAAACCTAACTTCAATTTACCAATTTCTTCCGCCATTCTTGCATTGAATTGGTCAACTAAAGATTTATGCACCCACATGATTTTCAAAGCCGTACATCTCTGTCCGTTGAAAGATAATGAACCTAACATACATTCTTTAACGGCTAATTCTAAATCTGCACTTTGTGTAACGATTGCGGCATTTTTAGCGTCAAGACCCAAAATAGCACGTAAACGGTTTACTTTCGGGTGAAGTTTTTTCAATTGGTCAGCTACTTTTGAAGAACCAATCAAAGTTAAAACGTCAATTTTACCCGATTCCATCATTTGAGGAATTACCGAATTTCCACGACCATAAACCGTGTTGATTACACCCGCAGGGAATGAAGTACGGAAGGCTTCCAATAATGGATAGTGTAATAAAGTACCGTGTTTTGGTGGTTTGAAACACACCACGTTACCCATAATCAAAGCAGGAATCAAAGTAGTGAAAGTTTCATTCAATGGATAATTGAAAGGTCCCATACACAACACAACCCCAAGCGGCGAACGACGAACTTGTCCGATAATTCCTTCCTCAATCATAAATCTTGATGAAGTACGGTCAATGTCTTTCAACGCTCCGATGGTATCGTAAATATATTGAACAGTACGGTCAAATTCTTTTTGAGAATCACCCAAAGATTTACCAATTTCCCACATCAAAAGTTTTACAACTTCGTCACGTTTGGTAATCATTTTTTGTGTGAATTTCTCTACTGCTTCAATTCTTTTTGAAACAGACATTGAAGGCCATTCTCCACGACCAAAATCGTATGCTTTCACCGCTGATTCCAAAACTTCCATCGCATCAGAAGGTTCAGTAATCGGGTATGAACCAATACGTTTTTGTTCTAAACCATTTTCAGTTTTTACGTAAATTGGTGACCACACATCTTGGGTTTTACCAGCCCAAGGTCTCATTTCTCCATTTACTAAATATTCACGTTGTTCAATGGGTTCTGTTAAATTATATTCCGTAGGAATTTGCTCTTCGGTAGGGAATAATTTTTCTATCTCGTTTACAGTCATTTTATTAATTATTATTGTGAATGATTGAGGTTTTATTTCACGACAAAGTTCAATGGAAAGAGATTTTAGTTGGATATTTTAAAGAATTTTATTTTTATAGTTCAAATAATTATTTATATATTTATATTTTAGATTTATTTGTTAGCTAATTTTAAAATGAAAGACTTTCTTTATAAAAGCAAATTTGAAGTATTCCTTACCGAATAAAAACCAAAATTTTTCGCAAGAAATTGATTTTGTATCAGTTATCACGTAAATTTCGATAAATAAATTATTAAGGTTTAAATACCCAATTTAATTATGGTTTCATCCATCACTAATGGCGTAAAAATAAGCGTTCAGACTGAGTTTCAACCTGAATATTCAAATCCGTTTCAGGCTCATTTTGTCTTTTCTTATCATGTAAGAATTCAAAATGAGAGTGATTTTACTGTGAAACTTTTGCGTAGGCATTGGTATATTTATGATGCAAATGGACAAATTCGTGAGGTTGAAGGTGAGGGTGTTGTAGGGCAACAACCAACTTTAGAACCTGGTCAAAGCTACGAATATACTTCTGGGTGTAATCTCAATACGTCTATTGGTAAAATGGCAGGAACGTACCAAATGGAAAGAATTTTCGATGGAAAACACTTTAATGTAATTATTCCAGACTTTAATTTGATAGCTCCATTTAGGATGAATTAGATTAGTGGGTATTGGTTACTGAAAATTAATTAGTTATTGGTTGATTCAATTAGGTAATTTTTGAAAAACATCTGACAACTCCAGCAGTATCTTAAATTGCTAATTAGCTCTTTACCAGTTCCCTAATTCCCAATAACTAATCACCACAAACTTAAACGCATAAAACACTTAATGATAAAATATTTCGTCAAGTTTCTGCTTTCTTCAAAAAACGAACACTCACTTCATTCTCCATTTGTATTTGAACTCTATACAAAAGTTATTTCAGCCAAAACGAAGAATCCGATTTTTATAGAAATTGAAAATCTGAGAAAAAAACTTCTTAGAAATAAAACGGTTATTGAAATTACTGATTTTGGTGCAGGTTCAAGAATCTATAAAACCAATCAGCGAGAAATTAGACAAATTGCTAAAAATGCAGAGAAGAAACCTAAATTTGGAAAATTGATTTTTAGACTTATTCAGTGGTTTAAGCCGTCTGTTATTTTTGATTTAGGGACTTCATTAGGAATGACAACTATTTATGAATCAAAGGCTTGTGAGAATGCACAGATTATAACATTTGAAGGTTGTCCTGCCACCGCAGCGATTGCTCAAAAGAATTTTGAAGCATCAAATTGTCAAAATATATCCTTAATTATTGGGAATATAGATGAAACATTGCCTAAAGTAATTAATCAAATTGAACAATTAGATTTTGCTTTTTTTGATGCTAATCATCGCTATCATCCAACGGTAAATTATTTTGAAATATGTTTGCAGAAAGCAACGGAAGAAAGTGTTTTTGTATTTGATGACATCCATTGGTCAGACGAAATGAATGAGGCTTGGCAGTATATCAAAAATCATTCACAAGTGATGGTTTCGATAGATTTGTTTTTTGTTGGATTGGTCTTTTTTAGAAAAAATCAACCAAAGCAGGATTTTGTACTTCGATTTTGATTTTTTGTACGACAGGTTTCCAACCTGTTGACATTTACTTATCAATAAGATTTGTAGGACGGGTTTCTAACCTGTCATTAAGGTTCATTAGACAGGTTAGAAACCCGTCCTACAAAAAATTACTTCACAATAACCCCAGTAGCCACAAAACCAATGGCTTTTTCTGGTTCGGTGATTTTTGCAATTTCTTCTTTGCTTTTTCCTCCATCTTCAGCGTAGTGTTTCAACATCGCTATTGAAGTCGTTTTTACTTTGGCAATTCCTTCAAACACCACTGTTTTCCCTGCAATGTCCTTCGGTACAAAGAAACCATAATCTTTGAAAGTTACACGCATGGTTTTGCCGTCGGTAGTTTTTACTTTCATCCAGCAACCTGCGGCTTTGCAAACAGATTCTACAACGCCTGTTACTTTTGCATGCATTTCTTCTTTAGTTGCCAATTTTGATTCTAATTCTGTGGCAGGAATTGCTCCGCTTTCAGTGATTTGTTCACCGTGAATACTTTGTGATTTTGCAATGAATGTTGCTGTAACGAGCATTGCACTTAATAGTAATTTTCTCATAATCAGTCTGTTGTAATTTTGACAAATTTAAAAAATAAAAATTATAAAACCTCAATCCAACCTTTGCATTCTGCTCCTTTTTCAGTTTTGAGATAATAGTAATATGTACCAACTGGAATGTCTTTCCCCCAGTCATTTTTATAGGTAGTCGTTTTGAGCATTGATTGTCCCCAACGATTAGTAATTTCAAGCGATTGTAATTTTACGCCTACTACAAAAAAATCATTTTTGCCGTCGCCATTGGGAGAAATAACGTTTGGAGGTGTAGCAGGATTTTCAACTTCTACTTTTTGAGTATCAATCATCATACAATTTCCTTTGAATGATTTTAAAGTGATGTTGTATGTACCAGCTTCATTATAGGAAAATGCTTTTGGTGTTTGTGTTGTCAAACTATCGCCTTGTCCAGTTAACCAAACAAATCTTGTGGCATTTTTAGTGTTATTTTGGAGCTGAACCATTGTCGGTTTGCCACAGTCTTCTGTCAATTGAAACGTAAAATCAGGCTTAAAAGTCTCATCAATTCCAATATTTATGGTTCTTTGAGCCTTGCATCCTGTTGCCTCGTCTATGATGTTTATCGTAAAACTACTGGCTTTTGAGATAGTTACGTTTGGATTTGCGATGGTTGAATCACTTAAAAGGACATTGCTCTTCCATGCGTATTTCGTCCCTCCCGAAGCGAATAACTGTATGGTACTATTTCGACAAACAGAGGTGTCCTTTGAAACTTTGATAGGTGCTTCTGCTAATTTAACTTGTACCGTTTTTGTGGTTTTACATCCAAACTGATTTGTAATTTCTACGGAATAAGTTGTTGAATTAGAAATGGTTACAATTGGATTTGGAATATTAGTAGCATTTAAACCTGTGGTTGGCGACCACACATATTTTGTGCCACCTTCGGCTAAAAGTTGAGCTGTTTTTCCTGCACAATCACTTACGGTTTCGGGGCTTAATTTGAAATCAGAAGGTAATACTTTAATGATTTTCTTGACGGTTTCTTCTTTTTTGCAAGAAAGTAAATTTATTCCTTTTAAGGTCACTGTATAAATTCCAGCTTTTGTAAAAGTAAATTCTTCAGTATTTGCCGTTGAGTTTTTCTCACCGCCAATGTTCCAACTAATTGTTTTGGCTCCTTCGCTGGTATCTTGAAAATTTATTTTGAATGGTATACAACCCACTAAAGTATCTGCTGAACTGCTCGGAGATTTTTTTGTGCCATCCACTGCATCGAAACTGACCTTTAGGTTATCAATGTCAAATTTGAAAGCTGCATTATTGCAGTTTTCGGCAGGGTTTGTTTTTGACCAAGCGTTTGGTGTTGTTGTAAAACTTGAAGGCGTTCCTGTACGATTACAAGAACAGGCTGAATGATAAATAAATCCTTGTTTGTCAAACCGACAAGTTCCGCCATCTACATGGTCGCCTGCTGCATTTGGAGCAGAATTGTCTCCACCAAAAAAGGTTGCATAAAGTAAGGATTTTGAGTTTTTTTCTAATAAAGCAATGTAGAAATTATTTCCATCAGTTGTACTTCTGAAGGCATCAGGAGTGACAGGCATTCCTTTGGTATTTACTTTTGGGGCATTTAAAATGTTGTCATTGACTTTTCCGCCCCAACCCGATAAATAAATATTACCACATTCGTTGACTAAAAAGGCAGTAGGCACAATATCTGGAGAGCCTTTGCCTGTTCCGATGGTCGTTGAGAAATTGGTTTTTGCTAAGTTTTTATCAATTGAATGAATAAATTGACCACTTTTAGGATTAGAATAAGCTGCATTTATAATTGGATAATTGCCGTAAGTTAGTCCATAAACATAAACATTTTCTTCTTGGTCAATATCCATTAATTGAGCTAAATCTAAATTTGATGTTCCTAAATACGTTCCTGTATAAGCCGTTGGAGTATAGCTTTGAGAAATATCTCTCGTAAATTTCATGATAAAAGCATCAACATCTCCATTCGTTTTTGTTTGTAATGTTTGGCTAAAAGGTAAATCATTACTCGTGGTAGCACCGCAAGCGTAAATTGTTCCTGTTTTGCCAACTTTTAATGAAAAGGCTGCATCATAATCATTTCCACCAACAACACTACTCCAAAGCATGGTTGATAAATCTGGATTTAGATTACAAATAACAGCGTCACTTACGCCACTTCTTTTAACATTTGGTAAACCTCCAACAATTGGAAAATTCTGAGAATCTGTAACTGAAGCGACATAAACATTGTCTTTTTCATCCGTCACAATTTCTCCTCTAAATTCGTCGCCATAATTTAGGGTATATAAATTAAGTCCATCACTACCCGAACCTCCAATGTATGTTGAAGCTAATAATTGAGAACCATCACTACTTAATTTTGCCACGAAAATATCACTACCTTGAGTAAATCGTTGTGACGTTGTTGGTACGATGACCGCTCCACCATTGAAAGTTTGGTCGTAAGCGTTGGCAGTAGTAGGAAAATTAGGCGAAGAAGTAGTGCCAAAAATCAATAATTCACCCTTTGAGTTGACAATTAAACTATGCGGAATATCTGCATTGACACCCCCTAAATAAGAAGCATAAAGTAACCTACTGCCGTCAGCACTAAATTTTAGAATGGCGACATCCCAATAACCTCCATTTTTAACTTGAAACGCTCCAGTAGTAGCTGGAAATGCCGTATTTGGAGCTGAAAGTGTTGAGCCTCCTGCATATAAATTGCCACTGGCATCATACGTGGCGGTATGTCCCCAATTGTCGGCGGTTGAACCAGAATAAGTTGAGAAAATTAATTTAGGGTCAATGGTTAGTGTTTTGTTATGGTCGTAATTGTCTGGAAATGAGAATGAAACAGTATTTTTGTTGATTTTGAAATTACTTTTAACCTCCGAAAAACTTTGTCTTGCCTTAGCATTAATAATGTGTTCAGAGAAAGAATAAGGCTTCATTTCAATGATATTTGCCAATGAAGTTTTGATGTTCAAATTGCCATTTTCTAAAACAATTTCATCGGCACCTTCATAACGCATTTTAATCTGTTCTGTTGAAATATTAGGAGCAACGACAAACTCGTATTTCAAGGCATTTTCTGTGGTGTAAAGTCTTAAATCAATACCTTTATAGATATTTTTTAGCCAAATTTCTCCGAAAGATTTTACGTTAGTTGCCCAATTTTTAGGTTCGTTTCCGTAGAAGTAATTTTGAGTTTCGGCAATAGAATTATTCGTAGAAATAGTGAAATCAGGATTAGCACCGTCAAAAATTACATCCAAACCATGAGCTTTGAGTGGAAGATTTTGTACGTTGTTTTTATCGCCATGTTTTAAGGTATAAATTGACTCATTGTCCACAAAAATATAGTGTAATCCATTTGTTTTTACCTGTAAAAAGCCTCCAGGTATTTGTGCAACAAATTTGATTTCCTTATCCCATTGTCCTTTATTCTCAGTAAAACGAACCGCAGGAACTTCGGCAAAAGCCATAAGATTTAAAGAAAGAAAACATAACGTCAGTGTAAAGAATTTATTCATTTCGCTTCAATTTAATCGGTCAAATGAGTTTTAAATGCTTGTAAAAAAGAAATTGCCAACTTTATGTAAAGTTGGCAATTTTGAAGGGTTAATTATAAAACTAAACACGATTTATTTTGACTTTCAATAGAATTTTATTCCATCAAATCCTTTAAAATCTTTTGAGCCGCAATTGAAATCACCGTTCCAGGTCCAAAAACGCCAGAAACGCCCGCATCGTATAGATACTGATAATCTTGGGCAGGAATAACGCCTCCCGCAATCACCATAATATCTTCACGTCCTTGTCTTTTGAGCTCTTCAATTAATTGAGGGACAAGGGTTTTGTGTCCTGCCGCCAAACTTGATGCTCCCACTACGTGAACGTCGTTTTCAACGGCTTGTTTTGCCACTTCTTCGGGCGTTTGGAATAGGGGAGTGATATCCACATCAAAGCCTAAATCTGCAAAACTGGTGGCGATAACTTTCGCTCCACGGTCGTGTCCGTCTTGTCCCATTTTGGCAACCATAATTCTTGGTCTGCGACCTTCCTGTTTCGCAAACTCATCTGCCATTTCTCTGGCAATTCTAAAATTCTCGTCGTCTGTCACTTCTGCTGAATAAACACCTGATATTGAACGGATTATTGCTTTATGTCTGCCATAAACTTTTTCTAAAGCGAATGAAATTTCTCCTAATGTGGCTCTTAAACGTGCCGCTTCAACTGCTAAAACTAATAAATTGCCTTCGCCAGTTTCGGCTGATTTAGTAATCTTGGCTAAAATTTCAGCAACTGCTTCTGAATCTCTTTCTGCTTTGATATGGTCTAATCTTTCAATTTGGGAAATTCTAACGGCTTGGTTATCAACGTCTCTGACTTCTATTTCGGTTTCAACTTCTAATTTGAATTTGTTTACGCCTACAATTATGTCTTTCCCAGAGTCAATTCTTGCTTGTTTTCGGGCTGCGGCTTCTTCAATTCTCATTTTGGGCAAACCTGTTTCAATTGCCTTTGCCATTCCACCCAATTCTTCTACTTCCTCAATCAATGTCCAAGCCTTTTTAGCAAGTTCCATCGTTAAATATTCTACGTAATACGAACCGCCCCAAGGGTCAATTGCTTTCGTGATTCCTGTTTCGTGCTGTAAATATAATTGCGTATTTCGAGCAATGCGAGCTGAAAAATCAGTTGGTAAAGCAATGGCTTCATCCAATGAATTGGTATGTAAACTTTGTGTATGTCCCAAAGCGGCAGCCATCGCTTCAATGGTGGTTCTCGCAACGTTATTAAAAGGGTCTTGTTCGGTTAACGACCAACCCGAAGTTTGGCAGTGAGTTCTGAGCATCAAGGATTTATCACTTTTCGGATTAAATTCTTTCACAATTTTTGCCCATAACATTCTACCTGCCCGCATTTTGGCAATTTCCATAAAATGATTCATGCCAATTGCCCAGAAAAATGAAAGTCTTGGGGCAAAATTATCAATGTCCAAACCTGCATTTACACCCGTGCGGAGGTATTCAAGTCCGTCTGCCAAAGTGTACGCTAACTCAATATCAGCCGTTGCCCCTGCTTCTTGCATGTGGTAGCCAGAAATGGAAATGGAATTGAATTTAGGCATTTTTTGAGCGGTGTATGCAAAAATATCGGCAATAATTCGCATCGAAGGCAATGGCGGATAAATGTAGGTATTTCGCACCATAAATTCCTTCAAAATGTCATTCTGAATTGTTCCAGATAGCTTTTCTGGAGAAACGCCTTGTTCTTCGGCTGCGACAATATAAAATGCCATGATGGGTAAAACGGCTCCGTTCATGGTCATCGAAACCGACATTTCATCCAATGGAATTTGGTCGAATAATATCTTCATATCTTCCACCGAATCAATGGCAACACCTGCTTTTCCTACATCGCCCGTAACTCTTGGGTGGTCAGAATCGTATCCTCGATGCGTTGCCAAATCAAAAGCAACGGATAGTCCTTTTTGTCCTCCTGCTAAATTTTTACGATAAAAATTATTTGATTCTTCAGCCGTAGAAAAGCCTGCATATTGACGAACTGTCCAAGGGTTTTGAACATACATGGTTGAATATGGCCCTCGAAGATAGGGGGGAAGACCCGCCGCAAATTTCAGGTGTTCGGCATCGGCTAAATCAGCTTCTGTAAAATAGTTTTTGACGGGAATTCCTTCCGCTGAACGCCAAGGTTTTGTTGGGGGAGTTTCCTGTGAAATTTTATTCTGATTTTGTAAATCAATATTGGATAAATTGGGTTTCATAATTTTAAGAGAAAATGGTTATTTTTCAAAGATTTCAGAAAGTCTGCGGTTGGGTAAAAGTTCAACACTTCCGTCGGTTGGTTCTTTGATAATTGACTCTTTTTGCTCAAAAGGTTTTTCGTCGAACCTGAATTTATTTACACCCACCATTACCGACTGATTTTCGGTTAAGGAATCTTGTAAATACTCAAAATTTTTCTTAATACTATTTTGAATACTATTTTTCTGAAATGCTGCGATGATACCACCTTCATTTTCAACTGTCTTTAAAATATTGAAAGCTTCTTCGGCTAATTGGAACGTTAAACTTTCTATAAAATAACTACCTGCTGAAGGGTCAACGACTTTATCAAAATAACTTTCTTCTTTCAAAATTGTGGAGATGTTACGGGCAATTCTACGACTAAAATCATCTGTTTCTTGATAACTTTCGTCATAAGCTCTTATACTTAAAGCATCACAACCGCCAATAATTGCTGACATAGCTTCGGTGGTTGCTCTCAACATATTGGTGTTGGGAGTGATGGATGAATTATAAAAGGAAGACGTTTCACAATGCAATGAAATACCCGATTTTTTTTCATCACTTAACCCATAACCTTCAGTCAAAATTTTCTTCCAAAGGAATTTCAACGCTCTTATTTTGGCAATTTCTCCAAAATAATTAGTTCCTACTGAGATGGAGAATTCTATTTTTTGTACAATTTCTTGTAAATCAATATTTTGCTCTGAAATTTTGTCAATAACCTCAATGGCAGATGCAAGTGTATAGGCTATTTCTTGTGCAATATTTGCCCCTGCATGATGGAAAGAATGGCTACTAATAATGAGGCTTTTGAAGTGAGGCTGATTTTGTACTTTTCTAAGAATTTCTGCTTGAATTTTCCAATCTTCGTCTGTCAGAATACCTTGAGTAAAGTATCTTTCGAGTATATCGTTTATTATTCCTCCTTTCCATAAATAAGGAGCAATGGTTTGTAACTCATTTACTAATTTTAAGCCGTTATTTTCGACTTTAAAAAAAAATGGTGTATCAGATAGTTTGATATTACTTAACAATTTCTTAATTTCAATCTCCGAAATCAACACGCCACTAAAATCAATCAGAAAGGAATTTGCTCCCGCCCCTAAATAATTGATAATCAATTGATTAGTTTCTTTTTCTGACTTGAACTTAATTATTTCCCGATTACTCCAAATTTTTGTAAAGCCTTGAAATTGAGATTGTTGTACAATTTTTAAAGGTAAATTTTTGATATTTTGGCTATCTGCATAGCTTGAAATCTTAATTTTTGTATCAATTTGCCAAGTAAGTGTTTTATCAAAATCTTTACCTTTCAAATCTTTGATAACTTGTAGTTTCCATTGCTCTTGAGAATGGTTTACAAAATGTTGGAAGAGTTGATTTTTCATAAAATTTCACGAAATTGTTTTTTAATTTTTCAAAGTTAATTAAAATTACGATTTTAGATTATTTTAAACAAAGAATCCCCTAAAGTTACTATTTACGTCCTTACTGTTGTATTATTCTAAGAAGTATTATTAAAGTTGTATTTCAACTTTCTAATTTTGGAAAAAAATGAAAAATTTTGGTTCATCACGACCAAAAAAAGTGCTATTTTTGTCCTCTATTGGAAAGTAAATATTTGTATTTTTCACCTTAAGTCGCCAATTAATTGAAAATCAGATATTTGAACCACTTGCTTGTCCAGTGCCGCCATTTTTAGAAAATACCATGTACCCTACTTACCAACCAGATGCAAGACAAATCTGGATTAAATGTCTTGAAGTTATACATAAAGAGATAAACGAGCAAAGTTATAAAACTTGGTTCGAACCCATCGTACCCTTAAAAGTCACGAACCAAACACTCTCGATTCAAGTGCCAAGCCAATTCTTTTATGAGTGGCTTGAGGAAAACTATATCCATGTATTACGTAAGGCGATAGACTATGCGATGGGTAGAAATGGTATGTTGGAATATTCAATAATTGTGGATAAAGGCGATAAAAAAAATCCACCAATTGCTTATAATGTTCCCAATCAAAAACCGACTGTTCCTGTTCAAGCTCAGAAAAGACCAGAACCAACGGTTTATGAAAGCCCATTCCAATTAAAAGATTTAGATTCTTTAGATTTAGATTCATATTTAAACCCACATTATACTTTTGATAATTTCGTCGAAGGAGATTGTAACCGTTTGGGTCGCTCGGCAGGTTTAGCCGTTGCTCAACGTCCAGGAGTTACGTCTTTCAATCCTTTGATGATTTATGGTAGTGTTGGGCTTGGGAAAACGCACTTGATTCAGGCAATAGGAAATTATATTAAAAACACGCACGCTAACAAGTTTGTGTTGTATGTAACTTCTGAAAAATTCTGTAATCAATTTATTAATGCCATCAAAAACAACACGCTTCAAGCATTTACCAATTTTTATATGCAAGTAGATGTTTTGATTATTGATGATGTTCAGTTTTTGGCAGGAAAAGAGAAAACGCAAGAATCTTTTTTCCATATTTTTAATCACTTGCACCAATCAGGAAAGCAAATTATTATGTCGTCCGACAGACCCCCAAGAGAGTTAGCTGGAATGCAAGACCGATTGCTTTCAAGATTTAAGTGGGGATTGACAGCCGACGTACAACAGCCTGATTTTGAGACCCGTATTGCTATTATTCAGAAAAAATTACAAGCCGACGGAATCTATATTGAAGATAAAGTTATCGAATATTTAGCTCATAGCATTGATACAAATGTGCGTGAAATGGAGGGTGTAATTGTATCCTTGATGGCTCATGCTTCGTTGAACAGAAAGGAAATAGATATGGAGTTGGCCCGTACTACGCTGAAGAATATTGTTGTAGATAATGAAAAAGAAGTAACAGTTGATACAATTTTAGATGCTGTTACGCATCATTTTGAAGTAAATATGAGCGACTTGAAAAGTAAAAGTCGCAAAAAAGAGACTGTTTTTCCAAGACAAGTTGCCATGTATTTAATGAAAGAATTTACAAACTTGCCATTAAAATCAATTGGTTATCATTTTGGAGGACGTGACCACAGTACCGTAATCCATGCAGTGCAAACCATCAGCGATATGCTTGAGACGGATAAAGATGTTGAAAAAACAATGCAGAAATTATATAAATATTTTAACAGAGTACGTGTTAAAGCATAATAATTTGGTAATCCGTCAAAGCCTCCGATTTTTTACTGACCTGATTTTATAGATTTGTTCAGTTTTGGTTTTCATAAATTACTTTTTAATAATTCTGAACTATAATCTTTGCTTTCCCGTAAGGTTGTTTCATTTTTTTGATTCAATCTTACGGATTTTTTTTATCTTAGCAATAATAATAAACCTTCAACTTAATAATTGCCGTTCTATGAAACAAATTATTAGTGTGTTCATCATTGCCTTATTTATAGGATTGCCGAAATCGAATGCCAATAATATTAAAATCATCGACCCAATTCAACAATTGCAAATCGATGAACTCGGATGGATGGTTGATAATCCAAAAGGAAAATTAAAAATACGTTTTGTACGTAATGAGGATAAATCTGGAGATTCTACTAATAAGCCCAAAGGTTTTTTTGGGAAACTCAAAAATGTAGTAAATATGCTTTTGGATGCTTCTGATAATCCTCCTTTTAGAGTAGAAATTGTCAGAGAAAAAGAGAAGAAAAATTAAAGAGAAAGGTCTATTTGTCGTAAGAAATCTTCCAGAGATATTACGCAAATAGACCTTTCTCTTTTGTAACAGGTTTGAAACCTGTGGTAACCAACAGACTATTTCTTAACAACCTTCATTTCAATTCTGCGGTTTTTAGCTTTTCCTTCTTCTGTTGCATTTGAAGCAATAGGGTTTGAAGCACCTTTACCCGCAAAGTCAATTCTTAAATCTTGAACGCCATTCGCAACTAATAAATTCTTTACGGCAAATGCACGCTTAAAAGACAATTTACGGTTTTGTAAAGAATCTCCAGTATTATCAGTATAACCAGTCAATTTCACTTGTACACGTGGATAAGCAGTCATGATTTTGGCTAAATCTTGTACAGTTTTCTCAGAACCAGCGACTAAAGTGTTGGTGTTTGATTCAAAATTAAGATTATCAAAAGTGAATGACTGATTTGCTTTGGCACTACTATCTGTCAAATATTTGGCAAATTTATAATTGAAAGAACCTTCTGCTAAATCAATTTTTTGTCCATTTGGTAAACCAATACCAATGGCGGTTGTTGTAGGCACAGTAACGGCAGCAGCACTCGAATCAACTTTAACTGCAGCTGAATCTTTCGTCAAATTTGTTGTGTCGATGGTGGCATTTGTTACCTGTTCCAGTTGAGCAGAGTCAGGTTCAACATTAGAAGAAGTCAAGCTACTCCAATCGTAAGTTGCTGCAAAATATCCAACTCCACCCAAAACAGCGGCAATTAAAACAGTTGGAAGTAACCATTTCGGGATTGACATTCCACTACCACCTTCGCCTTCGTAATCTTTGTTTGAATACGTTACTTCTCTGTGTTCAGTGGGCTTACTTACTGGTGGTGCTGGTACTCCATTTGCTTTTATGCCACCTGGAGCAAATTGTACAGGTTTAATTTCTTCACTCAAAAAAGTGCTTAAACCTAATACATCAATCATTTTAGTTTGTAGATTCTCTGGTGTTTCGTCCAATAGAATACTTCTCTGGTCTAATAAAGTATTGGCTAAGCCCGCTTTGTCTAAGTTTTGAGTGCTAACCATTTTACCCAATTTGCCCACAACAATAGGAGCAACAATTGATAAAAGTGAAGTTGCCGAAGAGTTTCTTACACCTGCAAACTGAGAAATCATCGTAGCGATTGAACTCTTTTTATCAGGTAAAAGCATACTTACTAATCCATTTCCTTTTTCTACAATTTGAGCAAAACTATCTTTATTGTTAACTAAATTTCCAATTTGCTCAATAATACTTCCATCATGGTTTCCTTTCTTCACTACATTCATGAGCGTAGTTGCACCTGCTTCGTTTGAAGCTCGCTTCATTAATCCACCAACAAATGTTGGAATCAACCCCTCAATTGCTGTCTTAACTTTATCTTCTTTCTCTCCAAGTAGATTGGCGGCCTTGTTTGCAACGTCACCTAATAATAGTTCTTTTAACTCTCCAAATAAGTTCATACTCAATTTTTTAAATTCTTAATCATTATTCAAAATTACAATCAATTCTATAAAATCCACTCAATTTTGTTAGTCTATCTTAAAGCAATCCTTTAAAATTTTAATAAAAACGTTTTTATCTACGCTTGAAGCACTAATTTTGTAGTCCATTTCTGCTCAAAAGCAGCTAAGATTATTTTATGAAAAAAATATTATTTATTGACCGTGACGGTACAATTATCATTGAACCTCCCATTGATTTTCAAGTTGATTCACTCGAAAAATTAGCATTTCTTCCTAAAGCCATTTCTAATCTTAGAAAAATTGCAGAAGAATCTGATTACGAATTGGTGATGGTGACAAATCAAGATGGTTTAGGAACTGAATCTTTTCCTGAAGATACCTTTTGGTTACCACAAAATAAAATGATGGAAATTCTCGAAGGAGAAAATATTCATTTTTCCGCAATTCACATTGACCGTACTTTTGAACATGAAAACGCCCCAACTCGTAAACCAAGAACGGGAATGTTGGATAAATATTTTGATGAATCAGAATATGATTTAAAAAATTCTTTTGTGTTGGGTGACCGACTAACTGATGTTCAATTAGCGATTAATCTTGGTGCGAAAGCTATTTATTTGGGAGAAAATCCTTTTGAAAATACTGCCCAAGAAACGGCAACTGCTTTATCGTCAAAAGATTGGGATGAAATTTATGAATTCTTGCGTTTGCCTGAGCGAAAAGCGTCGGTTGAAAGAATCACAAAGGAAACTAAAATTTGGATTGACTTAAATCTTGATGGAAAAGGAAAAGCAAATATCGAAACAGGATTGGGCTTTTTTGACCACATGCTTGACCAATTAGCCAAACACTCAGGAGCCGATTTGACGGTAAAAGTTGAGGGAGATTTACACATCGACGAACACCATACCATTGAAGATACTGCTTTAGCTTTGGGTGAGGCGTATTTGAAAGCCTTAGGCGATAAAAAGGGAATTACTCGTTATGGCTTTTATTTATTACCGATGGATGAAGCTTTGGTTCATGCAGCGATTGATTTTTCGGGAAGAAATTGGATGGTTTGGGATGCTAAATTTTCTCGTGAAAAAATTGGAGAAATGCCAACCGAAATGTTCTTTCACTTCTTTAAATCATTTACGGATACCGCAAAATGTAACCTAAATATTAAAGCAGAAGCGGATAATGAACACCATAAAATTGAAGCGATTTTCAAAGCATTTGCCAAAGCTATTAAAATGGCAACGAAGCGTGAAATCAAAGATTTAGACATTTTACCTTCAACAAAGGGCGTTTTGTAGGTTTTATTGAAAGAATTTGAAGGATAATGAATTTTTAATCTTCATTTTTTTAATCTTTATTTATCTATGATTTATCTTTGTCATATTATTACTTTAGAAAATTTCACAATCAAAAACATAAAATCATGACTGATACAGTTTTCGGAACATACCTTGCTTGGGCTTTTTATATTGCATTATTTGCTGCGGCAGGTGTTGTAGGTGTTAAATTACAACAAATCTATAACGAGAGAGGTAAGTAGTATTTATCAGTAAACAGTTATCAGTAAACAGTATTAATTACAATGACTGTTTACTGATAACTGTTACTGTTTAAAGAATATACTGGCTCAAATCTCTATTCTTCACCATTCCTCCAAGTCTTTCCACTACCAATTCCTTCGTGATTTCTACCTGTGTATTAGGTTTTATCACATCTGGAATATCAAACATGATGTCGTTTAATAAATGTGACATAACTGTTTGTAAACGTCTTGCTCCGATATTCTCAACTTCTGCATTCACGGCAAAAGCTATACGTGCAATTTCTGCTAAGGCTTCATCAGCAAATGACAACTCGACTCCTTCAGCACTCAGGAGGGCTTCGTATTGTCTGGTTAAAGCACTTTTAGGTTCTTTCAAAATTCTATAAAAATCTTCTTCTTTCAAACTTTGAAGTTCCACTCTGATTGGAAAACGACCTTGTAATTCTGGGATTAAATCACTCGGTTTAGATACATGAAAAGCACCTGCGGCAATAAACAAAACGTGGTCAGTATTGATAACGCCATATTTTGTATTCACGCTTGAGCCTTCCACGATTGGTAATAAATCACGTTGAACGCCTTCACGGCTTACGTCTGCTCCTCCGCCATTTCCACTTCGAGCATTAGCAATTTTGTCGATTTCGTCAATAAAAATAATCCCTAAGTTTTCAGCTTTTCTGATGGCTTCTTCCTTTACTTCGTCCATATCAATCAATTTGGCAGATTCTTCTTCCAAAAGAATTTTACGAGCATCAGCAATGGTAATTTTACGTTTTTTCTCCCGTTTTGGTAACATTCCGCCAATCATTTCTTGAATATTCATCATTGACATTTCGTCGATTGGTCCACCCATAACGCCGATGTTTGGGGAATTTGATGAACGAACTTCTATGTCAATTTTACGATTTTCGAGTTCTCCTCTGCGTAATTTTTCTCTGAATAATTCACGAGTTTTATGATTCAACTCTTCGTCAGACTCTATTACTTCAGATTGATTTTCGGATTTATCACCTTTCTTTTTCTTACCCGTTTTTCCCATCGCAGGAACAAGAGCTTCTACGATGATTTCTTCCACAATCTCTAAAGCCTTTTCTTTAACGGCTTCTTTTTTTGTGGATTGAACCAAATGGACGGATGACTCTACTAAATCACGCACCATTGATTCTACGTCACGACCCACATATCCAACTTCTGTAAATTTTGAAGCTTCTACTTTGGTGAATGGAGCGTCTGCTAATTTGGCTAAACGACGTGCAATTTCGGTTTTACCGACACCCGTTGAACCAATCATAAGGATATTGTTGGGCGTAATTTCTTTTTGCATTTCCGCAGGAGCATTCATACGTCTCCAACGATTACGAAGTGCAATCGCTACATTTTTCTTGGCATCATTTTGCCCGATGATGTATTTGTCAAGTTCAGCAACAATCTGCTTAGGAGTTAAAGAATCTAAATTTATGGTCATGTTTGTTTACAGCTTTGCGAGTAGCTGTTAGCATTTTAAAATGTATAAATGTTGTCACAAAATTGACAAAGAATGAAAGCAAAATTACTGTATAAATTTTCCTAAATCACAAACTAAACCAAAACTATTGAGATTTCCTGCGGTGTTATATCCTGAGTATGAATAAGAAAAATTAATCTTCTTGGTTTTGAATAAAAAACCTACCGAAAAACCCGAAAACCCACTCAGGTTTTGTTGGCTAAGTTCTTTGCTACGGAGATGATTATAGCCTACCAGTATATTAAAGTTTTTACTGAATAATAATTCTGCTCCAAATATTAAATGTCTTGCCATATTATCCAAAACATTTACATTGGTTTCAATGATATTTCCACTCAAATCCTTTTTCACGATTGATTTATCCAAATACGTTATGTCATATTTGTACAGATGATGTGCCGTGAGCGAAAAACGAACAGGCATATATTGAGGTTTGAAGGATATGCCCATTTGTACGTCAAGCGGTAAGTCTGGATTATCGAAAGGGCTGAAGTCCTTTAGACGAATTCCGATGTTTTTAACGGTCAAAGCATACGAGAAATCTTTATTGGGATGTTTGAAAATACCACCAAAATCTAATAAAAGTGCCGAAGCAGAATAACTTTCAATCACTGAACCAACGTATTTTAGATTTCCTCCAAAAGTAATATTACCCTGCTTACGAGCGTGTGAAAGTGTGATAGCAAAATCATTCGCTGAAAATTTACCTAAAATATTTCCAGAAGCATCTGTTTGCTGAAAATCTCCATAGCCAACATACTGAATTCCCAAACCAAAAGTTTGTTTTTGAATTTTAGAAACGTAGGCAACTGATGAATATTTGATGCTTGAAAAATAAGGTAAATAGTTGATTGCTAAAAGATTATTTTGAGAAGAATCTAAAAGAGCTGGATTCTGTAAAAAACCATTTGGGTCATTATTAGCTTTTGAAATATTGATGCCTCCTAAGCCAGAGGTAACTGGGTTTGATGGAATGTTTAAGAATGTAAAACTATTATTTCTGCCAATTTGAGCCTTTAATTGAAAGGCTATTAGTAAAAAAATATGTATAAATAATACTTTGAACGCAATTTTCACGGGTGACATACGGATAATTTCTACGAATATAATTAATACTCAGCATTTCGTAAGAAGAAAAATAAAATTGGGTAATTTTGTTAAAATTTTAACGTAAACGAATGATTATTTAGTGCCAAATATTGATTTTTTAAGAGTATTTATTTACTTGTACAGTTGCCATTCTTTTAATTCACCGTGATTTGTAAATAGTTGATTGACTGTAATCTGCCTTTTATACTAACGTTAATCGTTTTATTGAACGCTACTCTGTCTCTTGCTGGTCTTATTACTTCGATTATCTGACAAACTATTTTGTTCTTTTTCCAATTATCAATAAAATTATTTTACATGAAATTTATTATGCTTGCCCTACAAGTATCAAGGTTCTATTGCCTTTTTAAAAACACTTCTTTAGCTGGGAAATATTGGTTATTAAGTCTGTTGATATGCTTCTTCTCTTTTTCTGGCATTGCTCAAATATCGGTAGTTTTTCCTGTTTCGAGGGCTGTAATTCAGCGGAATAATGCGAATCAGGCAAGTTTGAATATCGTTGGTCGGATAAATGTCGCTGCTGATAGAATAGAAGCACGCTTAGTGCCAAGACCCGAACAGGCAAGAGTTGATACCATTTTAGCTACAAACTGGCAAATCGTTCAAGAAAATCCTACTAATCTATTTTCAGGTTCAATTGCAGTAAAAGGTGGTTGGTATAATTTAGAAATCAAAGCTATTAAAAACGGAATCATTGTTGGTAGTCCGACGGTGGTTGAACGAGTTGGCATTGGAGAGGTATTTACTTTTGTTGGTCATTCCAATGCTCAAGGTGGAGCGTATGGACAAACTGGACCTGATGCCACAGACGACCGTGTGAGTTGTATTGCCGTTGGACAAGAACCAAGTTGCAATGGCTCATTTCCTTTTTATCAGCCCGCTACCAGTTCGGATTCCCTTTGGTGTAAATATTTGCAAACGGCTGACGCTCAATATTTACCAGTTCTCAAATTTTCTAAAGTTTCTATTGCTTCTGGAATTGCTCCATTTAGTAGTCGCCCTTGGTTTTGGAGTATTGTTGGTGATTCTTTAACGCATAAACTCAATGTTCCTATTATGTTATATGGGGCGGCTTTTGGTGGAACAAAAAGTGAGCATTGGTTTAAATCTGCCAAAGGAATACCTTTTGAGCATGGTTTTATTAAATCGAGTATTGGAATGCCCTATATTAATTTAAAAAATATTTTACAATTATATGTTCCGTTGACAGGTATTCGGGCGGTTTTATGTCTGCATGGAGTCAATGAACGCAATGATTTGCAGACGACTATTCAGGCTTGGATGGAAGGTTATATTGAACAAAGTAGAACTGATGCCAAGATTCCCAATTTAGCTTGGATGATTGCTTTAGATTCATATTTACTTGACCACGGACAAAATCCTGCCCCTTATCCTATTAGAGATGCTCCTCGTAATGCACAAGCTTCTGTTCGGGTTCAATCCAATAATTTTGCAGGCCCAGACCTCGATGTTATTAGTGATAATGGAAACGGAATTGGAGGAAGCGAGCGTCCAGATGGACTACATTTTGGAAATCAGGGCTTAGTTTCTGCTGCTAATCTTTGGATAAATGCCATTAATGTGCAGTCATTTTTAGGAGTTTCAAGCCCAAAATTATCTCAAAGTTTCCATATTCAGAGTTCTCAATCAGGTAATTGGGAGAAAGCGAATAGCTGGGATTGTAATTGTTTTCCTCAAAATTATCATAGCATGACAATAAATGCAGGAGATTCGATTCAGGTGGATGCCATTAAAGTAAAACCTATAAATTTTATTTTAAAGGGTACTTTAAACTTTACTAATCAAGGTGTTTTGAGCTTTTAGCTATTTTGAGAATAGAAAACAGACCCGTGACTAATTTTGTACAGAACTAATTATTTTCGTATCTTCAAAATAAAAACTTCATCGAATGAAAATACAAATATCAAAGAAAACTTTATTTTCTGTGGTTGGTACTTGCTTGGTTTTAGTTTCATGCAAAACAACTCAACCTACTTCTCAAACAAATACTTCCCCAAAAATTAACGAAAATCTCGGTTTTTATCAGTTTTCTAACGAAGACCCAGATGCTTCGCCTTTTGTTGCCTCCAAAGCCTCAGTTTATGGTAAAAACGGTATGGTTGCGGCTACTCACCCTGTTGCTTCGCAAGTAGGTGTAGATATTTTGAAAATGGGCGGAAATGCCATTGATGCAGCCATTGCCACACAATTTGCCTTAGCAGTTGTTCATCCAGCCGCAGGAAATATTGGCGGAGGAGGTTTCTTGGTTTATCGTGATAAAAAAGGGAAATCTTACACCTTAGATTATCGTGAAAAAGCTCCAGAAAATGCTAATCGTGATATGTATTTGGATGAAAAAGGCGATGTAAAAGCTGGACAACCAAGTTGGTACGGACACACGGCAAGTGGTACACCTGGAGCAGTTGACGGATTGGAGCAAGCTCATAAACGTTTTGGCAAATTAACATGGCAACAAATTTTACAACCAGCTGTAGATTTAGCTGAAAATGGCGTAATACTAACCATGCGTGAAGCCAGAGGATTGAATAGAACTAAGCCAGATTTTATCAAATATAATCCTACTAAAAAATACTTCATGAAAGCTGATACAACAGACTGGAAAGAAGGAGAATTGCTGATTCAGAAGGATTTAGCGAAAGCACTTCGCCGAATTCAAGAACAAGGAAGAAAAGGATTTTATGAAGGAGAAACGGCTCAATTGTTATTAGCAGAAATGAAACGTGGAGGAGGAATTATCACCCAAAAAGATTTAGATAATTATAAAGCTACTTGGCGTGAACCGATTGTTGAGAGTTATAAAAATATGAAAATTATTTCAATGCCACCGCCGTCGAGTGGAGGGATTGCTTTGGCTCAATTACTGAAATATGTTGAACCTTATCCATTGCAACGTTGGGGTTGGCATACAGATTCTACTACGCAAGTCATGATTGAAGCAGAACGCCGTGTTTTTGCAGACCGTGCCACTTGGTTGGGTGACCCAGATTTTGTGAAAGTTCCACAAAAGGAATTATTGGAAGATAGTTATTTGAAAAAACGTTGGGAGGATTTTCAATTTGAACAAGCAACGGATAGTAAAAAAGTGAAAGCGGGTACAATTTCGGGTTATGAAAGTGTAGAAACTACGCACTCATCTTTTGTCGATAAAGAAGGAAATGCAGTTTCTATCACAACAACTTTAAATAATTCTTACGGAAGTAAAGTGGTTGTAGAGGGTGCAGGTTTTTTAATGAATGACGAAATGGATGATTTTTCTATCAAACCAGGTGTACCCAATTCTTATGGTTTGATTGGAAACGAAGCAAATGCCATTGCTCCGAACAAAAGAATGTTATCATCAATGACTCCAACCATTGTTGAGCAAAACGGAAAGTTGAAAATGGTTTTGGGAACTCCAGGCGGTTCAACCATTATTACATCGGTTTTTCAAGTATTTTTGAATGTGGCCGAACACGGAATGACGATGCAACAAGCTGTTGATGCTTTGCGTTTTCACCACCAATGGTTGCCAGACCGTACTACTTTTGAAGAAGGAGGATTTACTGAACAAACGCTAAAAAGAATGCGAGATAGAGGTTATAAGATTGATTTTCAGAAAAATACGATTGGTAGAATGGATTGTATTTTGGTTTTGCCAGACGGTAGTTATGAAGGTGGGGCTGATGTCCGTGCGGATGATACTGCGGTGGGGTATTGAGAGTTAATGGTTTATGAGTTAATGGTTTATGAGTTAAGGGTTTATGGGTTTAGGGTTTATGAGTTAATGGGTGAGTTGAATCACCCTTAACCCTTAACCCTTAACCCTTAACCCTTAACCCTTAACCCTTAACCTTTCCTTAAACTCTTTTCTCCAAAACAATAAACTCTAATGCTTGCTTCGGAATACCAAAATTTGGGTCATCCATCGGGAAGGGTTTGGTTTCTCCAGTTCTAACATATCCATGTCTTTCGTACCAAGCAATTAATTCTGCTCGGATTGAAATAACTGTCATGACGATTTTTGATTTTTCTATTTCTTTGGCATAAACTTCTGCTGCTGCTAAAAACTTCTTTCCGATACCTTTTCCCTGTAAATCAGGCGAAACTGTCAACATTCCAAGATAAATGGCATCGCCTTGTTCCACAAACATCACACAACCAAGTATTTCTTCGTTTTCGGTATATTTAAAAATGGTCGTATCAGGTTTATTAATTGTTTCAGAAATTCCTTCTTCGTGGGTTCTGATTCCTCCTAATAAATCAGCTTCGGTTGTCCAACCTTTTTTTGAAGATTCGCCTCTGTACGCCGAATTGACTAATTTATTTAATGCAGGAACATCCTCTAATTGAGCTTTACAAATCATATTATTGGTAGGTTTTGTTTGTGGGGAAATAAATTTTAACGAATTAATTTTTTAAATTCCTCCGTTGGTTTTATGTAATTGAAATTACCCCAAAAGTTTTCTTCATACTTTTTACCACCATTCGGGAAATTTGTATCCTCTAAAATTTCATTATCCTTTATCGTCATTCCCATCCGTGTATTGGCTTCAGTTGCTGAAAATGATAAATTGAGCGAAGCAGGAATTTTAATTTTATTCTGCGTAATTTCTGCTTCTATTTTAAAGGTTGATTGGTGTAAATAGTAGTTGTTTAAGGCTGCATGATAGGATTGTACAATTTTAAAAGATTTTACTTTTGCATCTCTATTGCCACCAAACGACGAACCACCCATAATATCTTTCAGACCTTCAGCCGTAAATTCGTATTCGTACCCTAAGATGCCCATTGTGAGCGTATCAATCTGTATTTTTCCGATTTTACCACCTTTTACTTTTTTGTCAATTGGAGCAAACGAAATATTAAATACGGGCATTCCATCATATTCTTCGAGTTCCGACTCTATCTGGAATTTATAATTTTTCAAGTTTTGTTTCTCTAAAAAATCAGGAATTTTAGTTTCGATAGTTCGAGTTACTAAATCTGCTCCGTTACTAAATTCTAAATTTCCCCATTCTTCCTTTCTCTCATTTTTTTCATAACTTCTGCCTTTCAAAAGTTTGGAAACTTCGCCTAAATTACCTTTTTCTGGAAATGGGTATTTTTCAGTTCTCAAAATGCCTTCCGCAATTTTTACATAGGTTGAATCCCAAAATAAGCTTTCTTGATAAAATCCATACATAAAATAAGGATTGACATTATAGTTTTTCTCTAATCTATTAATGGCATAATCAATTGTTTTTCGACCATCAATGGATTCAATCGTTCTTTTATTCACAGCTTGTAATTCAAAAACTAAGGAATCTTTTTTGTCTTTAAATTCTAATAAACTCTTCCGAATATCTTTAAAATTGATTTTAGTAATCGTTAAACTTCCTGTTGCTTGTAATAGAATTGGATATTTCAAGATAAACTCGCCTGCTTCGTTTGTGATGACCCCAATACTGGACGTACTTGCCCCTTTGGCAGGAATACCCACATATACACCCGCAAGTGGTTGCTTAGAGTTATCGTCGATGATTTTCCCAGTAATAGAGGTAAAACTTTGAGAAAATAAAGGAATACCCCAAATTAAAAAAATAAAAAGAAAGAGCTTTTTCACGATGTGTTCAGATTTATAAATGATGGTTAGGATTTTGATAGTTTAATTCGCAAGAATGAAAGTTATTAGACTAACATCAATTTGCCTGTTTTTAAAGCAAAATTAACGATAAAACCACATCCAACCCTTTTTTTAAGACTAAAACAATACTTTTTGAATAATAACAAAGAATTTTCTTTGCAATTTCAGTTACTATTCAAATATTTACGGTCACAAGTTGTGAAAATTGTATTTGTTGCTTTAAAAATGAAAGTTTTAGGAGAAAAATAAATCTTCAACCTAATTTAAAATGATAAACAGCGTACAGTTTTATGGCTTTTTCCAATTTACATAATTATTAAATTTACCAGAAATCATGAAAAAAATCGTTGCATTAGCCATTTTACTTTGTGGCTTATTTGTTGTAAGCCCTTCAGTGAAGGCACAAGATGACACTAAAGCGAAAAAAGAAAAGAAAGAGAAAAAAGAAAAGAAAGCTGATAAAAAAGACGACTCAGATAAAGCTGCTAAGGATGCAGACAAAGCCGCAAAAAAAGCCGAAAAAGATGCTAAGAAAAAAGCAAAAGATGAAGCGAAAGTAGAAAAAGAAGTTAAAGCTGATAAAAAAGAGAAAAAAGAAAAGAAAGCTGACGAGCCTAAAGCTGAGAAAAAAGAGAAAAAATCTAAAGAAGAAAAAGACGCTGAAAAAGCTGAGAAAAAAGAAAAGAAAGAAAAAGTAGAGAAGGTAGAAAAAGTAGATTCAAAGAAAGTAGCTGATAAAAACCCAACGGTAAAGCCAGAACCTAAAACGGTTAAGAAAGCTGATAAAGCAACAGAGAAAGCATCTGCTGGAGACGATAAAATTACGGGTAAAGATGATAAAGGTCGTACCATCTACGAAGGTCCACGTGGAGGTCGTTATTACATCAACTCAAATGGTAACAAAACTTATATCAAGAAAGATAATTAGTAGTTAGTTATTGGTAACTCGTTATTAGTTTATCAGTGATTTAACATAAAAAAAGGTAGTCAAATCAATTTGACTACCTTTTTTTATGAGTTACAATTACCAATCACTGATAACTAATCTTCTCCTACGTATCTTTTTTCCTTAATGAATTTTGAAACTAAGACAAATATGACCGCCTCAATAAACATCAATTTTACGAAAAACCAATAATAACTTGCTCCCGTATATTGTGCGAAATAACCACCATTTGAGATACTTTCATTCATTAAAGCCACTAAATAATTGCCCAATGAAACGGTTAATAAACCAATAGCAGCCATTGTACTTTTCATGTATTTAGGTGAGTTCGTGTAGGCATATTCCAAGCACGTAACCCAAACTAAAATCTCTCCCCAAGCTAATATTAGATAGGCGAATATTTGCTTCCAAATTGAAGGATGTCCACCTGCATCAATTGCTTCTTGTACTTGAGCAATGATGATAAAAGAAGCTCCTGTTAAAAATAATCCAACGCCAATTTTTCTGAGTGGAGTAGGAATAATTCTTATTTTTTCAAGGAAAGGATAAATAACGTAAGTAAAAATAGGCAAGAAACTTACCAAGAAAACAGGATTCGCTAATTGAACTTGGCTTGGTAATGCAGTAACGCCACCCCATAATTCAAGGTCTAAATGACTCGCTTGTAGCACCCATTCTGAAAGATTTTGGTCCCATAATGCCCAAAACAACGGAATAAACATAAATACTACTAATACACGACCAGCTGCGGCAAGACCATCTTTTATTTTGGCTAAGTCAAAATTTACTCCTGATGGAGGCACAATGATATATTTTTTTCTACCCAACCAAAATATTAAAGTTGCCAAAGCCATTAATATTCCTGGAATACCAAATGCTACCGATGCACCATAGTTTTTGTATAAAATTGGAATAAAGAAATTGGAAAGTACAGAGCCAGAATTGATAGCAAAATAGAACCAACCATATACTTTTGAAATCAGATGTTCATTGGTTTTATTAAATTGGTCACCCATGTTTGCTGATACACATGATTTAATACCACCAGCACCAATGGCAATTAAGGTTAGCCCGTATCCAAACCAAGTTAAATCATGGTCAAACAATGCTAAAAACAAATGTCCCACACAATAAATCACTGATACATAGAGAATAACTTTATACTTTCCGAAAAACCAGTCTGCCATAATAGCACCAATCATGGGCGTAAAATAAGCTAAAGCAACAAAAAGGTGAACTTGTTCGTTTGATTTTGCTTCAGCAACAGCCACTAAAGCAGGATTTCCTGTGGGATTAAAAAATTGAGCAACTAAAAAAATGGATAAAATTGACCTCATTCCGTAAAAGCTAAATCGCTCGGCGGCTTCATTTCCGATAATGTACGGAATGGCGGCAGGATACTTGTCGGACTTAATTACTTCTGTTTCAGTGGATGTTGATGACATATAGTTTTATGTTAAGAAAATTTAATAATATTAAAGAAAAGATTAATATTGGTATATTCTAAAATCGTGCTAATTTACATTTAATGAAGCGTTCAAACAATTCTTTCCAAGAACCAAAACTTTCTTTTATGGGCATGATTTTGGATTATTCAGAGATTATGAGCCGTTTTTTTTATTTAACATTGACTTAATCTCATTTTGTAAAAATGTGTTTTATCTCAATTTAACGTAGTTTTATTAAATCATTCCACTTGATTTTTGCAATAATTAAAGCTAAAAAGTCCATTCGTGAAACATTTTGTGGAACACATCTTTGTAAATATGGATGGAAAGACGGATATTTGAAGTCGAGAATCAGAAAAAACTTAAAATGGGTAAAATAATTGCCATAGCCAACCAAAAAGGCGGTGTAGGAAAGACCACAACTACCATTAATTTAGCGGCAAGTTTGGCTGCATTAGAGTTCAGGACGCTCATTGTAGATGCTGACCCGCAAGCCAACTCTACTTCTGGGTTAGGGTACAATCCCAAAGAAATTGAGAATTCGATTTACGAATGTATGGTTGATGGCGTTTTGGCACAGGATATTATTATTGCTACTGACCTGCCTTATTTACACATCATTCCTTCGCATATTGACTTAGTTGGAGCTGAAATCGAGATGATTAACCTGCGTGACCGTGAACAAAAAATGAAGGAATCGTTAGAGCCAATTTCTGCCAATTACGATTTTATCATCATTGACTGTTCTCCATCATTAGGTTTGATTACTATTAATGCCCTCACTGCGGCTGATTCAGTGATTATTCCAGTACAATGTGAATATTTCGCTCTTGAAGGTCTCGGTAAATTATTGAATACAGTAAAAATTATACAGTCTCGTTTGAATACAAATCTTGCTATTGAAGGTATTCTTTTGACGATGTACGACTTACGTGTTCGCCTTTCTAATCAAGTTGTAGCAGAGGTTACTGCTCACTTTCATAACATGGTTTTCAATACCATTATTCCTCGAAATATTCGTCTTTCTGAATCTCCAAGCTTTGGTGTTCCTGCTATCGCCCACGATTCTGAAAGTAAAGGAGCAATTAGTTACCTTAATCTCGCTCGTGAGGTTTTGGCAAAAAATGGATACGTTACACAAGAGTAGAGGTTAGGTGTTAGGGATTAGGGATTAGGTGTTAGGGATTTCAAGCAATAGAATTATCGCAATTGCATCTCTAACCTTTAAGCCCTAACTCCTAACCCCCAACACCTAAAAACTAAAATATAATGAGTAAAGTAGAAATTCCAACAATGAAAAAACGTGTCGGATTGGGAAGAGGCTTAGGAGCTTTACTTCAAGATTCTGACGAAGTAAATAATGTTCAACCTCGTCAACCAGTTACTCCAATGGAGCGACCTTCAAGGTTTGAACAAATCAGTTCAATGAATGAAATCTCGGTTGAGTTGATTGAAACAAACCCTTATCAACCACGTACTCACTTTGATGAAGAAGCACTTAATGAATTAGCAGATTCAATCAAAGTACAAGGAATTATTCAACCAATTACGGTTCGTCAGATTGGCCCTAATAAATTCCAATTGATTTCTGGAGAGCGTCGTTTGCAAGCATCGAAACGTGCTGGATTGACAAGAATTCCTGCCTATGTAAGAACTGCTGATGACCAACAAATGCTTGAAATGGCATTGATTGAAAACATTCAGCGTGAAAACTTAAATGCGATTGAAATTGCACTAAGTTATCAGCGTTTGATTACTGAATGTTCATTGAAGCAAGAGGAGTTGGGAGATAGAGTTGGGAAAAACAGAACAACGGTAAATAATTATATTCGCCTTCTGAAATTACCAGATGTTATTCAAGTGGCTTTAAGAGATATGAAAATCTCGATGGGACACGCCAGAGCGATTATCAATATTACTGACCGTGAACAACAGTTAGATATTTTCAAGAAAATAATTTCAGATGATTGGTCAGTACGAAAAGTGGAAGAAGCCGTTAGAGATTTAGCAGACTCTAATTTAGTAAATACCGCTAAAAAGGCAATCGGTGGAGGCATTAAGCAAGAAATAAGAAGTTTGCAATTTAGATTACAGGCTTATTTTGGTGCAAAAGTAGTGGTGAAGGCAGATGAAAAAGGTAAAGGCGAAATTAAAATACCATTTACTTCACAAGAAGAATTAGATAAAATTTTATTAGCGATTAAAGCGTAGAAGATTAAAAGGGTTAACTTTTAGTGATTAGCTTTCAAAACTAACAACTAAAATCTGACCCTTTTTTCTTGATACCAATATTAAAAAATCTTAAATCGTTTTAGTACCAAGAATATAAACGGTAATTTTGCGTTTGATTTTTAAAAAATTTAGATGAAAAAATTATTGTTTTTACTTCTTTTAGTGACTTTTTCTGCAAAAGTTTTCTCCCAAAAAAATGTCGTTGATTCCTCAAAAATCATGGCAAAAGATACTTTGGTGAAGACAATGTCAAAGAAAGATTCCTTAAAGAAGTTCTATAAAATTATCCCAAGAGTATCAACGATTCGTTCGGCAATGGTACCAGGTTGGGGACAAATTAATAATCGTCAGTATTGGAAATTGCCGTTTATTGCTGGAGCTTTTGGTGTAAATATCTTTTTTATTATTTATAATGATACACGTTATCATTATTACAAAGGAAACTTACAAAAAGCCTACGACCAACAGGCAACAGCTTCAACGATACCCGTAACTCTTTACAATCAAGATGTGTCAAGAGATTTGAACGTAAGTCAGTTGAATACCATTGTGTCGGGATATAGAAGAAATAGAGATGGCTCATACTTATTGTTAGCCGTTGTTTGGGCAGCTAATATCATTGATGCCAACGTAACGGCTCACTTGAAAACTTTTGATATGACCGATGATATTTCATTGAAAATACAACCAACCATTACGAGTCCAGATATGGCAACGCCAGTTTTTGGAGCAAAATTAACATTCGCATTCAAATAAATTTAGTTAAGAGTAAAGAGTAAAGGGTAAAGAGTAAAGAGTAAAGAGTAATGGGGTATGAGTTATGAATTTGCGGAGTGATTTTCCGATAAATTTTACGACTTACCACTTATAACTCATAACTCATAACTTATAATTCATAACTCATAATTCATAACTACTACCTAAAAAAAACATGAATATAGTATTACTTGGTTACGGCAAAATGGGTAAAGTTATTGAAAAAATTGCTCAGAGCCGATGTCATAACATTATTGCCCGTATCGATGTAGATAATCGTCAAGAATTTGAAAACCTTTCTGCTTCTGAGGTAGATGCAGTAATTGAATTCAGTCATCCTTCTTCTGCTTACCAAAATGTTAAAACTTGCATTGAAAAAGGGATTCCTGTAGTTTGTGGGACGACAGGTTGGCTTGATAAAAAGCCTGAATTAGAAGCACTTACTCATGAAAAAGGGAGTGCATTTTTTTGGTCATCAAATTATTCTATCGGTGTTAATTTATTCTTTGAATTAAATAAAACGTTGGCTCGTTTGATGTCACCTCAAAAACAATATACCGTTTCTACTACGGAAATACATCATACTGAAAAGAAAGATGCTCCATCTGGAACGGCAATAACCATTGCGGAGGGAATTATTGAAAATTTAGAAGGAAAAGATAAATGGACTAATAACGAGCTTTCTAAAGATAATGAAGTAGCTATTTGGTCTGCAAGAGAAGGGAAAGTTCCAGGAACACATATTGTAAAATACATTTCAGAAATTGACCAAATTGAAATCGCTCATATCGCTCACGGGCGTGAAGGTTTTGCTTTGGGGGCAGTTATTGCCGCAGAATGGATTGTAGGCAAAAAAGGTGTATTTGGCATGAAAGAATTGTTGAGTATTGTCTAAACTATCATTTTTAGGATTAAAAGATTGAAGGATAATTTCAACAAAAGAAATATCCTTCAAATCTTTATTTTTTCAAATCATAGTTCAAATAATTTGTAATTCTTTCTATCAAATTGCGACTAAACAATTAAGTTAAGAATCATTAGAATTTATTTTAATATAAAATGTCAGAAAAAAAACAACCAGTTCAGAAATCAGCTTTTCGTGAGTGGCTTGATTCAATCGTTTTTGCGGTAGTTGCAGCGACACTTATTCGTTTCTTCTTTTTTGAAGCATATACAATTCCAACACCCTCAATGGAGAGTTCTTTGATGGTTGGTGATTTTTTGTTTGTGAGTAAGTTGCATTATGGAGTTCGTACTCCTAAAACGCCTTTGCAAGTACCTTTAACGCACCAGAAAATTTGGGGTACAGATTTACCTTCATATTTAACTTGGTTAGATTTACCAATTAAAAGATTGCCAGGTTTTTCAGACGTTAAACAAGGTGATGCCGTTGTATTTAATGTGCCAAACTATGCACCCGATGGAGATGCACCCGTTGACTTACGTACTTATTACATCAAACGTTGTATAGGAACACCAGGCAAAACTTTAGAAATTCGTGATACGCAAGTTTACATTGATGGAAAACCAATGGAAAATCCAAAGCGTATGCAACACGAATATTTGATTAAAGTGAAGGAAACTTTAACAGATGAATTCTTTGATAAATATGATATTGCCAATGGTATTGATGCCACTGGACAGCCAAATTATAACTGGCAAGAAGTTCAATTGACTGCTCAAGATTCGACGATTGCGGGACTTCATGATTACGTTGTAAATACGTATTCTGAAAATATTGAAGAATTTAAAAAATTGAAAACTTTTGTAAGTGCTGAAATCTTGAAAGCACCCAAAGGAACACCAGACGGTGAAGATGGCATGACTAATGAAGCCTCTGCAACACCAATGGCGGGTAAGTCTTATGTTTGGAATAAAGATAATTATGGACCACTTTGGATTCCGAAAGAAGGTGTAACTATCCAATTGGACTCACAAAGTGTTGACAAGTATAAGTATATCATCAAATATTATGAAGGTAATAAAAATGTAGTGGTTGAAGGTTATAAAATCAGTATTGATGGAAAAACGATTACTTCCTATACTTTCAAACAAGACTATTATTTCATGATGGGAGATAACCGTCATCATTCAGCCGATTCACGTTATTGGGGATTTGTTCCTGCAAATCACGTAGTTGGAAAAGCTGTTTTCGTTTGGATGTCACTTGACCCTAATAAATCTTTCTTAAGCAAAATTAGATGGAGTAGAATCTTTAGATTTGTGGATTAAGATAGGAGGAATGAAGAAAAGAGTAAAAGTAAAAAGGGGTATGATTTCTCAAATCATACCCCTTTTCTTGTTGTATCTGTTCTGATTTTAGTCTCCTTAGCATTTATTCAACATACAAAACCAAACCTTTTAAATAACTTCCTTCTGGATGAAAGAAATTTACGGGGTGGTCGGCAGGTTGAGTGAGATGGTGTAAAACTCTTGCTTGTCTGCCCGCTTCCAAAGCCGCAGAAACAACAGTATTATAAAACAATTCTCTGTCAACTACCTGCGAACATGAGAAAGTGAACAAAATTCCACCTTTTGCCAAACGTTTAAATCCTTCAGCATTTAATCTTTTATAACCTTGAATAGCATTGTGGCGAGTTGCTACATTTTTAGCATAAGCAGGTGGGTCAAGCACGATTAAATCATAAAATTGGTCGTTTGCCTTCAAATATTTCATCACATCTTCTGCATAAGATTCGTGATTCAAATCTTGGAAATTATTAGCTTCAATATTTTGCGTAACCAAATCAATGGCTTTTTGAGAAACATCCACCGAATGCACTAATTCCGCTTCAGCCCCTAAAGCATACATCGAAAATCCACCCGAATAACAGAATGAATTTAAAACTTTTTTGCCTTTAGAATATTTGGCTAACAATGCACGATTATCTCTTTGGTCAAGGAAAAAGCCCGTTTTTTGACCCGTCTCCCAGTTAATTAAAAACTTAAAACCATTTTCAGCAACTTCGTGTGGAACAGTGCATTGACCAAATAAATAGCCATTTTTTACATTTTCCGCAAACTGTTTTGGTAGAGTTTCGTGAGACTTATCGTAAACTGCCAATAATTTATCGCCAAAAACTTTCTGCAAAGCCTGTGAAACTTTCTCTTTTTCAAGGTACATTCCAATGCTATGAGCTTGAAAAACTGCTACGCCATTATAATAATCAATGATGAGTCCAGGGCAACCATCGCCTTCACCATGAATCAAACGAAAACAGTTAGTGTCTTGAAAATCAATTAATTGACGTACATCGTAAGCTTTCTGAATTTTTTCAAACCAAAAATTTACTTCATCTTCAATTTCCTTAAACGAGAATATTTTTACGGCAATACTGCCTTCATGGTAATGTCCTGTGGCAAGATAGTTTTTAAACGAATCTAAAACGTCCACCACTTCACCGTCTTTGGGTGAGCCAATAATTTTTGCAATTGCTCCCGAAAATACCCACGGGTGAAAGCGTTTTACAGGATTTTCTTTACCTGTTTTTAAAATGATTTGTGATTTCATAGTGCAAAGATAATGATTATGGCACGCAGATGACGCAGATGCCTTGTGGCAACGCTGATTTTAACAGATTTTAAAAGAGAAAATTTGACAATTTACCTTTATAAAATACATGACACAAAATGAAAATCTGCGAAAATCTGCGTTGCGAAGTATCTGCGTTATCTGCGTGCCATAGTCAATTCTCCTCACGAACTTTAAACAATTTTTCTATCCAAGATTTTTGCTCTTTTTCTTCCTCTTTTTTCTGTTGTTCAGATAATTTGAAGTCTAAAAGTGCCGTCAAATCGGGCTGCCCAGCGTCCACCCAAGCCGAAAACCAGAAATCTCCAATCATTTTAATAGCACTTTTCATTTGTCTTTCTACTTGATTATTAAGCGATTGATGATATTTTTTAGCGTAATCCTTAGCATAAACTTTGATGTTTTGTCCGTTTCGTTCTTCAATGCTGTATTTCTTGGTTTCCTTAAAATTAACATTTAATTGTCGCTCAAAAACCAAAACGGAATCCAAAGCAGAATTGGCATTTCTGACGGCTTGCCAAGTTCTTTTACCGATAAATCGTTCATATTCAGCAGTTCCCACAAAGAAATCGTAATCATCCGAATATAATTCTGGCAAACGAGATTCCCAAAAGCCATGAATGCCTATCTGATTGGTTTTCTGACCGTTATAGTTTGAAGTTGTATGTAAGGGAACGTTGGCATCGGCAATATAATGTCCAATTTCAGCCGAAAGCCTCAAGATTCTTTGAGCATCTTTTTCTTGAAAAGCTTTTGTTAATTGAAATTTCATGAATTGAATGTGCCAAGGAACAATACCATGTTTGAGCAAGGAATCTTCCGTAAATTTTTCAACGGCATCTTTCCAAAAGATAGGAAGTTTATAAGTAGCACTATCGCCGTAAGCATCTAAGTCAATATAGTGGCGTGGGGCTTCGTCTTTGACTGCGTAACGCCTTTGGTCGGGTGCAACGGAATGTTCCATCAAATACCGAAGGTGTGTTTTGTAAAAAGGCATCATATCGTGCGGAAGCGTGAAAATTGCCAAACGATTGATGCGTTGATGAGCAAAAAATCCCCAAATGGAATGTTGTTTAGGATATTTTTCAGTATAATCCTTATTGATATTACTTTGAATTTTGTGGGCAACAATGGTTAGAGGAGTAATGAAAAACAAAAATAAGCATGAATAGTAGAATGTTTTTTGCATAAAGTTTGAAATTGTAGTTTAAGTAAATACGCTTTTAGATGTGGAGATTAATACTTTTATCTTTTATTAAGTAATTGATAGTGTGAATGTTATGAAATAATTATTGTTTTTTTACATAAATGTATAAGTAAATATTTAAGTTAATACTACCGACGAGCTAATTTATTACTTTTTCCAATTTGTGATTTAATAAAAAAGCCGTACCTTTGCACTTCAAATTTAGAAAACAGAAAACCAATATTTATTCGGGAAATAAACATGGCAAATCACAAATCAGCATTAAAGAGAGTCAGAGCTAACGAAGCAAAAAGATTACGTAACCGTTATCAGCATAAAACTACCCGTTCGATGGTAAGAAAATTGCGTGATACTGATGATAAAGTAACTGCAACTGACCTTTACAAAAAAGTTTCTTCTGCTTTAGATAAATTAGCTAAAAGAAACATTATTCACAAAAATAAAGCTTCTAACTTGAAATCAAAGTTAGCTAAGTTAGTGAATAAAATAGCTTAATATGGCTTAAAGATATTGTTTGAAAAGACCTTACTGAAAAGTAAGGTCTTTTTGTTTTACATGTAATTCAATTATATTTATCGAGAAAATACACTTTTAACGATAAAAATGAATCTCTACGAAAATAATCACCTAAACATTAAATCTTGGGCTGAAGAAGACCGCCCAAGAGAAAAACTTCTACTGAAAGGGAAATCGGCATTGTCAGATGCTGAATTACTGGGTATCCTCATTGGAACAGGAATTCAAAATATGACCGCTGTAGATTTGGCAAAACTCATTCTTCAAAGTGTCAGTAATGATTTGAATCAGTTAGCTCGTCTGACGGTCAAAGACCTCTCTAAATTCAAAGGAATTGGCGAAGCGAAGGCAATTACTATTGTGAGTGCTTTGGAGATTGGTAGAAGGCGTAAAGATAGCGAAGCCCCCAAACGTCCACAAATTACTTGCTCACGTGATGCCTACGAAGTTTTAAAGCCACATTTGATGGATTTACCACACGAAGAGTTTTGGATTATTCTTTTAAACCGAGCCAATCACGTATTAAAATGTGAACGAATCAGTAGCGGAGGCGTTTCTGGAACGGTTGCTGACCCCAAGATGATTTTTAAAGTGGCTTTGGAGAATCTTTGCAGTGCTATTATTCTTGCCCATAATCATCCATCGGGAAATCTTACACCGAGTCAGGCGGATAAAAATTTAACTAAAAAACTGAGAGAAGCTGGTACGTATTTGGAAGTACCTGTTTTAGACCATGTGATATTTACCGATAAAGCATATCTGAGTTTTGCGGATGATGGTCTTTTGTAGAGACGTTGCCTGCAACGTCTTTTGATTAATGGAATATATCATTATGTTTCAACAACATCTATTTATTAATGGAAATAAACAGACGTTGCGGGCAACGTCTCTACCCAGAAAATGACTTTTAGAAAACGGCTTCAATATCTTTTGGTAAAACGCTTACAAATTTCTAATAAAAATGCTTTAGCGTTGATTTTAGAAGGAAAAGTATTGGTAAACGATACTCCTGTTTTTGAAAATGTGGTGATTAATCCAGAAGATTCTGTGGTTTACGAAGAACAGGTTTTGAAAGAAGGAAAGCAATTTCTTTATATTGTGTATTACAAACCAAGAGGAATTGAAACTACCTTAAACCTTGAAATAGAAGATAATTTAAAAGCCATTTTACCTTTTGAAGAAGAACTTTTTCCCGTTGGAAGATTAGACAAAGAATCGGAAGGATTGCTGATTTTAACCAATGATGGGCGACTTTTTGACAAAACACTCAGAAGTGAGCATCAAACGGAAAAGGAATATTTAGTGACAGTTGACAAAATCATTGATGAAGATTTTATTCAAAAAATGTCAGAAGGAATCACTATTTTAGGGAGAAAAACCTTGCCTTGTAGAGTTGAAAAAGTGAATGAATTTACCTTTAAAATTATTTTAATTCAAGGAATGAATCGACAAATACGAAGAATGTGCTATAAATTAGACTATGAAGTTCTGAAATTAGTCAGAGTAAGAATAGGAGAGGTGAAATTGGAAGATTTAACTTCAAATGAATTTAGATATTTAAAGTAACACGGACTTCAGTCTGTAAATAATACAACAGACTAAAGTCTGTGTTACTTTAAAATTAGATAATCAACATGGCATCACCATACGTAAAGAATTTGTATTTTTCTTTGATAGCAATTTCATAAGCCTCACGAACTAACTCAAACCCACCGAAAGCTGAAGTCATCATAATTAATACAGATTCAGGTAAGTGGAAGTTTGTTAAAAGTGCATTTGGAATTCTGAAATCGTAAGGAGGGAAGATAAACTTATCTGTCCAGCCTTCGATTGGCTTCAAGTGACCATCTGCCGAAACAGAAGATTCTAAAGCTCTCATTGAAGTTGTTCCGATTGCACAAATTCTTTTCTTATTGTCAATTGCTGAGTTTACAACATCACAAGTTGTTTGCGTGATGTTGAAGTTTTCAGAATCAGTTTTGTGTTTTGTCAAATCTTCAACATCAACTTGACGGAATGTACCTAAACCAACATGAAGTGTTAATGGCGTAAACTCAATTCCTTTCAGTTCCAAACGCTTCATAATGATTTTAGAGAAGTGCATACCTGCTGTTGGAGCCGCAACCGCACCAACTTTATCCGCATAAATTGTTTGGAAACGCTCTTCGTCAGAAGGTTCAACGTTACGTTTGAAACGGATTTCGTCTGGAAGTGGTGTTTCACCCAATAAATGGATTTGTTTCATCAAAGCATCATGGTCGCCATCGTATAAGAAACGGATTGTACGTCCACGAGAAGTAGTATTATCAATTACTTCGGCAACTAAGTCACTATCACCAAAGTACAATTTATTACCTACACGGATTTTACGAGCTGGGTCAACTAAAACGTCCCAAAGACGGTGTTCACGATTTAATTCACGGAGTAAAAAAACTTCAATTTTTGCCCCTGTTTTTTCTTTTTGACCAAATAAACGAGCAGGAAAAACTTTAGTGTCATTCGTTACCATTACATCGCCGTCATCAAAATAATCCAAAATATCCGTAAACATTTTGTGTTCGATGGTTTGTGTTTTACGATTAACAACCATCATTCTCGATTCACCTCTATTTTCGGTTGGGTAAAGTGATATAAGATTGTTGGGTAGATCGAATCTAAATTCAGAGAGTTTCATTCTAATAATGTTTGCGGTTTTTTCGCCTGGAATCATCTGTCTGTTGGTTTTGTATTGTTTGGGATAAATAAAAGGATATGGTTTAGCTGATTTTCACAGTTGGAAAATCTTGATTTTATACCAAAGCCTATTGCCCTAAGACTTCCGACCTCAATACGATTCTTGCAAATATACAATTTTAAGATAGGGCTTGTCAATGAAAAGACGAAATAAAAACGGATATTTTTTATGGGGATATGAAACAAGACTAGTTATTTGTATTACTTTTCGGATTTATCCATTTATTTTCAGATATAAAATGTTGATATTTAGGCTAAACATTCTATCAATATTTACAGCATTACTCAGAAACCGAATTGCAATTCCTCTAAAAGTATGTTTTTTTATCAGCAACAAATTCAAAATAAACGTAAGAAAAGACGTTTTTTGATGGCATTTTTACTAATCTTGGGGTTTATTGTTTGGCAAAAAGATTGGGTCGTTTATCTTTATCAACAAGCTAAAGGTGGTTTAGACGTAGCTTTTAATACTCGTCCATTAAAGGAAGTTTTGCAAGACAAATCTGTCCCTGACTCCCTGAAAAAACGAATTTTGTATATTCAAGAAGTTCGAAAATATGCCATTGATTCACTCAATTTACAAGATAATCCCAATGTTTATCAAACACTTTACGACCAACAAGGAAAACCGTTGGTGCATTTACTCACGGTAGCTGAACGCTATAAAATGGAAGCCAGAATGTTTAATTTTCCTATTGTGGGGCTTTTTATAGGCAATTTCAGTTACAAAGGTTTTTTTGATTCTACTGCGGCAGTTAAAGAAGAAAAGTATTGGAAGTCAAAAGGTTATGATACAGAAATGGGGCAAGCGGCTGCGTATTCAACATTGGGATGGTTGCCAGAACCTATTTTGTCAAGTATGTTGTATTATTCAGATGGAAAGTTGGCGAGTTTAATTATCCACGAAATGACGCATGGAACGATTTATGTAAAAAATAACCATGAAACCAGTGAGAATTTAGCCAATTTTGTGGGTGATTATGGAGCAAAACGTTTTCTGAAATATAAGCATGGAAGTGATTCTGATATTTATAAAAAATACGTACAAGGTAGAGTTTTTAGAGATAAATTTATTCGGCATCTCAATCGAGGAACGATAAAATTAGATAGCCTCTACCGAAACTTTAAGCCTAATTATTCGTCGAAATATAAGGATTCCTTAAAATATGCGTTAATTGAAAAAATTGAGCGTAGTAAAGATTCAATTTATGCTCAATTACCCAACCTTCCGAAGCATCAGTTGAATAAAAATGATTTGCCCAATAATGCTTATTTTGTCAGTTTTAAGACTTATAATTCAAAGAAAAATGAATTTGAAATAATGTTTAGGGATAAATTTAAGGGAGATTTTGAGGCTTTTTTACAATACATGAAATCAAAATATAACGAATAGTATAAACCAAAATGAAAAGATTATTTTTTGCAGCTTCCTTTTTGTTTACAGCTTTGAGTTTCAAATCGGCTGAACGTGAGCGTGTTATAGAACAAAATAGTTTTACAACGGGCGAACATATTGAATATCGTGTTCACTATGGATTTGTGAATGCCGCCGAAGCTATCGTTGATGTTGATGATAAATTCCAAAATTCAAATGGTCGCCAATGCTACAAAGTTGATATTGTAGCTCGTACGCTCGGTATGACAGATTGGTTCACAAAAGTCCGTGACGTTTGGACATCCTATATTGATACAGACTTAATTTTGCCACAACAATTTTATCAGAAAAAACAGGAAGGAACGTACAAGAATGAGCAAAAAATTGTCTTTAATCATACCTCAAATACGGCAAAACAGTATGATTTGGACGATGATAATGAGAAAAAAACGTACAAAGTACCTGATAATATTCAAGATGTAGTGAGTGGATACTATTTTTTGAGAACGATTGATTTCTCAAAAATGACAATTGGAGAAAGTGTGCCAGTTGTTTTCTTTTTTGAAGGAGAAGTTTATAATATGCGACTGAAATATCGAGGTAAAGAAGTGGTTAAAACCAAGTTTGGGAAAATTAATACTTTCAAAATTACCCCTCAATTACCTAAAAATAACTTTTTTCAAGATGAAGAAGCAGTGAAATTATGGGTTACAGACGATGCCAATAAGATTCCAGTACGTGCAGAAGTAGAGTTGAAAATAGGTTCTTTAGCTTTAGATATTAAAAAATTCTCAGGACTTAGAAATAGTATGAAGTTTTATTGAGAGTAAAGTTGTTAGGTGTTTGGTTTTAGGTCTTAGAGAATAACTAATACCTAAAACCAAACACCTAACAACTAAAACCTAATATCTACTCACCACCTTTCAATGCCTTTTGATATACTTCTAAGACTCTTTTTCTGGCAAAATCATGGTCAACCATTGGAAGAGGATAGTCGAAACTATTTAATTCTGGAACCCATTTCTTGATATATTCTAAGTTTTTATCAAATTTTTCAGTTTGTAATCTTGGGTTAAAAACTCTGAAATATGGTGCTGCATCACAACCACTTCCAGATGCCCATTGCCACCCGCCATTATTGGCAGAAAGGTCAAAATCTAATAATTTTTGGGCAAAATATGCTTCTCCCCAACGCCAATCAATCAATAAATGTTTCGTTAAAAAGCTCGCAACTACCATTCTGACACGGTTGTGCATAAAACCTGTGGTATTGAGTTCTCGCATTCCTGCATCTACAATTGGGTAACCCGTTTTCCCTTCGCACCATTTTTTAAACTCGGTTTCATTATTTCGCCATTGAATTTTATCATATTCCTTTCTGAAAGCAAGTCCTTGCCCGACGTGCGGAAAATGATGCAAAATATTGAAGTAGAAATCTCTCCAAATCAATTCATTAAGCCAAGTTTCGGATAATTTTTGAGCAGTTCTTGCCAAATCTCGAATGCTGACTGTTCCAAAACGTAAATGCACTGATAATCTTGTTGTTCCTTCAGTTGCAGGAAAATCTCTTTTTTCAGCGTAATTTTTAACGATACTTTCTCTAACTTCTTTCTTTGGAAAAACCGTCGCAGTCGATTGAAAACCCATATCGGCAAGGGTTGGAATTTCTATTTTATTGGTTTTCAAGAAGTTGCCAAAATATTTTTCATTCGGGTAAGACTTTACATAAAAAGCGTTGACTTTTTCTTTCCATTTTCTACTGTAAGGTGTAAAAACGGTATATGGCGTTCCGGCTCCCGATAAAACTTCGTTTTTCTCAAAAATAGCTTGGTCTTTAAAAGTGTAGAAATCAGTTGTTTCGGTCATGGCGTATTCTTTGACGGCTTCATCTCTTAATTGGGCGTAAGGCTCGTAGTCGTGGTTTGTGAAAATTGCAGACACCTCATATTCGTTCAACAAAGCAGGGAAAACTTCTTCGGGAGTTCCGTATTTTACCAATAATGTTGAGCCTAATTGCTGTAATTGCTCTTGAATTTCAGAAAGAGCATTATGGATAAATTGTACTCGTTTGTCCTTTTTATCTTCTAATTTATCCAAGATATTTTTGTCAAAAATGAAAATAGGCAATACAGGCTTTCCTGATTTTAGGGCGTGGTACAAACCCGCATTATCATGTAAACGTAAATCTCGGCGAAACCAGAAAATGGATATTTGTGACATATTTTAAGTTTTGTATTAAGATTTTAACTGTCTCAGGAAAATTTTGTTTAGAATTGATAATATAAAGTTTCTTAATGTAGGAAGGTATCCTATTTTCTGTTTTCAAAGGTAAACTTTCATTATCGACTATCAATCGATTTACCGTACAATAAATCCGCTTTGTTTATTCTTAAAAAATCTATTTCTTGCATTCTTTTAAAACAAATAAACCGAAACTACGAATGGAAAACGAACAACCACAATTCAGACAATTTACTTATCACGGAGATGGCACTGAATTATTTAAAATCTACATCGTCAATTGGCTACTAACTATTTTAACATTAGGGCTATATTACCCTTGGGCAAAAGCGTCTATTTTAAAATACAATTATCAACATACCGAATTTGATGGTTCAAATTTTACTTTTCATGGTACAGGAAAAGAAATGTTTAGAGGTTTTATTAAAGTTGTTGCTGTGATTGGTATTTTGTATGGTGCATTAATTTCGGCTCAATTATCAGGAAATACAACAGTAACTCTCGTGGTTATTATTGTATTTTATATTATTTTATTATTTTTAGTTCCTATCGCTTTACATGGTTCAATGAGGTATCGTTCTTCAAGAAGTTCTTGGCGAGGCATTCACTTTGGGTATCGTGGTGATAGAGGGACTTTAACCAAACAGTTTCTAAAAGATGCCTTTCTAACTATCATTACTTTAGGCATTTATACTTCTTGGTTTATTAATAATCTTCGCACTTATATCATCGGTAATATTCGTTTTGGGAATATTACATTTCAATATACGGGCAATGGAAGTGATTTCTTTTGGCTGAATCTTAAAGGAAGAATGCTGACGGGTTTAAGTTTTGGTATTTACTTTTTTTGGTATCAAATGGAGCTATTTGAGTATTTTATCGAAAATGTTTATGCAGAACAAGATGGAAAAGCTCTACCCATTCGTTCAACTGCCAAAGGTGGAGATTTCTTTGTTTTGACATTAGTAAATGGTTTGATGTTGATTTTTTCTTTAGGATTAGCTTTTCCTTGGGTTCAAGCTCGTAATTTTCGCTTTTTTATGTCCAATATTTGGGTGCAAGGAGATTTTGACGGAAACTCTTTGGTACAAACTGAAGCAGAATACAGAGACGCATCGGGTGATGATATGGTGGATATGTTAGACCTTGACTTAATGTAATGAATACTTTTAAGATAAAATATTTTGATGGTGTAACTTCTGCTATTCAGGAAGGTACTGTAAAATTATCGTATGGACATTGGGACATTAGGCTTGAAAAACCTGATGGAACAATGTCTTCCATTCATTGGCAATTGAAGGATATTAAGCAAACTGAGTTTGTGGGAAATACCAATATTTTTAAATACGGAGACTTTCCTCAACAAACTATTGAATGTAATGACCCTGATTTTGTAAAAGCTCTATCTGCACAATACCCTGATTATGAGTTTTTTAAGAAAGAATATTTTTGGGCATTGAATAAAGGACTTGGCGTGTTTGTGGGTATCACAGCGGTTTTATTATTGCTTTGTGTGGGCGTTTATAAATATATTTTGCCTTCAGTTGCTGAAAATTTAGCTTTGACCGTTCCGCAAGAGTATGAAATAAAATGGGGTGATATGATGTTCGATAACATGATTCAAGCACCTAAAAAAGGTGAAATGAGTAGTGAGTTGAATCTGACAAAAAATGAAAATTTGAGCAAACTTGCCAATCAATTTGCCAAAGAAATTGATTTTAAAACTACGTATCCCATCAAAATAACGGTCGTAAATGAAAAAATAGTGAATGCTTTTGCACTTCCTGGTGGTAATGTTGTTGTTTTCAATGGCTTGCTTAAAAAGATGAAAAATAAGGAAGAATTTGCGGCTTTATTAGGGCATGAAGTTGCCCATGTAACTCGTAAGCATTCACTGAAAAATATCTTTAGAAGTTTATCAGGCTATTTGTTTATTTCTTTGATTACTAATGACTTAAATGGAATTACAGCCATCATTTTAGATAATGCCAATAAATTACAAAATTTGGGCTATTCACGAGAATTGGAAGCTGAAGCCGATGACAGTTCGATGAAGACTTTAAAAGAAAATAAAATTCCTACAAAAGGATTATTGGGGCTGTTTAAGATTTTAGAAGATGCTTCACAAGTTGCCCCACCCGAATTATTGAGTTCTCATCCACTCACAGAAGAACGTATGAAATTTGCCAAGAAAAATCAAATTGCGAATGAAAAATTGAATGAAAATCCTCGTTTAGAGGCTATTTGGAAGGAAATACTTCTTGTAGAGAATAGATGATAGAGAATAGAGTACAGATTATAGAGATTAGATGATGGATGTTAGATGAAAGAGTATAGAGATTAAGGCTTTAATCAGATTTTGAAGATAGGACATGAGAGTTTTTCTCTAAACTCTATTCTCTGAAATCTATCATCTAAACTCTATTTGTAGTCTTGAATATTCAGAATATTATTACAGAATTCATATTCACTTGGCTGATTGGAACAAATCATTAGAAGCCTATTTTTAGAATACTCTTGAACGTTTTTTAAGTACCATTCTGTCGCTTTTATATCAAGGTTAGAGGTTGGCTCATCTAACATCAATATCTCTGAATCTGACCAAAAGGCTAAGCCCAATTTTACTCTTTGTTTCATGCCCGATGAAAAGAATTTCACCGCTTTATTTTTGGCTTGTGGTAATTCTATAAAATCAGTAAAATCTGTTGGAGACAAATGATTTTTGAAGGGTTTAAACTGAACGTGAAAATCAATGATTTCTGATAGTGTGAAGTCTTCAATTAATTCCAGATATGGAGCTGCAATGACAAGATGTTTATAATAATTATCAATTTCAAGATTTTTCTCCCCGATTTGATAATGGATTTCCCCTTCAGAATGTGGAGTGAAACCCGATAATACCTGCAAAAGTGTTGATTTCCCACTTCCATTTGCACCGACAAAAGTATATGATTCTCCCGATTGAAATTCGTAATTCAAATTTCTAAAAATCCACTCATTACTGAATTTCTTACCAAGATTTTTTGCTGAGATTTGCATGGATAGGTTTGTAGGTTTCAGGTTTTAGTTGTTAGGTTTTAGCATTAAAAATTTCCTATAACCTAATAACTAAAACCCAACACCTTTATTACGAAAGTCCTTTCATAATTCCTCTTTCAGAAGTGCGAATGAAGTTGACTATTTCGTCACGTTCTGCTGAGGCTGGAAGATTGATTTCTATTTCAGAAAGTGCTTCGTTATTGTTTAAGTTTTTAAGATAAACAAAACGATAGGTTTCTTGAATCTGAGCAATTTGTTCATCTGTAAATCCACGTCTTCTTAAACCAATAGAGTTGATTCCTGCGTACGACAACGGTTCACGACCTGATTTTGTAAATGGGGGAACATCTTTTCGGATTAAAGAACCGCCAGAAATCATGGCATGACGACCAATTTTTACAAATTGATGTACAGCACTTGAGCCACCGATAATTGACCAATCACCTACTTCTACGTGACCTGCCATTTGCACGCTATTTGCCAAAATACAATTGTCACCAATTGCACAATCGTGGGCTATGTGAACATAAGCCATGATTAGACAATTTTTACCAATCTCGGTTTTATGTTTATCATTTGTTCCACGATTGATTGTTGCACATTCTCGGACAGTTGTATTGTCTCCAATAATGGCAAGGGTATCTTCTCCTCCAAACTTTAAATCCTGTGGAATCGCTGAAATAACTGCTCCTGGGAAAATACGACAATTTTTGCCAATTCTTGCCCCTGGAAAAATAGTTACATTTGAGCCAATCCATGAACCTTCACCAATTTCTACATTTTGATGAATGACCGTAAATGGCTCAACTACCACATTTTGGGCAAGTTTAGCTTCTGGATGTATGTATGCTAACGGTTGTGTCATTTTTTTTTAGTTAAACAGTTAAAGTAGTTATAGCGGTAAAATAGGTTTATCCTTATTCTATACGGTTTTCAACATTTTAACTTCCCTAACTTTTTTAACTTCTCTATTTTTTTAATTTTTGCGAACAAGGCTGGCTGTCATATCTGCTTCGCAAACTACTTGACCGTTTACATAAGCTCTACCGTGCATTTTGGCAATTCCTCTGCGAATAGGAGCTAATAAATCACATTTGAAAATTACGGTGTCTCCTGGTGTTACACTTTTACGGAAACGACAGTTTTCAATTCCTACCAAATATGGCCAATAGTTTTCTGGGTCAGGTACTGAGCTTAATACTAAAATACCTCCTGTTTGTGCCATTGCTTCTACTTGCATAACTCCTGGCATTACTGGGTTGTTTGGAAAATGCCCCATGAAATAATTTTCATTCATCGTAACATTCTTAATTCCAACAACACTTTCATCGTCCAAATAAATGATTTTATCAACCATCTGGAATGGATAACGGTGTGGTAGTAATTGATAAATACGCTCGAAATTGAAAATTGGAGGTTGTTTTGAGTCATATTGTGGAACGTTATTTTTTTCCGTTTCCTTCATCAATTTCTTGATTTTTTTGGCTAACTCAACGTTGGCAGCATGACCAGGACGAGCAGCCAAGATTTGTGCTTTTATCGGACGACCCACCAATGCTAAATCGCCAACCATATCCAATAGCTTATGGCGAGCCATTTCGTTTGGATAATATAATTCTAAGTTATTAAGAATCCCTTTTTCTTTAGAAACGCTTACTTTAGGTTTTCCTAAAACAACGGCTAAATGGTCTAATTCTTCTTCTGAATAATCACGGTCTGCAATAACAATAGCATTTGACAAATCTCCACCTTTAATTAAATCAGCTTTGAAAAGAGCTTCTAATTCATGGACAAAACAGAAGGTTCTACATTTAGCAAAACTTTCATTGAATTGACTAATATTGGTCAAGTTTGCGTGCTGACTTGAAAGGAATTTTGAATTATAGTCCACCATTGCCGTCAAACGATAATCATTTAATGGTAATGCCGCTAATTCAACGCCACGCTCATTGTCTTTGTAACGTATTTCTGAAGGAATTTCAAAAAACTTACGGTGAGCATCTTGTTGTTCCAAACCCGTTTCAAGGATTGCTTCTACAAATTTAATTGAGCTACCATCCATAATTGGAGGTTCTGGTCCATCCAATTGAATCAAAACATTATCTACCTGACAGCCTACCATTGCGGCTAAAACGTGTTCTACGGTATTGATTCTTGCACCATTGTGTTCGATAGTTGTACCTCTTGATGTATCAACCACATAATCAACATCAGCATCAGCAATTGGCTGATTTGGTAAATCAATTCGTTGGAATTTATAACCGTGATTGGGCGGAGCAGGAACAAATGTCATATTGGCTACTACGCCAGTGTGCAAGCCTACGCCCGATAATGTGATGGCTTTTTGAATGGTATGCTGTTTATTATTCATTTTTACTTTTTTATAAAACATCTCAATCATTTACACCTAAAAATGGATGATTTGATGAGTTTTACATGAATCCTATTTAATAATTTAATAAGGCTTTTATTGTTGTTTCAATTGTTCTTCAACCTCTTTGAGTCGTTGTTCAATTTTAGGCAAATTTTTATATAATACTTGAGATTTTAAATTATTATGACTGTCCTGTGCGGGAGAACCAGCCATTATTCGACCTGATTGTCTGACCGTTTTAGTAACTCCAGATTGTGCCGTTACGATGGTTCGGTCGGCAACAGTGATATGTCCTGCCATTCCTACTTGTCCGCCAATCATACAATTAGAACCTACCTTTGTTGAACCCGAAATACCCGTCAATGCTGCAATAACCGTATTTTTCCCAACTTCTACATTGTGGGCAATTTGAACTAAGTTGTCAATTTTTACACCATCACGCAAAATTGTTGAACCCATTGTGGCTCTATCGACAGTAGTGTTTGCTCCAATACTTACGTTATTTTCTAAAACGACATTGCCTAATTGCGGAATTGTCGCAAATGTTCCATCTGCTTGCGGAGCGAAACCAAAACCATCAGAACCAATTACAGCATTCGAATGAATCACACAATTATCACCAATAATTGTATTGTTATAAATACTTACTCCTGCATAAATAGTACAGTTTTTCCCAATAATACTTGCCTCAGAAATACTTACATTAGGATATATTTTGGTATTATCTCCTATTTTACAATTATCTCCAATATAGGCGAATGCACCAATATAAACATCCAAACCAATTTTAGCAGAAGAACTTATGAATGAGGGTTGTTCAATGCCTTTTTTGTTTTGAGCAAGTATTTTTTGATATTCTTGAAGTAAAGCCGTGAAAGCCGCATAAGCGTTTTTTACTAAGATTAAGGTTGTTGTATAATCTTTTTTAGGTTCAAAAGTATTATCAACAATTACCGCTGATGAAGTTGTGGTGTAGAGGTATTGCTCATATTTTGGATTTGCCAAAAAGGAAATACTTCCAGTTGTTCCTTCTTCTATTTTTGCTAACTGGCTTACCTTTAAGGATTTATCTCCTTTTACTTCGCCGTTTAGCATTTGAGCAATTTGTTCAACCGTAAATTCCATTCTATAATTTTTGTCTGTTAATGGTTATCAGCAAATAATGATAAGTTTGTCTGTAATCAATTAATTGGCTCAAGTCTGCACAATATTATTCTCGCAAATATACGTCCTTTGCCCAACATATATAGTATTTTTTAACTACATTACTTAAAGCCTTAATCGTTGGCAAGTCAGAAGCATCGGCTATATCAACTACCAATTTATTTTTTGTTAAAATATTAATGGCTTGTTTTTCAGACAAATACGCTTCATTAGTGATAACCCCTTGTACCATAAAATAGGATAGATTGTCATGATTGATGTCTTCTTGAGCTAAAAAATCATTTTTAATTTTTTCAAGAAATGCTTCTTCAAAGGGTTGGTCGGAAATAATTATTTTGTATAATTTCCTTTCTAACAATTTTTGGCAAATTCCAGAAAGCAAATAATCGGGATGTTTTGTCCAGACTTTTATACAAGCCCAAATATCGTGGTCGTCCATTTCTGTAAAAGCTTTTAAATACGCTTTGTCAGATACAAACTCTTCTAAAGTAACATCATTTTTCAAAAATAAGCCAAAACTCTCAGTTGCGAAAATATCTTCTCCTGCTTTGATTAATTCTCTGGCTCTTCTGATAATTTGCGTCAGCATGGTTTCTGCACAAATGGATGTTTTGTGGAGGTAAACTTGCCAATACATTAACCTTCTTGCAGTCAAGAAGTTTTCGATAGAATAAATACCTTTTTGTTCAACAACCAATTGATTATCAATTACATCAAGCATTTTTAATATTCTGTCTGCTCCAATAAAGCCCTCTCTTACTCCTGTAAAAAAACTATCACGATTCAAATAATCCATTCGGTCAACATCCAATTGACTGGAAATTAATTGATGAAAAAAAGCTCTCTCATATTCACCCGTAAACATTTTGATTGCCAAAGATAACTTTCCTTCAAATTGCTTATTCAATTCATTCATGAGCAAGAATGAAATTTGCTCGTGTGGGACATGGTTTAAAATTAAGTGTTCCAACACATGAGAAAAAGGCCCATGACCAACATCGTGTAATAAAATAGCAATTTGAGCAGATTCCAATTCCTCCTCAGAAATATAATGACCTTTACTACTTAAAGTTTGTAAGGCTTCGTTCATTAAGTGCATTGCTCCAAGTGCATGGTGAAAGCGAGTATGCAATGCTCCTGGATAAACAAATTCAGCCATTCCAAGCTGTTTTATTCTTCTAAGTCGTTGATAGTAAGGGTGTTCTATGAGGTCATAGATGAGTTCAGTAGTGATATTGATAAACCCATAAACGGGGTCATTGATTATTTTTCGTTTATTGACCATGCACCTTTTTGTAAAAAACTTGATAAATTTAAGTTTATTAAAGCTAAAAACAAAAATGAGAGATTAACTTTACGATTATACAATGATGAATTATGAGTAATGAATTATGAATGAACAAATACTTTAATTTCTTCGTCTTAATTTATCTTTAATTTTCAACATTGTTATTTGCAAATTCATAATTTATCATTCATAATTTATCATTAAAAAACATGACATTTGAAGAATTAACAGGGAAAATTTCAAGTTTAGCTGCTGCAAAAGGTGGCTTGGGTTCATCAATCAAATTTGCTACTGATAACGGTAACATTTTAATTGGTTCAGACGGTGTTGTTACCAATGCTGACGATGTGGCTGATTGTACAATTTCAGTATCGATGAGTGATTTGCAAGGCTTAATGTCTGGAGACTTAAACCCGATGACTGCTTTTATGTTCGGTAAAATTAAAGTTTCTGGAGATATGGGTGTGGCAATGAAATTGAAGGATTTGTTTTAAGTTAGGTATGAGTTTTAAACCAGAAGTAAAATGACAGCAACATATCAAATTCAACCTCATGAGTTAAATCAATTTATTGAATCATTGAGGAAAAGTTTTAAGGGACGTTCACTTAAAATTGTTGTAGAAGAAATTGATGAAACGACTTATTTATTAAGTGAAAATGTTCGAGCAGAACGCTTAAAAAAAGCGGCTAATAATGTCCGAACGAATACTAATGTTAAATCATTAACTTTCGACGAATTAGATGAACTTGAAAAGAGAGCTACAATTTGATAATGAAGCATTTAATGATTTTATGGATTGGCTTACTCAAGATAAGAATATATACCTCAAAATTATCAAGTTATTAAAAGATATACGACGAACGCCACTTGAGGGCGAGGGAAAACCAGAAGCTCTAAAACATAATTTAAGTGGTTTTTGGTCGAGAAGGATTACACAAGAACACCGTTTGGTTTATGAAGTAACAGACGAGGTAATTAGGGTTATTTCTGTAAGAGACCATTATTGATGGCAATTATTTATGACAAATTCCGAAACAATAGTAGCCCTTGCAACCCCGTCGGGAGTGGGGGCTATTGCCGTTATTAGAGTCTCTGGTTCAGAGACTTTTTCGATTGTGAACAAGCTTTTTAGAGGTAAAAATCTCGAAAAACAAGCTTCGCATACCATTCATTTTGGCACAATCCGAGATGGTGAAATGATTGTAGATGAAGTATTAGTTTCGCTCTTTAAAGCTCCTGCTTCATATACTCGTGAGGATACCATTGAAATATCTTGTCACGGGTCAGATTTTATTATTCAGAAAATTCTAAAACTCATTATCAAAGAAGGTGCAAGACTTGCTAATGCAGGAGAATTTACCCAAAGAGCTTTTTTGAATGGACAATTAGACCTTGCCCAAGCAGAAGCCGTAGCTGATTTAATCGCTTCAGATTCAGAGGCTTCACACCAAACGGCAATTAATCAAATCCGTGGAGGTTTTTCAAAACAGATTGCTCAATTGCGTGAACAACTTATCAATTTTGCATCATTGATTGAATTAGAATTGGATTTTGGCGAAGAAGATGTAGAGTTTGCCGACCGTGATGATTTACGCCAATTAATTTTCAAAATTCAGATGGTTTTAATTCCTTTAATTGAAAGTTTTGAGTTAGGAAATGTTATTAAAAATGGCGTTCCAACGGTAATTATTGGTAAACCCAATGCTGGAAAATCAACGCTTTTGAACAGACTTTTAAACGAAGAAAAAGCCATTGTTTCGGACATTGCAGGAACAACTCGTGATGTAATTGAAGATGAGCTATTTATTGGAGGAATTCGCTTTAGATTGATTGATACCGCAGGTTTACGTAAAGCCACTGATACTATTGAAGCGATAGGAGTGGAGCGTACCAAGCAACAAATGGAAAAGGCAAGTTTGATTGTTTATCTGTTTGATGCAAGCGAAATTCAATTATCAGATATTGAAACGCAATTAGCCGATTTTAATGCACCGTATCTTTTGGTTGGTAATAAGGTAGATAAATTATCCTTAGACAAAAAGGCTGAATTTGATGCAGCTTATTCAGATATTATTTGGATTTCAGCTTCTGAGAATAAAAATATAGAGTTTTTGAAAGATACTTTGGTCAGAAAAGTTAAGACTAAAGAAGTAAAATTAGGTGATACAGTAGTGACAAATCTTCGTCATTATCAACATCTTTCACAAACGAATGAAGCTCTAAACAACGTTTTAGAAGGATTGAGCCAAAGTATTACAGGTGATTTTTTAGCACAAGATATTCGCTTTGCTTTACATCATTTAGGAGAGATTACGGGACAAATTACAACGGATGATTTATTGGCGAATATATTTTCTAAGTTTTGTATTGGTAAATAAGTTAGTGCTTTAATAGAAATTTAGAGAACCCTTTTGAACACGATTCAATAGGGTTCTCTTTTTATTTGGAAACGCATTAATAAGTTGCTATATTCGCAACATGATTTTATGTTAAAATATGAGGATAATTGCAAAGAGTACAATTAGAGATTTTTGGATACAGCATCCACCATCAGAATTTCCGCTATTAGATTGGTACAATACTGTAAAACAAGTAGAATGGAATACGCCAAATGATGTAAAACAAACCTATGGAAATGCCAGTATTGTAGCAAATGATAGAGTGGTTTTTAATATTAAAGGAAATGATTATAGGCTTGTAACTGAAATAGATTATACCTTTCAAATAGTTTTTATTTCGGAACTATATACTTATTAATGCAAAACCGCTGACGGGGTGAAAAACCGCCGTCAGGGTCTTCTTCCGTAACCCTGACGGCGGTTTTTCACCCCGTCAGCGGTTTTGCATTAATAAGTATATAGTTCCGAATTTTTTAATTATTTTAAGTTCTCTTTAAATTACTTTACGAAATTTTTAAGCGTTACCATCTACTGACCAATTGTTACTATTTTGGGTATAGAATTGACTGTCAAATTTGACAATAAGTTCATCAATTATTTTTAAGTTTCATAAAACTATTCATGCTCATTTCGTCCAATTTACGACGTTCATAATTTTAAAAATGTGGTTTCACGTAAAAACACGCCTATAAATTAGGTTTTTACAGAACTTTCAATTATTTTTGAAACTATTAGACCGCATCCATATCAAGCTCCCGCCATTGCTTGATAGATAATATTAATTCCATCCGCACAGGAGTTAAAATTAACAAATCTTTCCGAAGAATATTCTCGTAGATATCATAACATCGTTCCTTTTTGGCACGAAAAATGAACACAGAATTATTTGGGGGAAACCCTTACTTAATAAAATCCATAAAAGTTATGAAACGACTATGTTTAGCAATCGGATTGCTGGCATATTTAGGCAGTGCCGATGCCTTCTCATTTTCTCAATTGGCTTCTTTAGAGTCAAAAAATGAGCCTGCAAGAATTTTAAAATTCAATCAAACTCAAGTTTCTAATCAATCTTCTGAAACAAAACCTGCAAGTCAGCCTGCAAAAAATATTGCAGACCCTACTAAAAGTGCCAATGCAGTTACTTGCTTCAACAATAAATCTGGAATAGGTTTATCGCAAAGCAAAGACTTGGATGGGCGGGACATTTTAGCTTTTCCATTAGACAGACTCCGAAATAATGTACGATATGGTTTTATCGAAAATTACAAACAAGGATTTTCTCGTATCAAAAAAGATGGTGTTTGGGGATATTTAAACCTCTGCGGTGACGAAATAATTGCTTGTCAGTACGAAAAAGCCGAGCCTTTTAACGACGGGAAAGCTTTGGTAAAACGTCAAGATTGGCATTTCGTTGATAACTTAGGGATTGAAAGCGAAAGTCTTCAAAATATTATTGATGCCAAAAGTCTATCAAAAGGTTTAACTTTAGTAAAGCTAAAGTCAAATCAAATGGCTTTAATTGATAACAATTATGATAAGACAAGCAAACCTGTTTCAGCTATTTATGATGAAATCATCATTCTGAATAACAACACGTTAGCCGTTAAAACAAATGCTAAATGGGGAGTTTTCAAGTTGGGAGAAGGTGCAATCTCTGAAGTAAATTATGACTTAATTGAACCATCTGGAAAAGAAAATTTATTCAAAATTTATCTAAATAAAAAAGTAGGTTTGATTGATGCAAATGGTGAAATTTTGTGGAAACCAGACTTTAATATTATCACAGATGTTGATAATTATGGTTTTGTGAAAGGAATTAGCGAAACGAAGCAACAATTAATTAATATCAATGATTTTAGAGTAAGTAAAATTTACAAAAAAATTAGTGATTTTGATGCTCGTGGATTAGGAATTATTCAAGGAGAAAATAATCTTTTTGGTTTGGTTGATAAAGATTTAAAAACTGTGATTGAACCACAATTTAATACCATTGGTGCAATGGGTGAATTTGATTTAGTTCCAGTAAGTAAAGAGATTGCAGGAAAAGGTTTAAAGTTTGGTTTTATCAATCTGAAAGGCGTAGAGGTTATTCCATTTGATTATGAATCAGTTGGTAAAATCAATAAAAAAGGGCTTTTGGTGGTAAAGGAGACGGTAAGTTGTAATTTGGACGAAAAAGGGAAAAAGATTGGCACTTGTAAAGCAGACAAAGTAATTGATGTAAATGGCAGTACCGTTATTTTACCTATTACAAAATTTCCTGATGCTGGAAAAATCAATTATACCGTTACTGACTCAATGGTGCATAATTGTATCGTTGTTAGGGCATATCGTAATGAAGATAAGAATAAGAATGTTAAGTTTATGCTGGTAAGAGGCGATGATTTTAAAGTAATTACGCCAGAACCTTTCGATTTTGTACAAGCAGTTAGTAAACATCAATTCTTCTTTGTGCGTCAGAATGGGCTTTGGGGAACCTTAGATACCACAGGAAAATACTTGTCAAAATGTCAGTTTAAAACAGTTTTGATGGCTTCTGAAGATTATTATTTAGTACAGAATGACAATGGTAAATATGGTTATCTTGACCAAAGAGGAAAGATTCAAGTCACACCTGATTATGCAACGCTTGAATACTTCAAAAATGGTTTTGCCATTGCCTCTAAAGGAGAAAATCAAGTTGGCTTAATTAATAAATTTAATGCCAAAATTATTCCTTTCGCTTTCAGAGACATTAAATTCAAAGAAAATACCAGAGAATACGAAGTATTAGACAAAGACAATAATCGATTTATGCTTAATCAGCAAGGAGAATGTACTCAAAACTGTAAGCAATTGGAGATTATTCGTTCAAAAGCCAACGGTTCTGATAAACAATAAGCTGATATAATACCAAAAATAGTAAAACCTATTCTTCTCAGAGAATAGGTTTTTTTTTGTTCATTACAAACTAAAAGCTAAATTAGCGTAATTATTTAAAGATAACTCTGTTAAAACCGCTGTAAAAGGCAATCCTAATTCGTTGAAAAAAATACTTTTAACGATATTGTTAGCTTGGGGGAGCAACAATATCACCAAGGCTCAGGTACGCCCTGCAAAGCCCAAACTTTTGTACTCGCAAAAGACTAAATCTGTGCGAACAACCAAGAAAATTGTTCGGAAGAAAGCCCCATCTATTGGCAAAACCAAGCCAATTTCTCATTCCAATACATTAGTAATTCAAAACAAAGAAGCCATTCTATCAATTGCCAAAGCAAAAGATTTATTCAAGTCAGGCTATTTGCTTCAAACTTTCAGGTTATTAAATCAATACAAGGATTCTCCGCAAATGGACGCAGAAAGTTATCGTTATTTGGGCGAATGTCGTCGAAATATTGGTGGAGGAATTGATACAAATTACAAATTAGCCGAAGAATATTTCCTCAAATCCTTAGCTTTTCAAGATAATAAAGATGTGCATTTGTCATTAGGACAGATTTATGAATTAGGAGGTTTCAACCTTCATCGAGATAGCCAAAAAGCAATTTCACATTTCCAACAAGCTGCTAATCAGGACGTAACATTTGCAAAATTTGAATTGGGTAGACTCTATTTTCAAGGATTGGCAGATAGTTTAAAAAATGAAAACAAAGGAATTACTCTTTTGGAAGAAGCTGGTATTCAGGATATTCCAGAAGCTCAATGGATGTTGGGTTCAATCTATACCAAAGGGTATGGTAATAATCCGAGAGATATGACAAAAGCTAAATTTTGGTTCAAAAAGTATAAAGACAATAAAACAATCAAGCAAAATATAAAACTGTAAATTATAAAATCATGAAAACAACATTCTTAGTAGCCGCCACAATTTGGGTGTTCACATTAGTAAAAATTAATGCTCAAACTACCACTCCTCCTACATCAACCATCACAGTAGGGGCATCTGTCAATATTTCGGGAAAACAACGAATGCTTACGCAAAGAATGGCAAAAGCGTATATGTATATCGGGATGAATATCAATACAGAAGCTGCCAATCGAGAAAGAAATAATTCCATTATTCTTTTTGAAGAAAACCTAAAATCATTAATGACTTTCACCCCGACCGATAAAATTAATTTACTATTACTAAAAGAAGAAACACTTTGGAAGGAATACAAAAAACTCATTACTTCGGAAGTTTCAAAAGATAATGCCAAGCAAATTTTGGAAACAAATACCACTATTCTAAATGCTTGCGATGACGTTGTAAAAGCCTATGTAGAATATGCAGGAAGTCTAAAAAAAGAAGTTGACGGCGTATCTTCCGCCATTATTGCAGACAATATCAATACCTCAGGCAGACAACGAATGTTATCTCAAAGAATTACTTTTTATTATGCCGCTTACGTTTGGGGCGTTGCGGAGTCAGCGACGGCTTTACGTTTGAAAAATTTGGCAGAGTTTTTACAACAAAATTTCAGTCAATTAATTACTTCGGAAGTGAACAATACTGAAATTGACGATGCCATTGCGGGCGTTGTGGGCGACTGGCGAGAAATTGAAGAAAAGTGTGTGAAGGATAACTGTTATACCTTTGAAAATAAAGGTGTTGAAGTCGGAAAAATGTATTCCTTTTCCTCAACTGTTTTATCAAAAATGGATAAAATAACAGCAATGTATGCCAAGTTGTTGGAGTAGGTTTATCTCTTATCATTTTACCAAAAAGTCCCTCAAAGATAAATTGAGGGACTTTATTATCCAATACCAAAAGAAAAGTTAAGTCTCATAAATATTTCCTTAAGTATATTTTCTTCTAAATGCCATTTTTCTTTTAACTCTGAACTATCGAAAAATACTAAATACGCTATAAGTATTACAATTGGTTGTCTTCCCAAATACGATTTCGTATTGGCTAAAAGAGACTTCAATAATGATTTATTTCTTTGGATATTTTTTTCTATTTCTCTTATCTCAATATTACGAATTTCAAAAATATTGAAAATATCATTTGTTAAAGGTATATCAATAGAATTCTTATCAAACTTGAAGTCAAGTTCTGATTCGGCTAATTTAATTAGACCGTTTAAAAAGCTTTTCTCATATTCTTCAACCTTTTCCATTGTTTCGTAAGCATTGCAAAAATATTCATCCGTAACTTCCATCAGAGCTTCCGCTTTACTCAATAGTCTTACCAATTGATTATTAGAAGAGAATGCTCCTTTGTAAATTGTATCATGTGCTACTTCCGCAAATGCGTGCTGTAATAATGTTCTAATTTGTAATTCGCAAACATAAAATTCTAAATCTGTATTTGAAAACCCTTTAAAAATTGAAGAAGAACCCAACGGAGTTAAATTTAAATGAATTGCAGTGTAATCAAATTCTTTAGGTTTTTTATCAAAACTTTTGTCTGGATCACGACTTATTCTTACGTTCCAAAACTCTGTATTTGACAAAACAATTTCTTTGACGATTTTAACCTCTCTTAAGGAAGTAAGTACAATTCTTGTACCCACTTTATCTTCAATTCTTTTTAGTGGCTTAGAAGAATTTTTAAACTGATTATTATAAAAAGCCTTACCAATTAAAGATTCATCAGATTTAAGTCTATATTGGGGTGGAATTTGAATTTTGATACTTGCAGATTCAATGTTGGTATAAATTATATTTTGCAAAGTTAAATCAACAAAATTTGCCCATTCAATTAGCTTAGGCTTCAAGCTGTTATAATCTTTAATTAATTGTTCTTCTTTTTGTTCTTGAGTTTCCATAATTAACTTCTATTTGGCAAACCCTTAATTTTTATAATTGTATATCGGTTTTTATCATCCCATACAGCATCTAATTCTTCTTGACTATTAATAATTGAAATATTTTCCTCAAATACATCTTCAGGTGCTTCAATTTTCACCTTATCTAAGAAACATAATTTTCTTTTTTTCAAATCAAAATTAATTAGAGTATTATTCTTAATAAATGAACGGGGGAACCTTGATAAGATTTCATTATTATATGCTTTTCTCAAGTTTTCATCTATAAATTTTTCCCCAATTTCTTTGGGATTTATTAATCCCGTTTTATCCAATTTGAAAAGCCCCTTCAAAAAAACAATTAAATCTCTCTGCTGCGAATAATCTGTAATATTACTTTCTATTATTTTGATAAATCTATCATAAAAATCCTTTGTCTGTAATTTATCATTATTGGCGATACTAAACCCTAAAAACTTACTATAAAAATATTCCGCTGGTTGTAAGCCTGGTCTAAATTGATCATCATACAAAATACTTCCAAAACAGTCATTGGGTTGTTTTGATTGCAGTTTATCTTTTTGAAATAATATTCCAATTTTATAAAACTTACCAGATGGTGACAAAAAAATATTTTTTATAACTTCAATTTTAGAGTTTTTATTTTCATCCTGAGTAGAAATTAATGCCTCGTGTAATTCAACTTTTATCGTTATGATAATTTTCTTGTTATCCACATCAGATGCATCTATTATTATTAGATAGCCTCCAGGAACTCTTTTTGAGTCTTGGCTTTCAGCGAGAAGCCAAGCTATTTGTTTACTTCTATTTATAAAATTGGTATCATCAAGTTCTCTCAAATTATGTGAATAATTATAAAAAGATTTTTCCGTACTATCACTTATTTCAAGATTAAATGACTTACTTTCTTGACCACAAGCGTCATTGATTCTTGTTTTAAGAATATCTATAATTTCATTTTCAACGCTTAAAATACTCTCATATTCTTCAACTGAAGCATCTAATTCATTAGTTTTTGGTAAAATTTTGTGTGTTATTATTCTGTGAAATGTCGAATTTGCAATATCTAACATAGTTATAAGAAGGTGATTAAATTTGTATAACGGTAGTAAACATAGTTCTTTTATTGATGAACACAAAAAGACAACGAGAAAAATATTAAAATTATCAAATGGCAATTACCGCTTTTCCTCCACCCAAAAACTCGCTATGTAATAATTTATCAACATTTTCAAAAGGCACTACCGTTTTATTATAGCCAAAAGTCGTTGCTAAAGAACTCGTTTTATTGTTATCTCCCATTACCATATCCACGTCTTGCATAGACATTTGGCAAGGATGCTCGTAACCACAAGCGTGAGTAATTTCAAGAATTTCTTTATTAAGCGTTTTCACATAATTATAAAAACGTTCACTTTTTAAAGCGGGGTCAATTCCAGCTTGTAACCATTTGCTTGATGTTGCTACGCCCGTAGGGCAACGGTTGGTATGACAAACCTGTGCTTGGATACAACCAATCGACATCATGGCTTCACGTCCAACATTTACCAAATCGCAACCCATCGCAAATGCCATCATGGCTTTTTCTGGGAAACCTAATTTACCCGAACCGATGAAAACAATTTTATCGGCTAAATCATATTTCTGGAAAATTTTGTAAATCTTGGTAAATGCAAAATTAAAAGGCAAAGATACGTGGTCTGCAAAGGCGTGCGGGGCTGCTCCTGTGCCACCTTCTCCCCCATCAATGGTGATAAAATCTGGGCCTTTTCCCGTTTTAACCATGTACTGAGCCAATTCTTCCCACATTTCAGTTTTACCAACTGCCGATTTTATGCCAACTGGTACACCTGTTTTATTCGCCATGTCTTCAATAAAATCTACCATTTCTGGAATAGTTGAAAATTTACTGTGAAAGGCAGGAGAAAGGGCATCTTTTCCCATCGGAATATGACGAATTTCAGAAATTTCCTTCGTAATTTTTGCGGCTGGTAACATACCACCTTTTCCAGGTTTTGCTCCTTGAGAAAGCTTCAATTCTAAGGCTTTGATGAAAGGATTATCGGTAGTCATTTTGACTAATTTCTCCATCGAAAAATTACCTTCATCATCCCGAACGCCAAAATATGCCGTTCCAATATTGACAATTACGTCTGAACCAAATTTGTGATATGGAGATAATGAACCTTCGCCTGTATTATGATAACAGCCAAATTTTTCTGCTCCTTTATTCAATGATTCAATGGCTTTTGCCGACAATGAACCGTAACTCATTCCCGAAATATTTACGACTGAATATGGTTTGTAAGGCTTTTTACGCTTATGAAATTCTCCAATTGTTTTGGCACATGGCACAGCACTTGGTTCTTTTTTATTGGGGTGATTAGCGGGTAATTGATAACCCAACATAGCGTGTTTGATGAAAATATAGCCTACCGAATTAAAATCTTGGTCTGAGCCAAAGCCTTGCAAATTATTTTCTTGCTTAGATGAAGCATAAACCCAAGCACGTTCTCCCCGATTGAAAGGTAATTCTTCTCGATTATTTGCCACTAAATATTGGCGTATTTCAGGCCCAATTTTTTCGAGCATGTAGCGAATATGCCCAATTACAGGGAAATTATGCTGAATGGTATGACGATTTTGTAAAATGTCCCTAATTGCCAAAATGACAATTCCTGCGGGAATTAGTAGCCAGTAGTTCATAGATTAGTTTTAGTTTTTATTTTCTTGACTTAAAGAAACGCCACCCGAAATTATCATTTTCATAACGTCGGAGGTTGGAAGATGAAGTAACGTTACGCTGGTTGTTGGAACAATAAACATTTCGCCCGAAAAGGCATAAGAATGTGGACAATAAACCATTACTGAATCTTCGGGAATATCCAAAAATTGGAGGTCGGACTGAGTAATGAAACCGATTTTTTGAATTCCATTTTCTTTATTAAAAAGTATTTTGACTGGTTGATTAAATTTCTTTTTATCGCCTACAAATGCCTCCACAAGGTCTTTTAGAGAAAAGTAAATGAGCCGAACCAAAGGTAAACGAGCAAGTCCATCTTCAAAAATCTGAACAACAGGAACAGAAATAAAAGTAGAACCCAAGAAACCCACTACCATAATAATTGCCACCATTAGAGCAAGTCCAGTACCTCTAAAATAAAAGTAAAAATGGCTATCGAGAGAGTCTAAAAGGTTAAAAATAATATAGCCCGTAATATAAACAGGAGCTAACAAAAGTAAGCCTTTGACAAAGTAGCTAAACAGTTTTGCGGATATTCGCTTGAATTTGAAGGACATTTTCGATTCCTAATATGATTTTATTCTTTGGATATGTAACATTATATTTTACGTCAAGGTTCTTTTTTTCATTAGGTTTCAAACGAAAATTCCAAGCCAACCGTCCATGCGTAAAATCTATTTCGGCATCCGAACTTTCTAATATTTCAACTTCAACTGAACCATCTTTTGATTGAGGAAATAAATCTTCCACATCAAGTCTCAAAGATACTTTTTTAGGATTTCTAAATTCAATGCGATAAGCTCGATATTCAATAACTTTTTTGCCAACAATCTTTTTAGTATTACCCGTGATGGTTCGTTTAATATCAACTTTTTCATTTCTTGAAATACGCACAAATAAGGTATCTCTGCCTACTCCAGCAGATTTCCTTTGAGCTTTTGTTGCTTTTTGAGCATCAACAATTAATCCAGTTTGTAGAAAAAGTACACAAACTAAAAAAGTTTTGAATATTAGTATGATATTTCTTAGGGTCATCAAGATTAAAACGGATGATAAAGCAGTTAATGTATGTTGCGGGTAATTCTAAAATTTAAAATTATTGTAGTAAAATACCTTATCAATAAAAAACATAAATTATTACGAATTCTTTGAATAAGATGAACGAATCATAACAAACTAATAATCAGCAAATTAAATTCAAAAATCAACTATATTCTAAATCCAAACACCAACATATTTCATTAAGGTCATAGTTATTAGTAATTTTGCCGAATCAAAATTCACCATACTCTTACAAATCAAATTATGATTTACGAATATAGCTATTTACAAGATTTTATCCGAAAAGTATTTTTAGCCATTGGTTGTCCAGAACAAGATGCTCTCTTGGCATCAAAGGTACTCATTTCTGCCGATTTACGTGGAGTTGATTCACACGGGACGGCTCGTTTAAGTGGATATGTGCGTTTATATGACAATGGACGCTTGAATCCTACTCCACAAATCAAGATTGTTCACGAAACGCCTTCTACCGCAGTAATTGATGGAGATAAAGGGCTTGGTTTGGTGGTTGCTCCTCATGCCATGAAAGTGGCGATGGGAAAAGCCAATAATGTGGGTTCTGGTTGGATTTCAGTACAAAATTCAAATCACTTTGGCATTGCAGGTTTCCATGCCATGATGGCTTTAGAAAATGATATGATTGGTTGGGCAATGACCAACGCTGCTCCTTTGGTAACGCCAACTTTCTCGAAAGAAAAATTATTGGGTACAAATCCAATTGCAGTAGCTGTTCCTGCCGAAAAAAATCCTCCTTTCGTAGCGGATTTTGCCAGTACAGCCGTTGCTTATGGTAAAATGGAAATTCTTCAACGCAAAGGTTCTCCTGCTCCAATTGGTTGGGTACAAGACAAAGATGGTAATCCAACTGATGATTCAAATGCCGTGAAAAATGGCGGTGCATTGCTCCCATTGGGTGGCGACCGTGAGCATGGTTCACATAAAGGTTATGGACTTGGAGCGATAGTAGATATATTTTCGGGCGTATTATCTGGAGCAAATTTTGGTCCTTGGGTTCCTCCGTTTGCTACGGCAGGCTTCATGGCAGCAGGCGAACAAGTAGGCAAAGGTACTGGACATTTTTTGGGAGCGATGCGAATAGATGGCTTCCGTCCTGCGGCAGATTTCAAAGCTGATATGGATAGATGGATTGACCGTTTTCATGCCGCTCCGTCGGTAGAAGGACAAAAAGTATTAGTGCCTGGCGACCCAGAAAGAGCATTAGAAGCAGAACGTAAAGCCAACGGAATCAATTTATTAGAACCCGTTGTGAATGATTTAAAGACTTTGGCAGATAGATTTGGAATTGAGTTTTAGTATTGTTTCCAAACAATAAAAGCTACTGACAATTCAAAATAATTAGCAGTAGCTTTTATTGTCTAAAATAAATAAAAGACAATTTTAAGCAAGTCTTTAGAATTATCATAAATATTTTTTTTTATCTACAAATAAAAATTATTATTGGTTATATACAATTTTTCATAAGAATTATTAAGTTTGTGTTATAAAAAAACAAATTATATTTTTCCGTTTTTTTTGTTAAAAGTGATAAAATTTATATTTTTACCAAATCATAAACCCTAAATTATTATTACACAGTGGAAGAAAGAGATAGAGAAGAATTGTTTTCAAAACGAATCAGAGCTGGAAAACGAACTTATTTTTTTGATGTGAAGTCAACTCGCTCAAACGATTATTACATCACAATCACAGAAAGTCGCCGTTATCAGAAAGATGATGGGTTCGGGTACGAAAAACACAAGATGTTTTTGTACAAAGAAGATTTCGGCAAATTTATGGAAGGCTTACAAGAAGCCGTTGATCATGTTAAAAATGAACTTCTACCAGACGTAGATTTTGCACAATTTGACCGTGAGGAAGAAGAAGGCGGAAACAGTTTCGGAAGTGAATTAAAGTGGGAATAATCCGTAAAGCTCAATGATTTTGTAAGCCTCTGAATTTTTAGAGGCTTTTTTGTTGTTATTTCACTAATTTTGCATTCGTTTTAAAATAAGACATCATACAATACATACAATAAATGGGTTTACAATGTGGTATTGTAGGTTTGCCAAACGTCGGGAAATCTACTCTTTTTAGTGCAATATCTTCAAATAAGGCAGAAGCTGCCAATTATCCTTTCTGTACGATTGAACCAAATGTTGGTATCGTAACAGTGCCAGACCAAAGATTAAACATCTTAGAGACGCTTGTAAAGCCTCAACGTGTTTTGCCTACTGTCATCGAATTTATGGACATTGCAGGTTTGGTAAAAGGTGCATCAACGGGTGCTGGTCTTGGTAATAAATTTTTAGCTAATATTCGTGAAGTAGATGCTATTCTTCATGTGGTTCGTTGTTTTGCTGATGATAATATTATTCACGTGGAAGGTCGTGTCAATCCTGTTTCTGACAAAGAAATCATTGATTACGAACTTCAATTGAAAGATTTGGAATCGGTTGATAAGAAAATCCAGAAAGTGGAACGTGCAGCAAAAAATGGTGATGCAAAATCAAAAGCTCAATTGGCTATTTTGCAACAATACAAAGGCGTTTTGGAATCAGGGCAATCGGCTCGTACCGTTCAAGGTCTTGACGCTGAAGCTAAATTTGATGCCATTGGCGACTTATGTTTATTGACTGATAAACCCGTTATTTACGTAGCAAACGTGGACGAAGGTTCTATTGCGGTAGGCACAAACGAATATGTAGAACAACTAAAAGCAAGCGTTGCTCCTGAAGGTGCAGAGGTAATTGTTATTTGTGCGGCATTGGAAGCTCAAATTGCAGAAATGGAAGATGCTGACGACCGTCAAATGTTTTTGGAAGAATATAATTTGACCGAATCTGGATTGGATAAATTAATTCGTGGTTCGTATGCACTCTTGAATTTGATTACTTATTTCACTGCAGGTGTTAAGGAGGTTCGTGCTTGGACAATCCAAAAAGGTTGGAAAGCTCCTGCCGCTGCGGGTGTAATTCACTCAGATTTTGAACGTGGTTTTATTCGTGCGGAAGTAATTAAATTCGCTGACTATGAGCAATATAAGTCTGAAAATGCTTGCAAAGAAGCAGGAAAATTATCGGTAGAAGGTAAAGATTATACCGTAATTGATGGCGATATTATGCACTTTAGATTTAATGTTTAAAATTTAGTAACACAGACTTCAGTCTGTCAGTTAGACAACAGACTGAAGTCTGCGTTACTAAACTACAACTTCAACACTACAAACTCCACTCTTCTATTCACCTTTCTTTCTTCGTCAGTTCCTTTTTTGACAATTGGGCGAGTGTCGCCATAACCAACCGCTTGAATTCTCGCAGATGGAATTCCTTGTTTCACTAAATAAGTTTCACAAGCATCAACACGGTCTTGTGAAAGTTCCAAATTTGCTTCTGGGTCACCCACAATATCCGTATGGCCTTCCAAGCGAATTTCCATCATTGGGTTATCTTGCATCATCGTCACCAATTTATTCAATTCAGCGTAAGAGGCTGCCAATAAATCAGATTTTGATACTTCAAAGTAGATATTTTTCAGAACAATCTTATCTCCAACGGCAATTGGAGTCAAATAAATATCTTTTGTAACTTTCTGACCACCAGCAGTTTTTGACAAATCAACTACGTCATTGGTTACTAAATACCCTCTTGCCGAAGTTGAATAGGTATAAACTTGTCCTTTCTGTAAAGACATTCTGTAAACACCTGTACTGGCAAAACTTTGTACTGAATCAATTACTTGCTTGGAACTTGACAATTTATAATCAATCGTTGCACTAATTGGACGATTGGTCTTCGCATCTCTAACAATCCCCGATACTATTACATTCGTTGCAACTGGAGCAGGCGGAGGAGTATTATCTACTTCTCCAACTTTTCCTGATTTTGTTCTGCTCTTCGTAGGCGAATTATCTGTATTTGTTGGAGGTGTCGGCGTTGGAACTGGTGTTGTTTTGGTTGGCGTTGGCTGATAATCTGCTGGATTCGAAACTGTTAAATTATAGTTATTCCAACAAACATAATTATCAGAATTACATTCATTTAAGTCAAATGTCTCTAAACCTTTATCCAATCGTTCAAAATACACCACGAAATTCAAAGACTCTCCGACTCTCAATTTTCTTCCATATTTAGCTAAATCCCTTGCTTTTGTATCGTTCAAAAACGGGATATTGTCAGCCTTTAATGCTCTAAAAGTTCTTGCTCCATTAGCTGCTATTAATATTGCATTCTCTTGAAAGGCAATATTCTGAGTACCATCATCATAATAAGATTTGCCATTTTTATCTTGATAATTCCCAGCTTGATGTGTGTTCTTGAAGGTCAAATAAAGAATTGTGTATTGGTCAGTCAAACGAATATTGCCCACTACCAAATCTTTATCAGCTGAACGCCCAACTCCTGAGTTTGGAGTACTCGGATAATTAGTCGGTTCTGACTGAGGTGTTGTCTGTGGGCGGTCATTTCCAGAAGGATATTGATTCCCTCCTGTACTGTTGCCACCATCAGAATTTCCACCATTTGTTGGATAACCACCCGACCCTTGAGGATATGTTCCCAAACAACTTTGTAATAATATTGCAACACTGAATAGCAAAAATAATCTTTTCATTTTATCAAAATTTAGTAAATGGTTATTGAACGAAATTTACAAAAACTTCTTGTTTTCACACCATTACTTTAACTAATCATTAACAATTATTGCGTTTTTATCATCGAATAACCCACTAAAGCATCCGCTCTCGACCCTATCGGACGATGATAAACTAAAACTTCATATACATTTTCAGTTTGTGAATGCGTGCCTTCAAAATCAATTTCGCTTCTACTTCCCTGATTATCAATCGTGATATAATTGTAATTATAAATGCCTTGTTTCAATTGCAAATAAATTTCATACGACTGACTTTCAGGCACATAGTGCATCAAATTTCGTTCATCTAACTGCCAATCATGAAATGCTCCGTTTACATAAACCTTTTTATTCTCTAAGGAATCCGACTTTAACATAAAACTAACCCGCACATAATCCGATTCAGTTTCGCCTTTATTGGTTTCGTAATTATCAATAACATACATTCCGTTAAAATCATTGACAGAAATATACGCCAAATGATTTTGCGTTTTTTCGGGATAAAGCTCAATTATACTTTCACGCTCACCTTGAATGATTTTTGAGATATTCACTAACTTTTGTTGTGTGCTTCGTCCATCAAACATTCTAAATTCGCTACCACCTTCAAACTGATTTTCGCCATCGTAAAATTGATAATCTAACTTTTTATTGTAAGAATCAACCATGAACGGAATCAGCGGTTTTGTCACTTTATCATCTCTAAAATTTTGACGAATAATGACTTTTAAATCTTGTTTAGGGTCGATGATTTCATAACCACTAAAATTTATTCCAAAATTAACTTGTTGATGCGTCAAACGCTTTTGAACATTATTGGCAAAGCTCACTCTTCCTCCCACATTTACTCTATTTTGGTAAACCATAAATTTGCGAGTAAACATAATATCCTCCTCATTTCGATTTTTATAAACCATTACGATATAATTACCTGCTAATTTGACCTTTGGAAGTTCAATCGAAAAGTGAGTATATGGAATTTTAGTAGCGAATGAATTTCGATAATCATTAATCGGAAAGTCATTATATTCTGGCAAATATTCAATTTCATTTAAAACCGATGGTTTCCAGTCTGCATTACAATGAAAAATCTTCACTCTAAATGACTGAAATTCAGGATTCAAACAATCAAATTCTAATAATAAAGGTTGGTTATCTTGGAGATTTACAACAGGAGGATTAAGCGTAGATTGAGCATTTTTACCAGAACTCAAAGTTGGATATAATTGAACCGTGCGGATATATGGTTCATAAATATGATTATCGTAGATGATTTTTTTAGGCTCAAAATAATCTCGATTTTTCTTCTTTTGGGCAGAAATTGAGAGGGAGAATAGGGTAAAAATGATGATTAAGTTTTTCATAATAATATTGAGTTAGAATAACCGCAAAATAGACCACAGATATTACGGATTTTACAGATTAAAAATGACACGATTTAAGTCTAATAGTTTACTCTGAAGAGAGTTATAATTAAAAATAAAATCTGTGTAAATCTGTCAAATCCGTACCATCTGTGGTCTATTTCATGAGTATTTATTTTAAGCTAAACTTCCTTCCAACTCCTCAATTTCTAACATCACTCCTTCCCAAGAATCATTTACAGCTTCAAGATGATTAAGAATCTTTTGGTACGCTTCGTTTTCACGTTTCAACGCTGCTGGGTCGTTAAAAATTGTTGGGTCAGCCAATAGATTCTCTTGTTTTACTTTATCGGCTTCCAATTTACTAATTTGATTTTCAGTTTCAGATAAAGTTTGGTTCAGCTTTTTAAGGTTTTTCTGAATTTCTTTCTTGGCAGAATCATCAATAGTCGGCTTTTTCTCTACTACTTTTTCAACGGTTTTCTTCTGCGGTTTCGTTTCGGTCACTTCACCATTCAAAATTCGTTGCTCTTGCCAAGTTTCATATTCGTCATACGTTCCTGGATAAACTTTAATTTCTTCGTCTTCGATATACCAAATTTTATTCGCAATTTCAGATACAAAAAATCTATCGTGAGAAACTACCACAAAAGACCCTTCATATTGTTGTAATGCCTGAATCAAAATATTCACCGACATCATGTCTAAGTGGTTGGTAGGCTCATCGAGTAATAAAAAGTTGGCTTCAGAAATCAATACTTTCGCTAATGCTATACGAGATTTTTCACCTCCAGAAAGCACTTTAATTTTCTTGAAAGCATCATCACCTGTAAATAAGAAACAACCTAAAATACTACGTAATTCAGTTTCTAATTTACCCGTTCCCGTCATTTTCAATTCATCAAGCAAGGTATTATTAACGTCCAAACTTTCCAATTGGTGCTGTGCGTAAAATGAGTCAATCACATTATGTCCCAAAATGCGTTCACCATCAATTGGTTCAGAACCATCAATAATTCTCAAAAGCGTTGATTTACCCTTACCGTTTGCTCCAATTAAAGCAATTTTATCGCCCCTTTCAATCATTCCTGCCGTATTAGTCAAGATTTTCTTTGAACCATACGCTTTCGTCACTTTATCCAAAGTCATGATAAAGCGACCAGGTTGTGTACCAAAATTGAACTTAAAATTCACCTTTGCATTATCATCTACAACCGCATCAATCATATCCAAACGTTCCAGAGCCTTCACACGAGATTGCACCTGTCGAGCCTTCGTTGCCTTCGCTTTAAATCTTGAAATGAATAATTCGGTTTGTTTAATGGCTTGTTGCTGATTTTCGTAAGCACCCTTTTGAATTTCATTTCTAAGGGCTTTTTCTTCAACATAAAATTCATAGTTTCCTGCATAAGAAACCAATTTAGCTCCCGTAACCTCCACAATTGTATTCACGGTATTATCCAAGAAAAATCTATCGTGAGAAACCACTATAATTGCTCCTTCATAAGTATTGATGTAGTTTTCTACCCATTCAATAGACGGTAAGTCCAAGTGGTTGGTAGGTTCATCGAGCATCAATAAAGAGGGTTTTTGAAGAAGTAATTTGGCTAACATTACACGCATTCTCCAACCTCCCGAAAAAGTATGAAGCGGTTGCTGTAATTCTTCGGTAGTAAAGCCTAAACCTTCCAAAATCGTTTCTGCTTCCGACTGAATGGTATAACCTCCTAAATTCTCAAATTCATCCTGCAAACGACCCAATACATCAATATCTGAATCTTCATAATTAGTTTCCATTTTATGAAGGACTTTATCAATTTCAGCCTGAAGGAAATTCTGACGTTCAAAAGCCTGCATGGCTACTGCCAAAATAGACTCCTCACTTTGGTAAGAAAGTAAATCTTGATTTAGAAAACCAACAGTACAATCCCCTGATTTTGAGATTGTTCCACCATCAGGCTGATATTCACCGTCAATGATGCGGAGAAGTGTGGATTTACCCGTACCGTTTGCCCCAACAAGACCGATTTTGTCTTTGGGCTTAATATGTAAATTCGCCCCATCATACATAGGACGAGAACCGAAATAAAACGAAAGATTATTGATTGATAACATGATGCAAAGATACAGGTAAAAGAATTAAGGCACAAAGCATTGCATAATACAGACTTTAGTCTGTTCTCATTAATAAACAGACTAAAGTCTGTGTTACGTCATAAAAAAAGCCTTCAAACAGTTAGTTTGAAGGCTTTTAAAATTTTAAAATCTATTATTCAGTTTCCGCCGTAGCATTAACTCTTGAAAGCGTCAATTCATCACCTTCGCCCGAATAATCAGCAACTATCACATCGCCTTCGGCAAGGTCACCTTTCAGAATTTCTTCTGCTACTGGATCTTCCAAATAACGTTGAATAGCACGATTCAATGGTCTTGCACCGTATTGTGAATCATATCCTTTTTCAGCAATAAAGTCTTTTGCTTTTTCGGTCAATTCTACGCTATAACCCAATGAACTGATTCGAGTGAAAAGTTTTTTCAACATCAAATCAATGATTGAATGAATATGCTCTCTTTCTAATGAATTGAAGACAATAACATCATCCAAACGATTCAAGAATTCAGGAGAGAATGCTTTTTTCAAGGCATTTTGGATTGTTCCTTTGATGGCTTCATCCATATTATCAACCTTCGATTTTGAAGAGAAACCAATGCCTAAACCAAAATCTTTCAAATCTCTTGCTCCAATATTTGAAGTCATGATAATGATTGTATTTCTGAAATCGACTCTACGACCTAAACCATCTGTTAAAATACCATCGTCCAACACTTGGAGTAAAATATTAAATACATCTGGGTGAGCTTTTTCAATTTCATCCAATAATACAACCGCATAAGGTTTACGACGGATTTTCTCGGTCAATTGTCCACCTTCTTCATAACCAACGTAGCCTGGAGGAGCTCCAATCAAGCGAGATACACTGAATTTCTCCATGTACTCACTCATGTCAATTCTTACTAAAGCATCTTCTTTATCGAACAAATACGTTGCTAAAACCTTCGCTAATTCTGTTTTACCTACCCCCGTTGGGCCTAAGAAAATGAATGAACCGATTGGTTTTTTAGGGTCTTTCAAACCTACACGTGTACGCTGAATCGCTTTTACAAGTTTAGCAATTGGTGCATTTTGCCCGATTACTTTTCCTTGTAATTCTTCGTTCATGTTCAGTAGTTTTTGTCCTTCCGTAGCCGCTACACGATTTACAGGAATACCTGTCATTTGAGCAATTACTTCGGCAACACTTTCTTCTGAAACTGTATAACGACGACGTTTTGTATCTTCTTCCCACTCACGTTTTGCACGGTCTAATTGGTCTAAAAGACGTTTTTCACGGTCACGTAATTGGGCAGCCTCTTCGTATTTTTGTGATTTTACAACGGCATTTTTCTCTTTTTTGATATTTTCGATAGCTTCTTCTAAACGAATAATATCTTCTGGAACGGTGATATTTGAAATGTGAACTCTTGCTCCAACTTCGTCCATTACGTCAATGGCTTTGTCAGGTAAGAATCTATCCGAAATATAACGTTCTGAAAGTTTTACAGCTTGTTCAATCGCTTCGTCGGTATAAGTTACGTGGTGATGTTCTTCGTATTTATCCTTGATATTATTCAAGATTTCAATCGTTTCTTCAATCGAAGTGGCATCTACCATTACGGTTTGGAAACGACGAGCCAAAGCACCATCTTTCTCAATATACTGACGGTATTCGTCTAATGTTGTTGCCCCGATAACTTGGATATCTCCACGAGCTAAAGCTGGCTTGAACATATTTGAAGCATCTAATGAACCTGACGCACCACCCGCACCAACGATGGTATGAAGTTCGTCAATGAATAAGATTACATCTGGCGATTTCTCCAATTCATTCATTACCGCTTTCATTCGCTCTTCAAATTGTCCACGATATTTTGTTCCAGCTACTAATGAAGCCAAATCAAGCGTAACGACACGCTTTCCGAACAACACACGTGATACTTTTTTCTGAACAATACGTAAAGCTAAACCTTCTGCAATGGCGGTTTTACCAACACCAGGCTCACCAATCAGGATTGGGTTATTTTTCTTTCTACGTGAAAGAATTTGGGCAACCCGCTCAATTTCTTTCTCACGACCTACAATTGGGTCAAGTTTCCCAGATTCAGCAACTTTAGTAAGGTCTCTTCCAAAATTATCTAAAACAGGTGTTTTTGACTTTTCGGCATTTTTGTTTGTGGCAGAACCGCTATTACCCGCATTGCTACCACCCGCAAACATTCTTGCATCATCATCGTTATCGTCAGTATCTGACGGACCCGATTTGATATTTGGGTTTGATTGATATTCTACCATATCTTTAATTAATTCATAATGTATCTGGAACTTCTCAAGGATTTGTTTGGCGAGATTATCCTCATCTCTGAGAATTGCCATTAATAAGTGTTCCGTTCCGACAAGGTTTGTTTTGAAAATTCGTGCTTCTAAATAAGTTACCCTCAACACTTTTTCGCATTGGCGAGAAAGCGGAATGTCTTGCTTGTTTTTGATGGTATAAGAAGAACGAACCGTACTCCGAGTTGCCTGTTCAATAGTCACACGCAAGTCGTCGAGGGTTGTGCCACATTTTTGGATAAGGTCGAGTGCAATACCTTCGCCTTCTCTAATCATCCCCAAAATAAGGTGTTCTGTCCCGATATAATCATGCCCAAGCCTGATTGCCTCCTCACGGGCGAGTGAGATAACCTCTTTGACTCTGTTTGAAAATTTTGCCTCCATGTAAGAGTTTTGAGTTATGATTTGTTGTTTCTGTAATAGTTACTGGAAATTGGTTATTGGTTGATTAGTTGGAAGAAAGCTCTGAAATTAAAATAAAACAAAGAAAACTAAACTAAAATTTTCAATAACTTATATTACTTTGATGTTTACGTTAATCTAAAAAATTTCAGAATTTGCAATTAAAAGTGTCGTATCAGGTGTCTTAATTCTTTTAGTTGATTTAATTGGACCATCGGCTTCAAATCTTTTAAGATGAATAGATGGAGTATTTAACTCATGCCAAAACTCTCTATAAAAACCCTTTTTCCATGAAACATTTTTAAGTGCAAAATTTCGACTATTTTTAGTAAAATAAATAAAATACCCCCTCTCGAAATGATTAACATAGTTTTTCATTCGTTCTATATCTCTCATTGCACTTTCTGATGAAAAGTTTTGATATTTCCCTTTAACTTTATTCATATTCTTCATTTCAATTACAGCTAAATACTTTCCCTTTCTACGAATAGCAATGTCAGGCTTAACTGTTTCTTGAATACTATGAACATTGTGACTCATTAAAATTTGCAAATCTTCTTTATCTCCAATAATTGTTCTTAAATGGAAGTAAAAACAAGCTCTAAAATCTTCTTCAATTTCAATTCTATCTTCGTAAAAATCATCAACTGTTAGTTTAAAAGCCTTGATAATTGCATTTTCTATTGTGACGATTTTAGTGGTAACAGGCATATATTTTAGTAATTCTTCAAATTTGGATGTATTATAAAACTACAAGGTGAAAGAATTCGTAATCAAGAAAATATTATTTCCATATATCATCAAGAGCTATTTTGGTTCTTTTTCCAGCTTGCATATTACTTTCACTTTCCAATATTTTTTCAACAAATGCTGGATTATAAGGACTTTTATCTGTTTTTGATTTGATGCTTACAAAATCAAATTGTTGTAATAATTCAAGTAGAAAGTTAGCCCGTTCTTCTCGAACATCTAATAATAATTCCATGATTATCAATTTTAAAACTTTACAAAATCTTCTCTATCTGTACTCTTAAACTTTTCAAGATTCTGAAAATGTCAAATATTTCATCATCTACGCATGAAAAATCTTTACTGATAGCATATTCTTTCCCAACTAATGCCATAAAATACCAGTTTCTACCAATGATATACGAACCGTAAATTGGTCGTTCAGCGTTCTGACTTCCATTATTATTTAGTTTCTGGGCAACCAACATGGCTATTAGTGCTTGTCCTCTTGGGTCACCGTAAGGGTCTGTACCTCTTTTATATTCGTTTAAACAAAAATAAGGCATTCGAGGGCTTCTAAAACCTGTTGCAATCATTCCATCCACTTTTCCCGACAATTCGTACTCATCAATTGTTGTAGATAATTCTCTTTCTAAAAAATAAGCAAATTTTTTATTGTCTATTCCTGATGCTACAATTACAGGACTAATTAGTTTATTTTCTAATTCTATCTCGTTCCAATCGTCCCCTCCAAATTGAACATAATTAGTTCTGAGTGATTTTAAATTATAAACTTCATATTCGTTGATGTTATAACTTCTTTGTAATAATTCTTCCAAAACATCGAGATATTCTACTTGAACCAATCCAAATGTGAGTTCAACCTTCTCCAAGGTCCATTCTCTGAAATTACTCTTTTCCATTACTAATTGATTTTCTATTTAACCACAATTCTAATTTATTTGTTCAATCACCGCAGAGCCTTTTAATATTGATAATGCTTGATTTCCCTGACAAAAAAGCAAATCGAGAATAGAGAGATTTGGCACAAATTCATTGCCAAAATTTTGTCTGTATTCTAATGGCTTATAAAGATTATTCTCACTAAAAGGTGTTTTAGGATGAATTAGTCCTCTAAAGTCATTTTCGACTGTTTTTTGATAATTTTCAGTAAATATAATGTTTTTTTCGAGACGGAGAAGTTTCAGACAAATTGTCAGTAATTCTAAATTTATATCGAACAAAAAGTCAGGTTTTTTATCTAATATTTTTTTAAAATATTCTCCATAATATTCAAAAAAAGGCGATTTTCCGTAAGCAGAATGAATTGCTCCCCAATGTCGGCGTGTCCAATCTTGATGATAATCAATTTGTAAATCTCGGATTAATACTTTTTTATTCCCATTTTTAACGGGTATTGTGAGGCTATCAACTTTATTTGTTGTCTGAATTATACAACGATTTCGGTAACTTTGCTTTTCAAAATATTCGTGAGCCTCAATTGCAACAGTTTCGTGTTTTAATATGGCACAGAAATATTCCAAACTTGGTAAATATTGGAGGTCAATGGTCATTGTTTTAATGAGTGAATTGTGAACGGGATGCGTAATTTGAGTGAAAAAGGATTTGCCTTCACAAATTAATGCTATAAATTGTTTTTTATTGCTGAAAGCCGATAGCCAACAGCCAAAAGTCAAAATTATGTTTTTTATTAATCTATTCTCAAAGTTACCGTTTTTTGTGCTTTATGGCATTTCAAATTTTGCTTACTTTATTATTTATCGGGTGGTCGGCTATCGAAAAAAAGTAGTTTTTGAAAATTTACGTAATTCTTTCCCTAATAAATCAGAAAGCGAAATTGAACAAATTGCTAAAGATTTTTATCAACATATTGCTGATTTATTCATCGAATTTATCAAAGGTTATTCTATCTCCAAAGACGAAATTAGTCGAAGAGTTAAAATTGTAAACCTTGACGTTGTCAAAAAATATAGTGATAAAAATCAATCCGTAATTATTGTTACGGGGCATATCGGAAATTGGGAATGGCTACTTCATCCACTTAATTTAACGGGAATTCCGATGGATATTGTCTATCAAAAATTAAGTAGCCCATTTTTTAATGAACTAACGCTATTTATCAGAAGTAGATTTGCGGTAACTCCTTTAATTGAAAAAGATGATACTTTACGCAAAACGATTGAGCGTAAAGATATTACAAGAGCCTTAGTGATGGGGTCTGACCAATCGCCACAAAATTGGAAATCTGCTTACTGGACTAATTTCTTAAATCAAGATTCTGGTTTTTTCACGGGTACAGAAAGAATTGCTCGAAAATTAGACTATCCAGTAATTTTTAGTGAAATGAGGAGAATTAAAAGGGGATATTATGAAATAGAATTTACAGAAATTGCTCTGCCTGAAGAATTTAAGGAATTAGCAATGGGTGAAATTACAGAACGGTTTGTCAGAATTTTGGACAAATCTATTCATCAATATCCCGCAGATTATTTATGGTCGCATAGACGTTGGAAACATAAAAGAACAGAAGAAGATGCTGTAAAAACCAATTTTAGAGAATTGCGGTCATAGTACCGCAGACTTTAGTCTGATTTTTATTATTTCAGACTTTAGTCTGCGGTACTATCCACAGACTAAAGTCTGGTCTACTTAATCTAAATATCCTCCACCCTGCCGAATAATATCAAAATCGTCGGTGGTGGCATCTACAATCGTCGAAGGAATATTTTTTCCATAGCCACCATCAATAACAATATCTACAAGATTCTGAAATTTCTCAAAAATCAATTCTGGGTCAGTTGGATATTCCAAAACATCATCATCATCATGAATTGATGTTGTGATGATTGGATTACCTAATTCCTGTACAATAATTCTTGGAATAACATTATCAGGAATTCTAATCCCAACCGTTTTTTTGCTTTGTGATAACACTTTTGGCACACGATTATTACCGTCTAAAACAAAAGTAAATGCTCCAGGTAAAACCCTTTTCATGAGTTTAAAAGCAGCAGTTGACACTTTAGCATAGTCAGAAATATGACTCAAATCATTACAAATAAATGAAAAATTGTTTTTATTTGGTTTGATTCCCTTAATCTGACAAATTCTTTCTACGGCACGAGCATTATGAATATCACAACCCATTCCATAAACGGTATCAGTTGGATAAATAATCACTCCGCCATCACGCAGGCACGAGACAATTTGCTCGATTTTACGCATATCTGTACCTTTTTCGTATAATTTTATAAATTCAGCCATTGATAAAGTGTTTAAAATCTAAAATTTATATACCTCCGCACAGAGTTGTATTTGAGATACAAAAAGTTGGCAGGTAATTTACAGAAAATTAAAATTGAATATATCCAACTTTCCCAATTTTCTGCATTAAGTTGTTTTAACATTATTAAAACTTCCTTCCCAATTTCAAAATGTTCGGTAAAAAAACTTTGTCTCATTAAGCTTTTCAATCGAATAATTAACGCAAGATTTTCTTCTTGGGTTTCATTAAAGGAAAATGCTTTTTGACAAACAATGAAAGTTGAGGGTGTGAGAGCGTTCTTTTTTTGGATAAATTTTGTTGAATGTGAGTCATTTAACATTCTTTGTAGCATCAATATTTGAGGAACGTAATCAAACTCGCATATTCGAGAAGCACGAAGCCAGAAGTCAAAATCTTCGTAGGTTAAGGTTTCATCATAGCCGCCGAGTTGCTCAAAAATTGATTTCCGAACCATCATCGTTGGCGGATTAAGGTAAAGCTTTTTACCTAACAATTTAGTATAAACATTCCCTGTTGGGTACTCATTCCTTTTCTTTCTAAAGGCATTAAATATTGAATGTTTAATTTCATTTGACTCCTCATCAATGTATTTACAATCTGAAAAGATAACGCCAACTTTTTCAGATTTTTCAAAAATTTTGACTTGTTCACTAATTCGATTGGGTAACATTACATCGTCCGTTGACAAATCTATGATGTATTTTCCTTTAGCCAATTGTAGGGCTTTATTAAAAGAACGACAGTTTCCAATATTTTTATCGTTAAACATTAATAGTGTAGAAAAATTATTTTGCAAGAATTGTAAAATAATTTCACGGCTTCTGTCAATACTAAAATCATCCACCACAATCAATTCAATATTCCCATAGCCCTGATTTACAACAGATTGCAAAGATTCCAATATATAGTTTTCGTGATTATAACATAAGGCGATTACGGTAACGAGTGGATTTTTTTCATTCATAATTACTATTTAAAACAAAAAAATATATTTTGGCACGGGGTTTGTTATAATACTAACATAAGAAAATGATAGACATTTTAGTCTTCATTGATTTTTATGGGTTAGGGTTATTGGAAAGCCACACTTTTATGAAGGGTGGCTTTTTTTGTTTCCATACTTTTCTAAAAATGGCAATTGGACTATTGTTTTTGATTTCCAACACGTTTGCTTTCATCAATACTTGCATTGATTTCAAATCCTAATATTAAAATTAAAGCAATTAAATAAAGCCAAACCATCAATGCGATGAATGTCCCAATTGCTCCGTACAATCTATTATAGGATGCGAAATTGGAAAGATAATATGAGAATAAATTGGTAATGAGAATAGTAAGAATAGATGCCGTAATTGACCCAGCATTGATGAATTTCCAACGTTTATGAATGGTTGGAGCAATATAGTAGATAACTGAAATGGTCGTAAAAAAAACGGCAAATATGACAAAATACGTTATAAATTGTGCTGCATAAAAGGTAATATCTCGTGTCAAAAGCCCTTCTTCAAATAAAAAATCAACCGCAATTCTTCCCACAATTAATACAACAATTGCTATCACTAAAACGAATGTCAACAAAAAATTTAACATCACCGCTATCAATCTTGCTTTGATAAATCCTCTTTGCTCAACTGTTTTATTGGTCATATTAAAAGCTCTCATTAATGCCATCATGCCACTTGTAGAAGCATAAAGAGCGAAAATAAAACCGAAAGATAGAATTCCCCCACGTGGTTTACTCACAATTTCTGTAATGGTTGTTTGAGCTTCTTTGAAGATTCCTTCGGGCATTACTTCTGCAAATAGTGAAATAATACGCAAGTCCAAATGGGCAACTGGCACATAAGGAATTAATGAAAACAAGAAAATTATCGTTGGAAATATCGCTAAAGTGAAGTTATAAGCAACCGCAGCGGCTCTTACATCGATATCGAATTCGAGTATTTTTTTAATCAAAACTACCAAAACTTGATATACTGTTGCGGGTGTGTCTTGCAAGTGAAGCGTTTGTAAAAACAAGCGAACAGAACGAACAGGTTTGGTATTTTTTAATTTTGGAAGCATATAATAAATTAGGCAAAGACATAAAAACTACCGAAAATCGCTATTTCTTTTCGGTAAAATAACTTTCTAATTTTTCTAAGAGTTCTTTAGGAGCAAGCGTAAGTCTATTATTTTCCATTCTAACAAATACTAAAGTAGTTTCTCCAATATGCACAAGAGTTTCTGAGCTATTATAAATCTCGTAATGGAAAACAACTCTTGCCGCAGGTAAAGTTTTGATGGTTGTTCGGATAGTCAATAAATCATCATACAGTGCAGGGGCAATATAACGAGATTTATTCTCATAAACAGGCATCATCACCCCCGAATCCTCCATGGCTTTGTAACTAAAACCCAAACTTCGCAGTGCCTCTACCCGACCAATTTCGTACAAACGAGCGTAATTTCCATAATAAACATAACCCATTTGGTCAGTATCGGCATAACGAACTCGGTATTGATAGTTGTGAATGTACATAAAACGGAGGTAGTAAGTTATGAGGTATAAGTTATGAGTGAAATGGGTAAGTTGTTGCTAACCTTAGATTACATATCTACTAACTCATAACTTATACCTAAACAAATTTTTATTTCATAATTTTAAGCTTGTTCAAGGCTTCTTGATAAATCTTGGCATTATTCAAATGGTCGGGGTAAGTGACCGCAAAGTTATGATAACCTGAAAAATCCTCTTTCGCACAGAAATACATATAATCGTGCTTTTCGTAGTTTAAAACGGCATCAATAGAAGCTAAATCTGGCAAATTAATTGGGCCAGGCGGTAAGCCAATCACTTTGTAAGTATTATATGGAGAATTGAATTGTAATTGTGCTTTGGTAACTCTTTTGATGGTAAAATCTTGAAGTGCAAAAATAACGGTTGGGTCGGCACCCAAAGGCATATTAATTTTCAAGCGATTCATATACACACCTGCTACACGTGGTTTTTCGTCCGCTTTTTTAGTTTCTGCTTCCACAATAGAAGCCATAATTTGTGCTTTAATTGGGTCTAAACCAATAGCTGCGGCTTTTCTTTTACGCTCATCAGTCCAGAATTTATCGTACCAAGTTTTCATTGTCCCCAATAATTTATCGGGCGTAGTATTCCAGAAAACTTCGTAAGTATTTGGCAAAAACATACACATAAAAGTCTCATTGGTGAAACCATATTTATGTGCCGTTGCAGTATCTTCCAAAACTTTGATTAATGCCGTTGAATCAAATTCAAATTTATTTCCAATTTTATGAATTAAATCTTTCTGCAAACGAATATTGTTGAAAGTCAATTTCACGGCATCTTGATTTCCAGAACGAAGTTTTTTGATAAGTTCGTAATTTCCCATATTGGCTTTAATTACGTATCTACCTTCTCTTACATTATCTTTATATTTCAATAATTTTGCTAAAAATTTGAACGATAATTCATCTTTAACAATTTTATTTCTACTCAAAGAATCCCAAACTGTTTCAAAATTTGCCCCTTGAGGAATCAATAAAGCAAATCCTTTTTTCTCATCAACTTGATAATTAGGCGTTTTTGTAATTTGCCAAATGTAATACGAAAACATCGTTGCAAATAAGGCAAAAGTGATAAAAACGTATCGCAGAAGTTTAGTATTTTTTTGCATTTCTAAATTTTTTAAGGTTTTAGGGAAAAGCAGTTTTGAAATTGTTATATCTAATCCATTAATATCTTTACAACACAAAATTACTATTGAAAAATGGATTTAGCCCTATGTTCAATGCTTATTAGGAATATTCTAAACGTATAAAAGGTAGGCTTTTCACATAGGCGAATGGCTATTTTCTGAGTAAAAGTTCTTTAAAATTGAACATTCCGAATAAAAATTTTTATTTCGCACCGAAAAACGGTAATTTTGCAGTCCACAATGGGAAGATATTGCGAGGAAAGACATAACAATAATTCCACAATAAAATTTATGATTAAGCAACTTCTGGGAAATCTTACGGTCTTAGCGGTTGTTTCCACAACTACATTTGCACAGAAATTAGGAGATGAATCGTATGGTATTTCATCTTACTATGCAGATTTTTTTTACAATCGCCCCACTTCTACGGGTGAAATTCTCCAAAAAAATCAATACACAGCCGCTCACATGACTTTGCCCTTCGGGACGATGGTTGAGGTGACCAATTTAGTCAATAAGCGTTTTGTAATTGTCAGAATCAATGATAGAGGTCCTTTTAAACCTGGACGAATTATTGACTTAACACAAAATCCTGCTAAATGGCTAAGAATGAGCCAAGTTGGACTTACAAAAGTACGTTTAAAAGTTGTCGGTTTTGATGGAGATATTATGCTTGAACCATTCGATTCCCTAAGTTTAACGGCTACTCCACGATTTGAACCTAAGTTTTATCAAAAAACAAAACTCAAATACAAAAGGTATTATCGTCTTAAAAAGAACTGGAGAAAAAGAAAATATCCACAATTAAGATACCGTCGTTTACGAGTGAGTTCTTATTTAAGAAAACTCTCAAAACAACGTAGAAAGGAATATTTAGAGAGTCGCCGCAAAAAGAAATAAGTAATTTCTAAAAGTTGATAATCAACAAAAGCTAAGAATGAACAAGTACAAAATTTTCTTCGTGAAAACTTTTGTACTTTTTTTTATGCCGAAAGGTAAAACTTATCGGAACTATCTACAATTTGTCGCAGAATAAAATTAGACCACAGATTGTACTGATTCAACGGATTTACACGGATAAATTTAAAGAAAAATCAGTGTAAATCTGTTTTATCTGTTCTATCCGTGGGCTAATTTTGTCTTGCGATAAATAGTAGATAATTCCGAAACTAATTAATACCTACAACGTTATGGCATAATATTCGTACTTTCGTTTTGTAATTATATTAAAAATTTGGCATTAGGAAACTGCCTACTGCCTGCTTAAAACTGCCTACTGACAATGGATTTAGCGAAAATTAGAGAATACGGAAATATAGAATTCCTTGCCAAACAAATGGTTGAAGGATTCATCACAGGACTTCATAAATCACCTTTTCATGGTTTTTCGGTTGAATTTGCTGAACATCGACTTTACAATACGGGCGAAAGTACACGCCATATCGATTGGAAAGTGTTTGCTAAAACCGATAGACTTTATACAAAACGTTACGAAGAAGAAACCAATCTCCGTTGTCATTTGATTATTGATACGTCTTCTTCGATGTATTATCCAGAGAAAACAAACGGAAAAATCACCTTTTCAACCATGGCGGCGGCGGCTTTGGCATATATGCTTCAAAAGCAAAAAGATGCAATTAGTTTGACTACTTTTTCTTCAGAAATTGAAATTCAAACGCCTGTAAAATCTACGCCTTCGCACGTACACAAGATTTTTTTGGATTTAGAGAATCTACTCCAAAAACCTGCTTCTAATAAGAAAACAGCCGTTGCTGACGTTATTCACCAAATTGCGGAGAAAATTCATAAACGCTCTTTAGTTATCATTTTCAGTGATATGTTTGATAATATCAACGAAGCCGAACGCCTATTTTCGTCAATGCAACATTTAAAACACAATTTGCATGAAGTATTGATTTTTCACGTTACCGATAAAAAAACAGAGTCAGATTTTGAGTTTGAAGACCGTCCTTATGAGTTTATAGACTTGGAGACAAATGAAAGAATAAAGTTAAATCCGTCGCAGGTGAAAGTAGATTATCGAAAGACTTTACAACAATTTTATCATGAATTAAAACTTCGTTGTGGGCAGTACAAAATTGATTTTATCGAAGCTGATATTGCCGAAGGATTTGAACAAATTTTATCGGCTTATTTGGTGAAGCGTGGGAAAATGAAATAATTTTGTTAGCACATGGATTAAACGGATTTTATATACTAAAAATGTATCATTCGTATCAAACCAGTTTAATCCGTGTGCTATTTTATCTTATTGAAAAATAATTTCTTTCATCGTTTCGATATTCATATTTCCTTTTCCAATAATTTTTTTGTCTTTATCTAAAATGTAAATAGTTGGTGTAAACTGAGCATCAAACTCTTGATACAAATTAATTTTTCCCATTTTATCCATTACATTAATAAAAGTTTCAGAACTATATTCTTTGATAAACTCTTTCCAAGTTTCAACGTTATTCCCAAATATTGGGGCAAAAACCGTTATATTTTTCTGTTTATTTTCTTGAATAAACTTTACTAATTGTGGTGTAAAATTCTTACAATGCCCACAATCAGCTGCATAAATATATAAAACTGTGTAAGCAGATTTTACTTCATAAAGTGCTTGTTCTTTGTTATTTATGTCAGTCGCTTTCAAATTCGGAATTTTACTTCCAATCAATAGAGGTTTCAAATACCTTACTCTTTCTTTCACTAATCTTACCGTTGTACTATCCCAAAGCAAAGGGTCGTTTAGGTAATATTTTTGCAAAATATGAACAAAAATAGCGTCTCTTCCCAATACTTTGCTTGTCTCAAAATGGTTCGCCAATTTACTCACCAAATACTTTCGCATGGGTGACGTTTTCCGAGATTTACTCAAAAATTTATCCGTCAAAACAATCAGTGAATCATTTGGTAAAAATTCTAATTGGTCAAAATAATATTTTACGGGTTGATACAAAAATGGCGTTTGCACCAAACGGTCATCAGACAGATTAATATTATCGAAGAAATGTTCTACAAAAAACTTATTTCCCCAAAGTGAATCTTCCGTACCATTTGCCAATTTTGGAGCTGGCGGAATATCCAAAGCCAAATTTGACTTGATAATATTGGAAGCGAAAGTTCCTTCAAAAGCCTTGATAAACTTCTTTTTGTACAAAGCTGATTCTACTTGCAAAGCATACAACTCATTGGTTGAATTGGCATCAGCTTTTTTGGCTAACTCTTCTATCTTTTTGGCATCCTTAAAAGTCTTCTGCTGATAGCTATAAAACAGGTCATTCTCACGAGAATTAGTAAATTTCAGTGTATTGAAAATATCATTTGCATTGGCTTCAAAAAAGAATTTCTGTTCAGAAACCAAAATATCAAAGCTCTGCCAATGACCAATCATCACGTTGTACATACCACCTTTCAGAGGTTTATCACCTTTAAAAGAAATTGTACCGTCGGAACTTACAACTGATGAATCTTGAACAAAATTCTGATTTTCAAAATAATACGTCAAGTAACAAGTTGAATCCTTTAATCCACGAATTCTACCTTCAATTTTATATCCTTGAGAAAAGGTTAAAAATGAAATTATTAAACAACTTAGGGTAATTAATACTTTTTTAAACATTTTTACGGGTAATTTTCGACGAAATTATTTGCCAATTTTCACTTTCTCACGAAGTGTCTGGTTACGGTGAAAGTCAATAAAATCCTCTAATTGCTCCACTGGAAGGCGTTTAGCAATAATTTTCTTATCTTTATCCAACACATAAACTACAGGAGTTGCATAAATATCAAAACCATTTTTAAAATCAGTATAATATTCTTCCTTACCTGTCTGAGGGTTTTTATGAATATCAATTCCATGCATAATATCTTGTAATTTGAACTCTTGAATAAATTTTTTCCATTTTACAGGAGTTCGGTCAATTGAAGCAGCAATGACTTTTACATTTTTTGTTTTTAAACCTTGATATGCCTTGGCTAATTTAGGAGCTGACTCACGGCAATGTCCGCAGTCTGGGTCATAAATAAACAAAATAGTATAATCGGCATCAATTTTCGGAATTACGATTTCTTTCCCTAAAGTATCTGTCAAAAACATATCGGGTAGCGTTTTCCCTATTAAAAGTGGTTTTAATACCGTCACTCTTTCCTTCATTTTTCTCACGGTCGATGTATCCCACAACGTTGGTTCTCCGACATAATAATTCTCCGCAATGTGAACAAAAGCCCCATCAGTACCTAAAATTTTGGGGTTCTCATAAGTGCTTGCAATCTTATAAATCATATATCTACGAATATCCCGACCTTTTGCTCGTGCCAAAACTCTATCCGTTTCCTTCGCTATTGAGTCTGAAGTCTGCACCGTTAAATCATTAAAATAACGTTCTAATTTCTTTTGTAAAAAAGGCGTTCTAATAAATCTGTCATCAGTCAAATCAAAATTATCCCAAAAGTGAGTTTTATAATAATTGAACTGATATTGATAAAAAGCTGTCGTATCTGCTTTAGTAATCATAGGTTTACCAAAGGGAGGAATTTCAGGTTCTTGAGAAGCCTTGATAAGTTTATTAACAAAAGTTCCTTCAGTGTTTTTCAACCAATCTTTCTGAAACTGAGCAACTTCTGCTTGTATGCGTTTGATTTTTCCAGCCACCAACAATGAATTATTCATTTTTCGCTCCATTTCTAAAACCTTCAACTCATCAAATTTAGTGGCCATATCTTGCTGAAACTTAAAAAAAGTTTCATTCTCTTTTGAACCTGTAACTTTCATTTTAGTTATCAAATTTGTGGTATCAGTCTCAAAAGAAAAATCTTGATTGCCTACAATTACATCCATGTATTTACCTTTAGGAAGCGAAATTAGATAAAGACCTTCGGGTAAATTTTTGTCCCCAACAAAGTGAAAACTCCCTTGAGAATCCACCTGAGCCGTATCTTTTATCACTTGCTGATTGTACCCAAAATAGTGAGCCAAGAAAACGGTTGTGTCTTTAATTCCTTTAATTTTTCCTTTGATAGAAAAACCTTCTTTCGTTTGTCCGAAAGAAACATTTGAAAAAATGGTAAGTAAGGAAATTGATAAAATTTTAAATGAAATTTTCATGTTGTTTTAAATATTTCAGGAAATAAGGGTGATAACTGATAATGTTCTTCAACGAAATTATCCTACTTTTATGTATTAATTAAACCAAAATATGTACCAAAGTTAAGGGAACAAGACCATAACTGAAAATCAAACCCCAAATACAAATTTTACAATGTTTTATTTTCTATCAAAAGTCCTTTTTTACCTTCTAATGCCTCTGTCATTAATCTCCATTTGTTTATTATTTGCCTTATTCTCCAAAAATTCCAAACACAAAAAAAGAAGTGTACAAATCACTTTCGCATTGATTTTATTATTGGGCAACGGTTTTATTTCAAATGAGGGTCTTCTTTGGTGGGAAGTCCCTCCTATTTCACCAAACACAATCACGACAACTTATGATGTGGGCATTATTCTTACTGGAGGGATGATTACAAATAAATTATCAACTGAAAGTCAAATACTTACAGACAAAACAGCCGACCGTTTTATTCAACCCTTAAGGCTTTATAAAATGGGTAAATTGAAGAAAATATTAATTACGGGAGGAAATACTGATTTAGTAGTAATGCACGAAGATGTGTCGGACGAAACCTTAAAAGTTGCTCAGCTTCTTGAAGAATTAGGCGTGAATAAAGAGGATATTATTTTGGAAAGAAAAGCAAGAAATACTCGTGAAAATGGACTTTTTACGGCAGAAGTTTTAAAGAAAAATCCTAAACTTGGGACAAAATATTTACTTTTCACTTCTGCTTTTCATATCAGACGAGCAGAAGGTTGTTTTTTAAAAGCTGGCTTAAAAGTTACTACATTTCCAACTGCCTATAAATCTAAAGCAAAAAGTTGGACGTTGGATGATTTAATAATTCCCAGAGAGTCAAACCTTTACGATAATTATATGCTCATCCATGAATTATTGGGATATATAACTTATAAGATTTTGGGATATTGTTGATTCAGTAACACAGACTTTGGTCTGTACAGATAAAATTCAGACAAAAGCCTGTGTTACTCATTTTATTTACTCAAAATACCAGAAAGTCTTAATAAATCTGGATTAATTTCTTTCTTTTTTGTAATGGTATCATGGAAAGGTGTGTAAACCAATTGGTCATTGACAATACCAGCCATTTCGTTTTTATGTCCTGCCAAAAGACCTTCCAAAGCACCTAAACCCAAACGGCTCGCCAATATTCTATCATAAGCACTTGGGCGACCACCTCTCTGAATGTGTCCTAAGTTAGTTACACGAATGTCAACAGGCACATCAATAGTATTTTTAATTCTTTCTGCAATAATTGCTGCATGACCTTCTTCGTCACCTTCAGCAACGACCACAATCGACGATGATTTCTTTTTCTCAAAACCAGCCTTTAAAGTTCTTACAACATCTTCAATGGTTTGTCTTTCTTCTGGAATCAAAATTGATTCAGCTCCTCCAGAAATCCCTGATTGAACGGCAATATATCCAGAATCACGCCCCATTACTTCAATAAAGAAAATTCTATCATGTGAATCCGCCGTATCTCTAATTTTATCAATGGCATCTAAAGCTGTATTCACAGCGGTATCATAACCAATGGTATAATCTGTTCCAAAAAGGTCGTTATCAATCGTTCCAGGAGCTCCTACCGTTGGAATTTGAAATTCATTAAAGAAAATCTCAGCACCTGTAAAAGTACCGTTACCACCAATAGCCACCAAACCCTCAATTCCATGAGACTTCAATTGGTCATATCCTTTTTTGCGTCCTTCTGGAGTCATAAACTCCTTACTACGAGCAGATTTAAGGATTGTACCTCCTCTTTGAATGATATTACTTACCGACTGTGAGTTTAAAGGGATAATATCACCTTTAATCATGCCGTTATAACCTCTTATAATTCCAAAAATCTCGACTCCATGATGAAGTCCACCTCTTACAACAGCTCTGATGGCGGCGTTCATACCCGGTGCATCTCCGCCTGAAGTAAATACTGCAATTCTTTTCATACTGTTAAAAGTTCTGACTCAGTGAATCAAAAACAAATATTAGGGATATTTATAAATTATGTTTAATACCAAATTTTATTCTTTAATTATACCTTAATGAAGAATAATTAAATCATATTTTCGCTAATTACCAATTATATTTTGGTTTTCAAACTTTTGCATAATTGATTTAAGCAAGTTGCAAATTTATTGTTTTAAAATGATGTTTCTAATGAATTTAATAAAAAATTATGGTTAAAATAATTGATTTTTTATTAATAGGATTTTTTCAATAAAAAATATAACCAGTTTATCTAATTGAATTATACTTTTTTAGATGTTTGAATAATAAGCTCCTAATTTAATTCGTATAAAGATTATATTTGTAGCTGTTTATGTGTTCAATAGTCTTTCAATAAGCTAATAAACTGTTGTTCAGATATTTAAAATCTATTTGTTTAATACCTCTTATCATAATAATCTCACGTGAGTACAGCCCAATTAAAAACACAGATTACAGTTTTCTTTTTCATCCTCATATTTTACTCCAATAATCTCTTCGCCCAACAATGGCTCGGAATTTCAGGAAGTAATTATGCAGGTACTAATGCTGTGTATAATAATCCTGCCAATCTTTCAGATTCAAGATATAAATTGTATATAAACTTAGTAGCAAACGATATTTTTATTTCCAATAATTATGTCGGTTGGAATGCTCCATATTCTATTTTACAATTGCTCACAAATACGGCTGCTCAAGAATATCGAAATACTAAGAATGTAATTGTTTTCAAAAATATATATTATGACATCAATGAAAATAGTGACGCTTATCATGCAAATATATTAGATGACCTCAGAGGTCCTTCGTTTTTATATACGCTAAATAACAAAAGTGCCATTGGTTTATTAACTCGAATCAGAACTGCAATTAATTTTTCAGGAGCTTCATTAGGTTTGGCAAATCTAATTCGTTTGGGAACAGACACCTTATTAGTAAAAAATCAAAACTTCAAGATTGCCGAAAGCACCTTAAATGTTAATAGCTATGCTGAATTAGGATTAAGTTACAGTAGAGTTTTACAAGATGATGATGAAGATTTTGTAAAAGTAGGTATTACAATTAAAAGAGTTGTAGGTATTTATAATGCTCACGTCAATATTGAGGAGGCAGATTATAGTATTTTCAACGACCCGACTGACTCTAAAAAACAAATAGTGCGGATAAATCATCTAAAAGCCAATTATGGAAATACTTTGGAGGGAGCATACACAAATGCAAATGCTTCATGGGATTGGGGATTTGGCAATCAGTCTGCGGGCAGTGGATGGGGCATTGATTTAGGAATTGTTTATGAATATAGACCTGAAACACGTAAATTTTCGTATCGAGAAAAAGGCGTAAGAAAATGGGACCAAAGTAAAAATAAATACGAATACAAGATTGGCGTTTCACTTTTGGATATTGGCGGAATCGGTTACAACAATTCTAATTACGTTCGAAATTGGGATGTGGACATCAATAATATAGAATTCAATTCTACTGATGTTAGTAAAGTTAAAGGCTCTGACGATGCCTTCAATCGAATCAATCAGAAAATTGGCTCAAACGATGCAAACAGCGTTAATAATTTCACGGCTGGGCTACCAACTGCTCTTCAAATCAATCTTGATTATCATGTTAGAAATAATTTCTACGTAAATAGTTTATGGGTACAAGGACTTAGAGGTTCAACTTCAATTGGAATGAAGATGCCATCTTCTTTATCAGTTACACCCCGTTGGGAAGGAAAATGGGTTGAAGTTGCCATGCCTTTTGCGGTTTTGGATAATTACAGCGTTCTAACTTTCGGATTGGCAGGAAGATTTGGTCCAGTATTTTTTGGAACAGACAATTTAGGGAGTTTTCTAAATATCAGCCGTCCACGTGGTACAGACCTATATTTTGGTTTATCTGTACCAATATTTAATAAACCTCCAACGCTACCAAATGCTTGTTTTTATGAAAAAATAGAAGGTAGAAATTGGAAGTTTTGGAAAAAAAGAAAGTATTAAACAAATTCTGATAAACTTCCTTTAGCGGCTAAGACAAAACCTTTTTCCGTTTTTGAGATAGTTGCACAGTCATAGAATGGGTCATGGTCAAAAAAGACAATCCACTCTTTTTCACTCGCTTGTTTCAATAACTCCTCCTTCTCAATCATCGTTTGTAATGGACGAATATCATAGCCCATCACATAAGGCACAGGAATATGAGCGTGCGACGGAATGGTGTCGGCAATAAATAATATTTCCTTGTTATTGAACGAAATTTTTGGCATCAACATTTTTTCGGTATGCCCATCAGCCGTGAGAGTTTCAATATTTGCAAAAGGCTTTTCTGCAACTTTATCAATAAAAAATAACTGATTAGCTTCTTGAATCGGCAAAATATTATCTTTAAAAAAAGTAGCTTTTTCTCTTGGATTTGGGTTCAGGGCAGCTTCAAAATGCTCAGAATGCGACCAATAACGGGCATTCGGAAAGGTCATTTCAAATTTAGTATGGTCAGAGTTCCATTTTACAGCACCTCCACAATGGTCAAAATGTAAATGGCTCAAAATTACATCGGTAACATCATTTTCAGAATACCCTTTCGCTCGGATTGATTTTACCAATTCACCATCGCCATGTCTATAATAGTATCCTTGCCATTTAGCATCTTGTTTGTCACCCATTCCTGTATCCACCAAAATTAACTGATTTCCATCTTCAATGAGCAAACAACGCATCGCCCAAGAACAGAGATTGTTAACATCAGCAGGAATAGATTTTTGCCAAAACGATTTCGGAACAACACCAAACATTGCTCCTCCATCCAATTTGAAGTAGCCAGAATCTATCGAATGTAAAATCATTGAATTTATTTTTTAAATTATTTTTTTGTGTAAATTACCTAATAAACAGGAAAATTCAAGCTGCATTGAATAGATTGTCATCAACAAATAATCAAGTCTAACACATGAAAATCGGGATAGTGCTATCGGGAGGTGGAGCAAGAGGAATTGCTCATTTAGGTATTCTAAAGGCTTTGCAAGAAAAAAACATAACAATTTCGGGAATTTCAGGATGCAGTGCAGGAGCAATTGTAGGGGCTATGTTTGCGGCGGGATATTCGCCCGACCATATTTTTGAAATTGTAGTTTCCAGTAATACTTTGAAGGCAATGCGTCCCGCTTGGAGTAGGTCTGGATTGGTCCGAATGCAAAAAGTTGAAGAGGCTTATTTAAAGTACATTCCCCATAATTCATTTGAACATCTCAAAATTCCGCTCACTGTTAATGCAACAGATTTATATGCTGGTGAAAGTATTTATTTTTCCACAGGTGAGTTATTAAAACCCGTCATGGCATCCTGTTGTATTCCTGGATTATTTGAACCAATTGTACATAATGAAGTTACTTTGATAGATGGCGGTGTATTAAACAATATGCCGATTGAACCGTTGTTGGGAAAATTTGATTATATCATTGGAAGTCATTGCAATCCTTATGGAATGCAAAATACGCCAAAATCAATGGCGACAATTGTTCCAAAAGCATTATTTTTAGCCATAAATAACAATTCAAAAAGCAGATTAGCACAATGTAATCTTTTGATTGAACCACCCGCTCTCAAATTTTTTGACCCTTATGATATTCGAAAATCAAGCGAAATTTTTAAAGCAGGCTATGAATTTGCCAAAGAGTTGAACCTGTCCGCCCACTTATCAACATAAATTAAGCTAAATTTAAAAATCTCAGATATACACTTTAGCAATCCATTTTTGGCATTACAAAGAAGAGTATATAACTTTGAAAGATATTTTTCACAAAAAAATACTCATTTGTGATTAAAACGCAATCCTATTTTTTATCAAAAAGCAATTTTTTCTTCAAAATTCAGCTTTTCATTTAGTCTATTTTAATTTTCAACAAAAAACCAAACTTTCATGAACAAACGTTTATTATTCAGTTTAATCATGTTTTTGGGCTGTTCATTGAGTATGATTGCTCAAGACCGCCGAATTACAGGAAAAGTGGTGTCTGCAGGAGATGGCTCACCGCTTCCAGGAGTGAGTGTACAAATAAAAGGCACAAGTAAAGGAACATCTACTGATGCAACAGGTAGTTATGCGATAAATATTCCATCAGGTAAAAGTTCTATTGAATTTCGTTCGGTTGGTTTTTATTCAAAAACCGTAGAGATTGTAGGACAAAGCACTATTAATGTTGCTTTATCTGAAAGTGAAAATTCTTTGGGTGAAGTAGTAGTAGTTGGTTACGGTACTCAAAAGAAGACAAACTTAACAGGTAACGTTGCACAAATTAGTGCTAAGACCATCGAAAACTTACCTGTATTAACAACTGAACAAGCGATTCAAGGTAGAGCAGCAGGTGTTTTCGTTGAATCAGGAAATGGTAAAGTTGGTCAAGGTATCAAAATGCGTATTCGTGGCTCATCTTCTGTTTCAGCTGGAAATGACCCACTTTATGTTATTGATGGTATTCCAATGACTACAACCGCTGCTGGTTCAAGAGCAGATACACCAAACCCAATGGCAGACATCAACTTCAATGATATTGAGTCTATCGAAATATTAAAAGATGCTTCTGCTGCTGCTATTTATGGAGCAAGAGGTTCAAATGGTGTTGTTTTATTGACGACTAAGCGTGGTAAATCGGGCAAAACAAACTTTAATGTGAGTTATTTTACGGGTATGAGTGAAGCAACAGGTCGTCGTGAATTTTTGAATACTGCTCAATATGTAGAATTATTCAAAGAAGCACGTGCCAATGCAGGTTTCTCATTAGCAGGTGGCGAAACACGTTTTACTCGTTATGCACTCGGCGAAAGAGCAAGATGGGAAAATCCAGCCTCTCCTAATTATACCAACACAAACTGGGAAGACCAAGTTTTGAGAAAAGGTAACATCAATCAATTTGACCTCAACATTAACGGTGGTACTGACAAAACTAAGTTTTACGCATCGGGTTCTTACAGCAAACAAGAAGGTATTCTGGTGAAAAACTCATTCGAGCGTATCAGTAGCCGTGTCAATCTTGACCACAAAGCTACTGATAATTTAAGTATTGGGGTGAATGCCAGCATTGCACGTACGCTAAATACTCGTTTAGCAAATGATAACGCTTTCTCTACGCCAATGCAAATTATTGCTTTAGCTCCATTGTCACCAGTAATTGACCCACGTACAGGCGACTATACTGATACTTATAATGACGCAGATGTAACACAGTATTATAATCCTTTGATGAATATTTCTTATGCAAGCAACACTACCGAGACATACCGTACACTTGGTAATGTTTACGCACAATGGAATATTGTCCCGAGTCTTTCATTCCGTACTGAGTATGGTTTTGATATGTCGTTCAGAAATGATGACGAATATTATGGAAAGAAAACAAAAAGAAACTCAGGACAAGCAAATGGCGAAGGTTTTAAAAGAAACATCAATATCTTCAATTACAACACTAACAATTTTTTCACTTTTGGAAAAATATTTGACCAAAAGCATGATTTAAACGTTGTTGCAGGTATGAGTTACCAACAGTCAAAAAGAACTGCTATTGATGCTACAAGTCGTAACTACCCAAGTGATATTTATAAGACTATATCTTCAGGAGCAACTAAAGCTGATGCAAACTCATTTGAAAGAACATTTAGTTTCTTGTCATATTTTTCAAGAGTTAATTACAAATTCGACAATAAATATTTAATTGGATTAAGTGGTCGTGTTGATGGTTCATCTCGTTTTGGAGCAAACAATCGTTATGGATTCTTCCCATCAGCTTCGGCTGGTTGGATTCTTTCAGAAGAAAACTTCTTGAAAGATATTCGTCAAGTTAGTTTCTTAAAATTGCGTGCAAGTTATGGTTATACAGGTAATGCTGAAATTGATAACTTTGCGAGTGTCGGACTTTTCTCAGCATTAAATTCTGCTAATAATTCAGCAGGTTATGCAAGTATTCCTGGACAAACACCTTTTCAATTGTCAAATCCAGATTTGAAATGGGAGAAAACTGCTCAAACTGATATCGGTTTTGAAATTGGTTTCTTCAACAACCGAATTTCTGCAGAAGTTGATTATTATTCAAAAAATACAACTGATTTATTGTTAAACGTAAATATTCCTGGAACAAGTGGTTTTGGGACTCAATTGAAAAATGTTGGAGAGTTAGAAAATAAAGGATGGGAGTTTGTTTTAAAAACAGATAATAAATTTGGAGATTTAACTTGGAGAGCATCAATTAATGCGGCAACAAATACCAATAAAATCTTGAATCTTCAAGGACAAGTTATCACAGGAGGCTACTTGAACCGTGCGGTAGAAGGACAACCATTAAGTGTTTTTGTTGGACCTGAATATGCTGGTGTTGACCCTGCCAATGGAGATGCTTTATATTATTTGAACACAACCAAAGCAGATGGTTCATTAGATAAAACAACGACAAATGATGTAAACCTTGCAGCAAATGTACCAATTGGTAATCCTAACCCGAAATGGATTGGCGGTTTTACTAATGATTTCAATTATAAAGGAATTGATTTGAGCATTACTTTCCAAGGCGTTTATGGAAATGATGTTTATAACGGTGCTGGTAAATTTATGTCAGCCAATGGAGACTTCTATGACAACCAAACTATTGACCAATTGGCTCGTTGGCAAAAACCAGGAGACATTACCACTGTTCCTCAAGCACGTTATGTAGGTGGAAATGGTACTGCTGAATCATCTCGTTATTTATCAGATGCAAGTTATACTCGTTTAAAAACAGTAACACTTGGCTATAATTTTCCTAAAACTATCACAGATAAGTTGAAATTGTCAAAATTGAGAGTTTATGCTACCGCAAACAATCTATTGACATTTACAAAATATACAGGTTGGGACCCAGAAGTTAATACAGACTACTTAACTGGTGTTGCCGCTGGAAATGACTTCTACTCAGCTCCACAACCTAAAACAATCACAGTAGGTTTAAATCTTGGATTCTAATAATCATTATTTCACAAGAATTAAAACATTCAACAAAGACATTTTATAAAATGAAGATAAATAATAAACTCATATTCGCAGTAGCTTTCAGTTTAATGCTGACAAGTTGTGCTGACAAATTAGATGTGAATCCAATTGATGATGTTGACGCAATATCTGCGGTGAAAACATCATCAGACGTTGAAGCACTTTTAACAGGTGCTTATGATTCAATGACAGATGCTGACGTTTTAGGCGGAAATTTACAACGTGATGCAGAACTTATTGCCGACAATGGAGACATTGAATGGCAAGGTACTTTCGTTGCCCCAGGTGAAGTTTTCTCTAAAAGTTTATTGAAAGACAACAATCAAGCACAAACGACTTGGTTAGATAGTTATCGTACTATCAATATTACCAACAATGTATTGGCTAATTTAGCTGTAGTTGAAACAGCAAAAAAATCAAGAATTGAAGGTGAAGCTAAATTAATTAGAGCATGGATGCATTTTGAATTAGTCAGACAATATGCAAAAACATATTTAGACGGAACGCCTACTTCAAATTTAGGAGTGCCAATTTTAACAACGCCCACGACAATTATCACTGAAACAAACTTTGTAAAACGTAATACAGTTGCCGAAGTTTATCAAGCAGTGATTGCTGATTTAACAAGTGCAGAATCATTACTTCCTGCAGGAAATGGCTTCTTTGCTGATAAATATACAGCAGCAGCATTATTATCCAGAGTATATTTAATGCAAGGAAATTACGAAGGTGCTCGTCAGGCTGCTCATAGAGTTATTGCTTCTGGTAATTATACCCTCAATGCGAGTTTCTTCGATGTATTCAATAACAAAACAAACACGACCGAAGATATTTTTGCAGCTCAAGCTACTGACCAAGATTATGTAAACAGTTACAATACATTCTTTGGTTCAACATCGCAAGGCGGTCGTGGAGATATTATTATCAATGAACAACACCTAAATGCTTATGATGTTTCTGATGACCGAGGACTTTTCTTCTATGAATCAGGCGATATTTATACGGCAAAATGGGCTGTTCAAGTAGCTAATATTCCATTAATTCGTTTGGCAGAAATGTATTTAACCCGTGCAGAAGGGAATTTACGTGCAGGTGGTACACCAATTGGAACAACGCCATTGGCTGACATTAACAGATTAAGAGACAGAGTTGGAGCAAAACTTTTCACAACTGTTGACTTGGCAACAATCTTGAAAGAAAGAAGACTGGAATTAGCTTTTGAAGGTCATTGGATTCATGATATTAAACGTAACAAACAGACTATTTCAAAAAGAAATGGTACTGCAACCCAAACTTGGGCTTTCGATTCTCCAAAGTTAATATTCCCAATTCCATTAAGAGAAATTGATGCGAACAAAAACTTAGTTCAAAACGAAGGCTATCAATAGTAGTTTTTAATTTTATTTATTGGAAAAGGCGAGTCATAACAGACTCGCCTTTTTTCGTTAAAATGAGCCTCAGTTTTAAACAAACATACCAAATGACAAATAAATATTCGCATAGCAGAATATTCGTACACTAACTATGAGAATAATACAATTTTTCAAAAAATGGAACTTAAATGATGTTTAATTCCTGTCAATAGTATGTCAGAAAGCTATTCAGTATCACCCTTCCTATAAAATATTATTCTAATAAGTGTCTTCAATCTAATATAATACAAGTATAATCTTTGGAATTTTGTATCTATGCGTAAGATAATTTTGATACAAAAAAAATGGCACTTTCAAGAAAGAACAAAATTATATTCTATAAATTCCGTATTTTCACCTACAAAAAGGCATTTTTTTAAGACAACTCAAAAGAAGTTTCGGGTAATTTCTTTGTTTGTTTAGCTGAAAAATTATATTTTTACAATTATTTAAAATTAATTTCATTAAACAAATTTTCAACCAAAATTAAACAATAGTACATGAAGAAACACTTACTTATGACTTTGCTTATTGCTTTAACTTTTTGTGTGACTGTATTCGCACAAGACAGAAAAGTAAGCGGTAAAGTAACCTCAGCCGAGGACGGCTCGGGTCTTCCAGGTGTAACCGTGCGTGTGAAGAACACCAACCAAGGTTCACAAACTGATGCTTCAGGAAATTATTCTATTTCTATTCCAAATGGTGATGCAAAATTACAATTTTCATTTATTGGGATGAACTCTGAAGAAGTTTCTGTGGGTAGCCAATCGGTTGTAAACGTAAAAATGGGAACTGATATTAGACAACTTTCTGAAATTGTAGTAACGGGTGTTGGTGTTGCTACCAATAAAGCAAAATTAGCCTTTGCCGTAGAATCAATTTCTTCAAAAAGTCTTCCACAAGCTCCAACAGCTTCTATTGACCAAGCATTGGTTGGTAAAATTGCAGGTGCTCAAATTACAAGTAGTAACGGAACTCCAGGTGCTGCAACTAACATTGTACTTCGTGGTATCAACACCATCAACCGTGGAACGACTCCAATGATTATGATTGATGGTATTCAGGTGGCATCAACTGATTTAAACTCAATTGACCTGAGTGTTATCGACAGAATTGAGGTTGTTCAAGGTGCTGCATCTGCTACTATTTATGGTGCTCAGGGTGCAAACGGAGTAATCCAATTATTTACCAAAAAAGGTAAAAGCGGACAGTTAAACATTGATTTTTCATCAAGTGTTTCTCAAAATTCATACTTGAACATTGGTGGAGTTAGAAAAGCTCAATTACACGCTTTTGGTACTGATGCAAATAATAATGTATTGAGTGCAGGGACGGGAAATCCAATTTTAGTACAAGACCCTGTAACTGGTCTATATAATGGAAATGTTATTTATAACCCATTGGATGTCAACAGTACAACAAGCAAGCAATACAATGCAAACTTAAAGTATTATGACCATTTCAATTCGTTTTTTGTTCCTGCAAATACAGTGAATAACAGCCTTTCTATTTCGGGAGGTAAAGATAAGTTTGACTTTGCCTTTTCGCTTTCAAACAACTATCAAGGAAGTAACGTAACCAATAATGGAGATTTTAAAAGAACAAACCTTACTGCCAATATTGGTGCCGAAATTGCTCCAAAATTAAAGTTTCGTTCTATTACTCAATTAGTTTATACAAAGAATACAATTAAGTCAACAGATAGAAATATTTTATTTGCCATCAATAATACTCGTCCATTCGCAAATTATGGACAGACTTTATCTAATGGAGATTTTGCAGGATATGTAGGTGATGCTGCTGGTGTCAATGGTTTTAACCCAAATTTCTATCAGCAATATTTAGGTCATAACGGCAATAAAATTGATGTTATTCAAAATTTAAGTTTGAACTATGAATTGAATAAATTTGTAGAGTTAGATGCAAAATATGGTGTAAACTTTCAAAGAGATGAAGATATTTTGACCTATGGGTATCAAGCAGCCAATCCGAATATTGCAGCTTTACCATCTAATTATTATTTATCTAACTATGGTTCTGATAAAAAAGGTGAAATTGATAACTTCAGTATCACTAAAAATGCACAAAACTTTTTAGCAACTGCTACTATTCGTACTGACTTTATGAAAGACTTTAATTTAAGTCTTCCTATTACAACTTCAACACAATTAGCATTTGACTGGCGTAAGCAAACCAATGACCAATATGTAACGTATCAATTAGGTTTACCTCCGTACACACCGTTTACTCCAGCTCAAGGAAATACAACATTAGTACGTGCATGGACTAACTCAGGAACTACCAATGCACCCTTAGGTACTTATGTTGAACCTTTCGTTACTTATGGATATGTTGTCAATCAAAGAATAGAATATGGTGAAATAGCAGGAGTATCGGGTGGATTTCGTACTGACTACTCTTCAGCTTTTGGTGCAGGTTCAAAACCATTTACGTTTCCACGTGGGGATGCTTATGTAAGACTTTCTTCGTTGGATTTCTGGAAAAGTAGTGCCATTGCTAATACTTTGAGCGAATTCAAATTAAGAGCTGCTTATGGTGAAGCGGGTATTCAACCAAGACCATTTGATAGATATATCACGCTTGGAACACGTAATGTGGGTTCAATCGGTGCTTTTTATCTTCCAACTGCCCAAGCCAATCCAGACTTGAATGTTGAGGTTTCGAAAGAATTAGAAATTGGTACAGATTTATCATTGAATTTGTCAAAAAATGTAAATGTATTAAATGACATTCGTTTATCTGCAACATACTGGAAACGTGATACAGAAGGAGCAATCTGGAACGTAGATGCAGCTCCATCAACAGGTGCTGGTACAATCAAGACAAACGCATTCGGCATTGGTTCAAGTGGTATACAAGCTCAAATTAGTGCTATGGCGTTTAAGAGCCAAGATTTCACATGGAATACTACTATCAACTTCAGTAAACAAACGTCTCAAATCAATTCAGTTTCTGGAAATGGTGAAATTGTCATTATCTCAAGTGCAGGTAGTACAAATTATGTGTTGAGAGCAGGTGAAAAAGTAGGTCAATTATATGGATTCAAATATTTAACTGATTTAGCTTGGAAAAAACCTGATGGAACACTTGAAATACCAGAAAATCAACAATCACTTTACGAGGTAGCAAGTAATGGTTATGTTGTAAATAAAACGACAAAACAGCCTTATTTCACTGCTGGAAGATATAGTTTTGGCGACCCAAATCCTGACTTCAATATGTCATTCATCAATGATTTTACCTATAAAGGATACATCAATGTAGGATTCCAAATTGACTGGGTGCAAGGAAGTCATATTTACAACCAAACTAAACAATGGATGTATCGTGACGGTATTCATGCAGATTACGAAAAAGAACTTACAGTTAATGGTCAAACAGGTGCTTGGACTGCCTTCTATCGTGGAGTTTATGCTCAGCGTCAGGCAAATGGCACAAAGGATTATTTCTATGAAGATGCTTCATTTGTTCGTTTAAGAAATATTTCAATCGGCATTGATTTAGCAAAAGCATTCAATATCAAAACATTCAAGAAATTACAATTGGTACTTTCAGGTCGCAACTTGTTGACATTTACAAAATATACAGGGTTTGACCCTGAAGTAAGTTCAGGAACAAACAACTCTGCATGGGATAGAGGTACAGACCACAACACTATGCCTAACTTACGTTCTTACCAAGTTGGACTTAATTTCGGATTCTAAAATTCACACATTCAGTAGAATTGAAATTAAAAGTTATTGTCAGTATTATAATTGATATTTCTAAATAAATAGATAATCAAAACATTAAGGAAATGAACAAAATAAAAAAATATATTTTGATGAGTTGTGCCGTATTTTCGCTCGCATCTTGTCAAGACCAATTGGACATTAAAAATCCAAACGCTCCTACCCCTCAAAGTGCGGCAACTGAATCAGGAATTATATCTTTAGGCTTGGGCGGGGTGTATGGAAATGGCTTTCGTGATTTAAAATACTTTGATGGTGTAAATGGTCGTTTTTGGGCTGGAGCTATCGGTTTTCATGAAATCATGGCTGACGTTGTAGGAATGGAAGCAGCTAACCAATTTGCCAATCAAATTGGATGTCCAGACATGGTAACATTAGACAATGGCACAAAAGTGTTAAACCCAAGTAATCCAAGTCAACAAATTCCTTTTTTACGTTCAGTAAATATCAACTCTAATGCAGGTGCAAACCCAACCTATTTTGAGTGGGCGTATATGTATTCACTAAACAATGCCTGCAATACTATTTTGGATGTAGTTGAAAGTGTTAAGTTCACAGGGGATGCAGCAGTAAAAACAAACGTATTAAAAGCATGGTGTTATTGGTGGAAAGGATTTGCCTATTCTCGCATTGGTTCAATGTACTACGCAGGACTTATCAATAATACAACAGGAACAACAAACAACAAATACGTTACAAAAGAAGATATTATCAAAGAAGCTAACGCAAATCTTGATAAAGCAGCAACTATTTTAGGAGGTTTAACTGCTACGGCTGATTATAGAGCGATTTTAGGTGGTTTAATACCAGATTATTGTCAAAAAGGAAAAGGTGGAATTTTAGCTCCAGATATGTGGGTTCGTAATATTAACACCTTGAAAGCAAGAAATATTTTGGTTAATACACCAACCAAATCAATGACTGCTGCTCAATGGACATCAATCTTGGAATTAGCAAATAATGGGGTAAAATCAACAGATTTAATTTTCACAAGCCGTTCTGGTGGTGCTGGAGATAATGACTTTATGTCTGCTTCGGCAGGTTCAGTAATTGCGAAAACACTTTCAGCAAAAGCAGGTCAGAATACCTATAAATTAAGTGAAAGACTTGTTCAGGAATTCAAACCTGAAGACAAACGTTTTCAAAACAACTTCACCCTTACTGCCACTTGGGTAGGTGATGCTGGTCGTGGAAATGCCTTTAATACTCGTTATGCTCTTATAGACGGTGGTAAAGGAATGGCAGGCGTAGTTGTTTACGGAACGCAATCAGAAGGACTTTATGAACTTGCCATTGCAGGTAATTATGAAGAAAATGAATTAATGAAAGCAGAAGCAAATCTTTATCTAAACAAGCAAGAAGATGCTTTAAAAATCATTGATGCTGTGCGTACTTCTCAAGGTGCTGGTCTTGCTGCCACCGCAGGAACAGGTTTATCTTTGGATGCTGCTAAAGAAGAATTCAGACGTGAAAGACGTGTAACTTGTGCATGGAGAGGTTTATCTTTCTATGATGCGAGACGTTGGGGCGTTCTTGAAAATGGAAGAACAAACGCTGTCATTATTGATAAAGCGGCTGTACTAAACACAAAAGCAACAATCAATTATAACTACTTAGATTATTTTGACGTGCCAGATAACGAATTGGCTTACAACAAGCCAGATGCGGCATCAGCACCAGTTAAAAATCCAAAATGATAAGTATTTAGCGTAAATATTTAAACGGTCTAACATTTATTTGTTAGACCGTTTTTGTTTATCAATAAAACCGTTGGTATAGAATAATTTTGTAAGCTCAATATTCGTTCTTATCTTTAAATGTGTTTGTCAAACCCTTAATTGAAGACAAACACATTTTATTCCTCATCATTATTCAACATTACAAATGAAATTAAAAAATCTATTACTTTGTACAGGCGTTGCCTTGACACCATTTTTTGTAAATGCTCAAACAAAAAAAACACCCGCTAATAAACCTGCTACCAAAGTTGTAACTAAATCAGTAAATGTGACTGTTCCAACAACTTCGTCGGCATCATTAACAACTTTGAAAGACTCTGCAAGTTATGGTCTTGGCGTATTAGTAGCTCAAAATTTCAAATCTCAAAATATTGAAATCAACGCAGAGTTATTACAAAAAGGTTTTAACGAAGTCATGAAAGGTGAAAAAACACCGATTAGCGATATGCAAGCTAATAACCTGATTCAGAAGTATATGCAACGTGAACAATCTAAAGCTTTTGAACCGAACCGTTTGGCAGGAGAAAAATTTTTAGCTGATAACAAAACGAAAGAAGGCATTGTTACGTTACCAAGTGGATTACAATACCAAATTATCAAAGCAGGTGATGGTCCAAAACCAGCATCATCAGATAAAGTAAAAACACATTATCACGGGACTTTAATTGATGGAACTGTATTTGATAGCTCAGTACAAAGAGGCGAACCAATTACATTTCCAGTAACAGGTGTAATTCCAGGATGGGTTGAAGCTCTTCAATTAATGCCAGTAGGTTCAAAATGGAAATTATTTATTCCACAAGCTCTTGCGTATGGCCCACGTGGTAGTGGCCCAACTATCAAACCATATTCAGCACTTGTATTTGAAGTAGAATTATTAGGAATTGAGAAATAGTAGAGAAGTAGTAAACTTTGAGTATTAAGTAGTAGGTCTCAAGTATTAAGCATTCGGTAAAACTGGTTTAAGATTAGTTAGTTTTTGAGATAATAAACATACTTCATCACTAACAATTAAACCAACACTAAACGAGCAAAATCGCTCCTGTTTATTCTTAATACTTAGTACATAATACCTAATACTTAAAGTTAATACTAAAAAAAGATGAGAAACAATATGACAAAATACTTGCTTTTGCTCTTACCAATATCGCTGTTAGCGTTCTTTGGTCTGAAATCTTTTTCACATAACACTGAAAATCAAACTCTTACGGCATATCAATTCGCCGCAGATGATTTGCAACCAACGGCTACCCAAAAAAAAGTAGAAAATTTGGTTACAGAAATTCTTGGGCAGTATCACTACCGTAGAGTGCCTTTAAATGACTCGTTATCTTCTAAAATTTTGGATAATTATGTCAAAGAATTAGATTTCAATAAAATGAATTTCACGGCTCAAGACGTTGAAGATTTTGATAAATTTCGCTATGAATTAGATGACCAATTGAAAGATGGTGATTTAACGGCAGCGTATCAAATCTATAATGTTTATCGAAAAAGAGCAAAAGAAAGATTCGCATTTGTTACTTCATTGTTGAATAAACCTATGAATTTCAAAGTTGACGAAACTTATACGCCTGACCGTGAAAAAGCATCTTGGGCAAAGTCTTCGGCAGATTTGGATGACCTCTGGAGAAAGGCTGTAAAAAGCACTTTGTTAGACTGGAAAATTAGTGGTAAGGCTGATACAACTGCCCTAAAAGACTTAAAAGAGCGTTATAAACGTTCGGAAAAATATTTTGATAAAACAAAAAGTGAAGATGTTTTTCAACAATTCATGAATTCTTTTACCGAAAGCGTTGACCCACACACCACTTACTTTATTCCTAAAACTGCCTCAACTTTCAATCAAGAGATGTCTCAATCTTTTGAAGGAATTGGTGCAACTTTGAGAAATGAAGGTGATTATGTACAAATTGTAGATTTAATAGTAGGTGGCCCTGCATTTAGAAGTAAACAATTAAATCCTAAAGATAGAATTGTAGCTGTTGCTCAAGGTGACGACAAACCCTATCAAGACATTGTTGGCTGGTTTACTGATGACGCAGTTAAACTAATCAAGGGTGCTAAAAATACGGTTGTTCGTCTAAAAATACTTTCAGCAGATGCACCAACAGGTTCTGTTCCTAAAGAGGTTCGTTTGGTTCGTGAAAAAATTAAATTAGAAGAAGGAACTGCCAAAAAAGAAGTTTTAAACTTCAATCGTGACGGGAAAGAATACAAATATGGTTTAATCACTATTCCATTATTTTATCGTGACTTTGAAGGGGCAAGAACTGGTGAACAAGGTTTTAAAAGTACAACTTCGGACGTAAAACGTTATTTGAATGAATTGAAAGCTGATAAAGTTGATGGCGTAATTATCGATTTGAGAAATAACGGCGGAGGTTCTTTAACAGAAGCAGTTAATTTAACAGGTCTTTTCATTACACAAGGCCCTGTGGTGCAACGTAAACAAGCAGATGGTGAGATTTCAGCAGAATATGACCGTGACCCTTCTGTTACTTATGATGGCCCAGTTTCGGTATTAGTAAACCGCTTTTCAGCCTCAGCTTCTGAAATTTTTGCAGGTGCGATTCAAGACTATAAGCGTGGTTTAGTAGTTGGTGAGCAAACTTATGGCAAAGGGACAGTTCAGAGTTTAATTGACTTAGAGCGATTCTTGAAAGGTGAGCCAGAAGGTGTTGGACAATTGAAAATTACGATGGAGAAATTTTACCGTATCACAGGAAGTAGCACCCAACACAAAGGCGTAACTCCTGATATTGAATTGCCTTCATCTTTCAGTGCTTCTGAGTTTGGTGAAAGTTCTCAACCAAGTGCTTTGCCTTGGGATATGATTCCTACAACAAGATATAATCCAACCAATAATATTACTGAAAAAGAAGTAAGTTTCTTACGTGGGAAATATCAAGAGCGTTTGAAAATAGAAACTGATTTGAAAAAACTTTTAGCAGAGATAGAAAACTATAAAAAAGCGAAAGAGAAAAAATCAATTTCATTACAAGAAGATAAACGTCGTAAGGAAATTGAAGACCAAAAGAAGAAAAATATCATTGACCCAGCCGACGATTTAGCGGGAGAAGTGAAGCCTGTTGAGACAAAAGAAACGGTAAAACCTGCAACAGACTCTACAAGTATAGCTCAAGCCAAAGTTAAGGCATTAAAAGAGAAGCACGAAAAAGATACTTATTTGAAAGAAACGGAACGTTTGATGACTGATTTGATTTTGACAACACCAACAAACGGTGTTAAAGTTACTCAGGTCGAGAAGAAAAAAGAATAGTATTACAGATTCCATAAAAAAGCCTTTCAGAATTCAATCTGAAAGGCTTTTTTGTATTCAAATTTTATCGCTTGGCTTCCATTTCGGCTGCAATTTTCTCAAAATCAATTGCCCCGCACGACCCACAACCTTTGGCACAACCTGCTTTATCGTTAAAACTAAAATTCTTTCTAACAATATTTCCTAAATATGCGATAGCTGAAATAAATATTAAAACAATGATGATATTTTCCATTTTATTCCGATTCTGGAGAATCAGGTTACAGATTTATTCCGATTCTGAAGAATCAGGTTACAGATTTATTCCGATTCTGAAGAATCAGGTTACAGATTCCAATTTCGAGTGATGACCTCCTCTAATTCTGAAAACATTCCACAACCTGCAATTAGTTCACGCCCGAAAACAAAATCATCACCACCTTTAAAATCAGAGACAAATCCACCTGCTTCTTGCACAATTAATGTACCTGCGGCAACATCCCAAGGTTTAAGATTATATTCAAAGAAACCTTCAAAACGTCCACAAGCGGTATAGGCTAAATCAACGGCGGCTGCCCCAAAACGACGTAAACCGTGAGATTTTTGCATCAATTCTTTCAAAATACTGATATAATTATCCATCAATTCAAAATCATAATATGGAAAACCTGTGGCTATCAAACTATCTTTTAAATGCTTGGCAGATGATACTTTTATCGGACTTTCGTTCAAATATGCTCCTCCGCCCAACCATGCCGCAAAACATTCGTCACGATTAATTTCATAGACAACTCCAGAAATAATCTTATCATTTTGCTGCAAAGCAATCGAGATAGCAAAAACGGGTACGCCGTGCATATAATTGGTTGTGCCATCAACAGGGTCAATAATCCATGCAAATTCTTGATTATCTGTTTTTTCACCAGTTCCTTCTTCGGCAATAAAACCTGCTTCTGGCAAGATTTTCTTTAAGCCTTCCACTAAACGAATTTCAGATTCCTTATCTACATACGAAACCATGTCGTTTAATCCTTTATATTCAATACTGTCACGATTAAATTCTGCGGCTGCTTTTCTAACAAATTCGCCCGTCTGACGAGCCAATGCTGATACTTGTGAGGTTATTTCTTGTAAATTCATTTTGCAAAAATATAAGATTTAACGAAACAATAGACCGCCGATTTTACGGATTAAACGGATTTACACAGATTTTGAAATTTTATCCGTGTAAATCTGTCAAATCTATAAAATCTGTGGTCTAATTTTTCCTACAATCTCCGTACTAACTTTTTCCCCAAGAACATCACTAATAATACTGCTCCGACTGCCAATAAAATCGGTAGAAAAACACTCAGAATTGAAAAAACGATAGAAAGAATGTTCTCAATTGTGGCAATGATAGGATTGCCAAAACCCGCTGTGGTAGCCGTTGAAGTCAGTCGAGTAACGGTTGTACCTAATTGAACAATACCTGCACTGCCTCCGCCTACTAAAAAACCTAAAACCCATTTCATTGTTGGTGGTAAATCTCCTGCAATGAATGAAGTCGTCAAAATTGTTCCTGCAATGATAGAAGCAGGCGTAGCGATTGAGTCCAATAAATTATCGACCCATGGAATATAATAAGCAATGATTTCTAAAACCGTTGCCGAAGCAAAAATATAAAAAGCGGTCATTGTCCCCATCCACTCAAAACCAGTTCCAAAATGATAATGCCCTGCCAAAGCTGCGATATTCGTCACGAGCATTGGCACAAATATTCTGAATCCACAACAAGCAGATAGACCAATACCCAAAGCAAGAGAAGTGATTAGTTCCATAAATTATTATTTTTTTTATTCCAAAAATACAAATGTTCACATCCATCTAACGATTAGTTTAACATTCGTTAACATTGGGCTTACACGTCAAAGGTAATTTTGCCGAATCATAAAACCCTAAAATATTCTTATTTCAAACAAAACACAAATTTCATGACAAACAATTCCGTATTAAAAACACTCAAATATTTATGGGTAGCACTCATTTTGCTAAGTATAAATATTTCCTTTTCCCAGAGTCGAAATGATAACATTTCGGTTTCAGGAACCGTTACTGCAATCGATAGCAAAGGAGGTTTCCCAGGTGTAAATATTACCGTAAAAGGGACTTCAAAAGGTACTTCTACCGACCAAAATGGCAATTTCACGATTGTAGTACCAAATTCAAAATCAGTTTTATCAATTTCTTACGTTGGGTATTTACCACAAGAAATAACGGTTGGAAATAAAACAAATTTAAACATAACCCTCAATCCAGATACAAAAAGCTTAGGTGAAATTGTAGTAGTTGGTTATGGGACTGTTAAAAAAACTGATTTGACAGGCTCTGTAAAATCCCTAAAAAGTTCAGAATTTAACAAAGGTATTATAAACTCACCACAAGACCTTCTGCAAGGTAAAGTAGCGGGCGTAAATGTGACCTCTGCCAGTGGAGAACCTGGTGGTTCACAAAGTATTACCATTCGTGGGCCAGGTGGTGTAAGAACTGGGAGTACACCTTTATTTGTGGTGGACGGTTTGGCATTAGACAATTCAAGTACAGGTGGAGCTACAAACCCATTGACATTCTTAAATCCACAAGATATTGAAACTATTGATGTTTTGAAAGATGCTTCTGCAACGGCAATTTATGGTGCTCGTGGTGCAAATGGTGTGATTTTAATTACGACTAAAAAAGGAAAAACGGGAGTTTCAACCGTTAGTTATTCTACAAGTATTGGTGTTTCAACAATAGCAAGAGCGTTACCACTTTTCACGGCAGATGAATATCGTCAGCAAGTTGCGAAAGTTGGTGGCGTTTTGGAAGACTTAAAAGGTAATACTGATTGGCAAAAAGAAGTCACCCGTACTGCATACACCAAAAATCATAACTTAACATTGGCAGGTGGAGCTGAAAAATTGACTTATTATGCTTCTTTCGGATTACAAAAACAAGAAGGTATTTTGAAAGCCAACGACCTAAATCGTTATACAGGACGTATTAATGTTAATCAAAAGTTTTTGGAAGACCGTTTAAATGTTGACGCAAATCTGAATGTAACCTACACAGAAAATAACCGTCCTCCAATTGGAGCTATGTTAGGAAATGCCATTTCGATAAATCCAACCTATCCAGCTTATGATGCAGCGGGCAATCCTGCAAGCTATCTAAATTTCGTAAATCCATTGATTACGTTAAAATTGGAGAAAGACGTTACAGCAACCAATCGCATTATCGGTAATATTTCACCGTCTTTGAAAATCATAGAAGGATTGATTTATAAATTAAATTATGCCGTAGATTATTCAACTTCAACTCGTGATTTGCAGTCTTTGGCAAATGCAGTTCCGTTCCAGAATGGTCGTTTAGAGAGTATTTATGCCAAAAACAGCAATAGTTTAATTGAAAACTATTTGACTTATAGTCGTGATACAAAAGAACATAGCTATTCTGTTTTGGTTGGACATTCATTTCAAAATTTATTCATTCAAGAACGTACTTCAAGTATCAACAAATTCCCGATTACTGATATTGAACCAATTTATAACCCCAGTTTAGGACAAGAATTAACGTTGGCAAATAACAGACCTACGGGTTTTGCTACAAAAAATGAGCTTCAATCATTCTTTTCAAGAGTAAATTATCAGTATAAAAATAGATATTTATTAACGGCAACAGTTCGTGCTGATGGTTCATCAAAATTTGGAGCAAATAATAAATATGGCATTTTCCCTTCATTCTCAGCAGGTTGGAGAGTTTCAGAAGAAGATTTTATGAAATCATCACCCATCAGCGATTTAAAATTACGTGCAGGATGGGGAAAAACAGGTAATCAAGAAATTCCTTCTAAAATCACCCAAGCCTTATTTACTTCTGTGGTATCAGGCTCAACAAGTTATCCACTTACTGCTGGAACAACTTATCCTGCGGGAACTACTTACACTCGTTTAGCCAATCCAGATATTCAATGGGAAGTTTCAACGCAAACAAACATTGGTCTTGACTTTGCCTTGTTAGATGGTGCATTGTCTGGTTCGATTGACTATTTCAATAAAATTTCGGGAGATATTTTGTTAGAAGTTATTCCTTCTGACCCTGTGCAACCCGCAGGAACATATTGGACAAATGTAAAGGATATGACAATCGTCAACAAAGGCTTAGAAATGGAATTAAGTTACCGTAAAAAAAGTGCTAATGGACTGAATTATGAAATTAGCGGAAATACAACTTTTATCAGTAATGAAGTTAAAAATTCGCCGTATTCTGTAATTCCATCGGGTAGTGCATCAGGTTCGGGTTTAACTTCTGCAACCATCAACGGATATATCAGCGGACAACCAATTGGTACATTCTTCTTGAAAGAATTTACAGGTTTTGACGATAAAGGGTTGAGTACCTACCGTGACGTTGACGGTGATGGTTTAGTGACTGACAAAGACAGAATTGCCGCAGGAAGTGCTTTACCGACCATGCAGTATAACTTTTTTGGAAATATCAGATACAAAAACTTTGATTTGTCTGTCAATTTTAATGGCGTTAGTGGTAATAAAATTTATGATAACACTGCCAATTCTAACTTCTATAAATTGAGATTATCAAAAGGAATTAATACCACTCCCGAAGCCATTGCTTCAACCAATGAATCAACGAATAACTCAGCTCCAGTGTCAACAAGATACCTCAAAAATGGTGCGTTTTTAAGATTAAACAACTTGGCTTTAGGGTATAATTTCAATACAAAAGCTTTGGGTATTAATCGTTGGGTATCAAATCTTAGATTATCAGTTACGGGACAAAATTTATGGGTAATTACTGATTATAACGGTTACGACCCAGAAGTTAACACTGACCGTACCATCAACGGTATTTCGTCGTATGGTATTGATTATTTAAGTTATCCAAAAGCCAAATCTGTAATAGTTGGTTTAAATGTTTCATTTTAATTGAAAAAAATATGAAAAAGAAAATATATGTATTACTGATGCTAATGGGTATGTCAGTAATTGAAAGTTGTACCAATTTAGAAGAACAAATTTTGGACGAAACAGGAGCTTCAAAGCTTACTGACAAACAAGCAGCAGACGGAATTATTGCCCCCGTTTATGCACGTCTCCCAGACATTTTCTTGCATACCAATTACTTTACTTTGCAGGAAATTTCAACGGATGAAGCCATTTTACCATATCGTGGAGGTACAGATTGGGGCGACAATGGTATTTACATTGCCATGCACCAACATACTCAACAAAGTACCGACCCAAATATTAGAAATACTTGGAATTTTATTCTACAAGGACTTTCGAGGTCAATTACCGCTATGAATACATTACCGACGTTAAACGACCCAAATGCAAAAACTTATTTAGCAGAAGCAAGAGGTATGCGTGCCTATTACTCGATGCTCACTTTGGATTTATTCGGAATTGTTTTGGTAAAAGAAGACATTGGAGAAACCTCAAAAATTATTCGTGGAGAAGAAGCATTTCAATACGTAAAAAATGAATTATTAGCGGTTGAACCTAATTTGGATAATACCGTTGGACCTGGTCGTTTATCAAAACCAGCCGTTTGGGGCTTGTTGGCTCGTTTGTATCTAAATGCAGCCGTTTATCGTGATATTTATGGAGCTAATTTCACTTTCAAAAATGATGAAATGGATAAAGCAGTTGAATATTGTGATAAAGTTATTAGTTCTGGTCAATATCAATTATCTAAAGAGTATTTCGATATTTTTGGGTCAAATAACCATGATAATAAAGAGTTGATTTTTGCCGTTGACCAAAGAGCAGAATTGAACGGGCATAACCGTTTAGCATACTTCTCTTTATCGGGCGACCAGTTTCCATTAACCGCTTTTCCAAATGCAAACGGTACAGATGGCCCAGCGATTACACCTGATTTTTACAGAACTTGGACAAATGAATATGCTCCAAAAGACCCTGCTGGAACTGACCCAAGATTTTACAAGCAAAATTTATCAATCTATTCAAATCCTGCCGATTCTTGTGTAGCTGAAGCAGATTTTAATATCAACAGAGGAATTTTGAGAGGTCAACAATATGGCTTAATCAGAAAAAATGGAGTGTTCTTGAAATGTCCAGATGGCAAAAACTTTAAGGTCGGAAAATTATTCCATGATACCAGAAATAAGTCAACTTTGCCAGTAATTTTCACAGAACAAGTTGATTACACCACAGCAGGTAGTAATTATCCTACGGGCTACCGAGTAGAAAAATATGAATTCAGTAAAAAATCGGTAAGCGGTAGAAATTTTGGAGAAGCAGACATTGTTATTTTACGTTTAGCCGATATTTACTTAATGCGTGCCGAAGCAAAACTACGCAAAGGAGACGCTACAAGTGCTTTAGCTGATGCCAATATTGTTAGAGCTTCAAGAAATACTCCTCCGCCAGCACTTAAAGCAATTTCAATAGATATTTTATTTAAAGAGCGTGGTTTTGAATTTTATTGGGAAATGCTAAGACGTAGCGACATGATTCGTTTTGGGAAATACGAAGGTACTTGGACAGAAAAAACGAATACGGATAAACTGAAAAGAATTTTCCCTATTCCACAAACTGCCATTGACGGTGCTTCTAATTTACCTGGTTATTTAAAACAAAATCAAGGATATTAATAATGATTATCAAACAAAAAAGGCAATTCCGAGAGGAAATTGCCTTTTTTGTTTATGGTATTGGCTATCTAAAAGACTATGCTTTTACACGCCCATCGGTATCAAAAAGTTAATTGGAATATTTAGCCCTTCGCTCAATCGTCTAATCATTGATACGCTTAGTTCTTGTTTTCGATTCATTACCTTTGATACTTTTGTTTTGTCACCAATAAAAGGAATTAAATCACGTTGTTTTAAATTATCCTGTTCCATCTTATACAACAAGTACGCTATGGGGTCGCTGGCTTGCATAGGCACATGAATTTCTTCGTATGCTTCTATCAAAGTGATAAGCATTTCCATTTCTTGCCCCTCCTCACTTTCTTTTGAGGGTTTTAGTTTCATCAAAGCCCGAACTTTGTTCAATGCCATTTGATGATATTTTTCATTTTTAATATTATCCATCATATTCGACTGTCTTAACATCTATTTTGTCGTATTCTTTATGTGTGCCTATCCATAAAATAAAACGGAATTATGTACTTAAAAATGCAAATGCAAATTTGACCCAAATTAACCGCTGACGGGGTGAAAAACCGCCGTCAGGGTTACGGAAGAAGACCCTGACGGCGGTTTTTC
>NZ_JAYGIN010000020.1:0-154976 GCF_034931005.1 Arcicella sp. LKC2W
CCCGAAATCAAAGAAGCATTTTCCAGTTTTAACCCCAATTTCCCACAATACATGATTCACGTTGACCAAGACATGGCAGCGAAAAAAGGGATTTCGGTAGATGCAGCGATGAGTAATTTACAGTCCTTGATTGGTAGTTTTTACGCCACCAACTTCATTTTGTATGGTCAAATGTACAAAGTAATGATTCAGGCAGACCCCAAATATCGTGCTTTGCCCGAGGATATTATGAAGTTACGAATCAAGAATAAAAACGGTGAAATGGTTCCTTACGCTATTTTTAGCAGGATTGAGCGAGTGTATGGGCCCGAACAATTGACTCGCTACAATATGTATGTATCCGCTATGCTTAACGGAGAAGCCGCCAAAGGATACAGTTCTGGCGATGCCATCCGAGCCATTGAAGAAGTCGCCAAAACAGAATTGCCCCGTGGTTACGCCTACGAATGGTCGGGCATGACTCGGGAAGAAGTACTTTCTGGTAATCAAGTAATTGGCGTTTTTATCATCTGTTTAATATTCGTTTACCTTTTACTTTCAGCTCAATACGAAAGTTTCTTGTTGCCACTTCCCGTCATTTTATCCTTGCCCGTTGGGATTTTCGGCTCTTTGTTTTTCTTGTATTTATTCGGATTAGAAAACAACATTTATGCTCAAGTGGCCATGGTCATGTTGATTGGACTTTTGGGTAAAAATGCCATTCTGATTGTAGAATTTGCCGTTTTGCAACAGAAGCAAGGCAAAACATTACTCAAAGCTGCCGTGGGTGGAGCAGTAGCTCGTTTCCGACCCATTTTAATGACCTCATTTGCCTTTATTGCAGGTTTAGTACCGCTGATGTTTGCCTCGGGGGCGGGAGCAATTGGTAACAAAACCATCGGAACGGCAGCGGCAGGAGGAATGTTATTCGGGACAATATTTGGCGTAATTGTTATCCCAGGATTGTACGTGATTTTTGCAGGAATGGGCAAGGGAAAACGAAAGAAAAAAACTACTAAAACTATTGAAGAAGCGTATGTATAAATATAAAAGCATTTATTTCGTAGTCATAATAATGCTTTTGGGAGCGTGTAAAATCAAGCAAGAAATACCCCAAAATCGTCCATTATTGGCTATGCCCCAAAAGTTTATTGCCAAGCAAGACTCATCAGCGATAGACTTACCAACGATAAAATCCTTCTTTTCGGATTCAACCTTAGTGGCTCTGATTGATACCGCTTTTACCAATAATTTTGACCTGCAAATGACCCTGCAAAAAATTGAGATTGCTCGGGCAGGCGTTCGATTTACCCAAGGTTTAGGCAAGCCAGATTTAGCCGCTAACGTTACGATTGGACAGCGGAAATTTGGGAATTATACCGTTGATGGCGTAGGAAATTATGATACCCAGTTTTCAACCAATATTAACGAAAAGCAACAAATTCCAGACCCCATAATTCCCGATTATTACTTAGGCGTTCAATCATCTTGGGAGATAGACATTTGGGGTAAACTCAAAAGTCAGAAAGCATCGGCGGCGGCAAAATTATTAGCCAGCCAATCAGGTAAGAATTTAGTAGTCAGTGAATTGGTGGCTCTGATTACCTCGGCGTATTATGAATTATTAATCTTAGACAATGAGTTAGATTTCCTCGAAGAAAACATCATTTTACAGGAAAGAGCCGTTGAAATTACTCGTGTTTTGAAACAAGCAGGGCAAGCCAATCAATTAGGCGTGGACTTATTAAATGCCCAATTATTGAGTTCAAAAGCCCTTAAAATAGAGGTAAAACAGGAAATTGTAGAAGCCGAAAGCAAATTGAATTTCTTAGTAGGACGTTATCCGCAAGCCATTATTCGTCAGAAAGTCGCATGGGCCAAAGTAATTCCTCCGAAATTAACGGTAGGCATTCCTTCCCGTTTGCTCGAAAACCGCCCCGACATCAAACAGGCAGAATACGAACTTTTAGCCACCAATGCCAATTTATTTACGGCAAAAGCAGCGTTTTACCCATCATTAAATCTCACAGGTGGGCTTGGTTTGCAGTCATTTAAAGCACTTTTGTGGTTAAATCCTGCTTCATTGGCGATGAATACCTTTGGTGGATTAACGGCACCCTTAGCCAACAGAAGACAAATAATTGCGGATTTGATGGCATCAAAAGCCGACCAAAAAATGGCTTATCTCAACTACCAAAAAACGGTCGTTAACAGTTTTACAGAGGTTTATAACCAATTGAATTTAATACAAAACACCAACGAAATGTACGACTTGAAAGTACAAGAAGTAGATGTATTAAGACTATCCATCAACAACTCGGCGGAGCTATTTCGGTCGGGAAGGGCAACATATTTAGAGGTAATCACCGCCCAAAAGAATGCCTTACAATCTCAGATAGAATTAATTAATCTCAAAAAACGTCAGTATAGTGCCGTGATTGGATTGTACAAATCTTTGGGGGGAGGATGGAGAAAATAAAATGTTGAGTGAAGATTTGACGAATTGACCGTATAATAAGAATTTTGTTAAGTAATTGAAGCCAAGCCATTTAGGTTTGGCTTTTTTAGTTAGGTTTGGATGAAAATATCTGATTATTTAACAATTTAAAAAATAATAACATGGCAAGTACAAGACAATATTTTTATAATGTAGATGATAGTAGCAGTCCAGTAACTATTGAAGTAAGTATTTTTGGACAACCAGGCGTTATAAGTGTTCATCTTGAACAAACTAAAATTGGGAATACAGAAACTAATCATTTCCCAAAAACTTATATAGGAGTAAATAATAGTTTAAAATCAAAAACATTAATGATAGTGACAGAAATTTTTGACATTGACCCTGAAGGTGATGACGCAAAAGTAGATGTAAAACTCACAGGAGGATTAATAGATAGGATAATTAATGAACCTGTTATAATTCCAACTGACAAATCAATATTGCTTGTTTTCTTTATCACTTTTAGAAAAATAAATTAACATATCATGAAAAAAGTATTTACAATCACAGTATTTTTATTTTTAATACAAAATACCTTTGCTCAAGATACTGATAAGAAAAGTTCAGATAGTTTAACAATAAATATGTTAAAAGCCCCTTCGACTCCTGCATTGCTTCTAATGGGATTAGAAAGTTCAAATATTGAGAAACCTACAGATGTTACGGACTTTGCAGTCATCCTTAATAATGCTACCAATGGATTTAGTGCAATACCCAGAACTTTTGCTATGCAATTTGCCCCCATCTCAATTTTGAAGAAGAATAAGTTTCGATTTGACCAAACAATTAGTAATAACCCAATTGAGAATTTCAATCAAAGTTTTTTAATTTCAATTGGGTTCTCGAAAAGTGATAGTGCAAAAAAGAAAAATGATCAGTTAGGTTTAGGAGTGAAGTTTTCACTTTTTAGGGGGCAACTGAGTAAAGCAACAGAAAATGAATTAAATAATAGATATGTGTTGTCTAAATTTAAAGTTGACCAAATTGGTACTCTTATATTAAACGATTCCATTTGTAAAAGAATAACAAGTCAAATAAGTCAATTAGATGAGATTAAAGACTCTGTAAAAATTAAAAAACTAAGTAATATTCGTGATAAAAGAGTTTCTGAATTAGATAGTCTTTTGTCATTATCATCCGAGAAACAAAATATTACAAAAAAGAACGCTTTTAAAAAATTATCTGAATTATCCTTTAAGCGTTATGGTTTTAAGACGGATATTTCTTTAGGATATATTTATGATTTTTTTCATGAGCGTTTTGATAGTTCCAAAGTCACAAAAATTGGGGTTTGGGCAAATTTAGGCTATGAGTGGGAAAAAGATTATAGTATCTTGGGTGTTGCAAGATATTTGAATGAGTATGATTTCAAAACTACAAAAAATATTTCCAGTGTAGATTTTGGTTTTCGCTTTATAAAAAGTGGACTTATAGATGATAAGCTTTCTTTATCAATAGAAAGTATTTGGAGAAATCAGACTAATGCTGAAACAGGTAATGCTAAGCATACAAATCGATATGTTTTTAATGCGGAGTATCAAGTTTCTGAAAACCAATTGCTTACAATTTCGTTAGGAAAAAACTTTGATAGAACTAATATCAAAGATGGAAATTTAATAGCGGCATTAAATTTTATTGCGGGTTTTGGTGCTAAAAGATAATCATTCTATAAACTCTTCATTTCATGAAAACAGACACAATCCCCATCACAAAAGACTCTCTGAAAGCATTATTAGAAATTTCAAAGAAATATACGGCTCAAAATCAGAGTTTTGATTGGGTGAACTTTTGGGCAATTATTACTTTTATTATCGTTTCTGGGGTAATAGGAGGATGCGTAAATTATTATTATAATTTAAAGAAAGATTCAGAAGGTAATGATGGTAATACTTTATTCCGTTCCGTTATTGTAGGAATAGGAGCTTCTATAATTGTACCTATTTTCTTGGAAATAACTCAAAGTCGTATTTTAGATGGTTTGCAAAATCATAAATTGAATGACTGTATTCTTTTTATCAGTTTTTGTGTTTTAGCAGCAATTACTTCTACTCGCTTTATTTCGACAGTTTCTGACTCAGTCTTGAATAGGGTAAGTAAAGCGGAAGATACTGCAAAGGAAGCTAAACAAAAAGCAGATACATTGGTAAAAGCGACTGAACAAAGAGGAGGAACACAAAAAATTACTGAAACTACAAAACAGATTATTGAAGCATCAGGGATAGAAAATAAACCTGATGACTTAGACGACCCGTGTAAAGGAAAATTTGGACGTAGTCGAGAAGATGAAAATTATAAAATTTCAGTAGATAAAATTGCTGACCCCAGTATAAAAGGGTGGTATAATCTTACGTATAAAGTTTTTGCGAAAGATCCTTCTAAAGTAAAGTTAGAAGGTCAGGTAAGATTTCATCTACATCCTACCTTTAAGCCTGATGTAGAAACAGTTGATGTAGTAAATGGAGTAGCAAAATTAAAGAGAGTTGCTTGGGGAGCTTTTACGATTGGCATAGAAATTTTAAGCACAGGTACAAAATTAGAATTAGATTTAGAAGACGAACCTGATTTACCCGATGATTTTAAAAAACGCTAATTTTACTTTCCCAAATTGATAATCTAATCCATCTCAAAAAAAGCCAACCCATTACAGATTGGCTTTTTTGTATTTCTAATCATTACTTCGTCTCCCTGACAATAAACTCACATAATATAGCAATTGGGCTAACATACCCAAAGCCGCTGCTACGTAAGTCATGGCTGCCCACCAAAGTGCGTCTTTTGCTCCGTCTTGTTCTGGTTGAGTTACCATGTTTTTGGATTCCATCCAAGCTAAGGCTCTGCGTGATGCATCAAATTCTACGGGTAAGGTCACAAAACTGAAAAGTGTTGCTAAGGCAAACATCGCAACTCCAATAGTCAAGATTAATTTGTTACCTGTCGAATATAAAATCATCATTCCAATCATTAAAGCAATGGGCATGAAGTTGTTGGCAAGGTTCAAAACGGGAACCATTGAGCTACGAAATTGTAACATCGAATACGCCACAGCGTGTTGTACAGCGTGTCCACATTCATGAGCGGCTACGGCTGCTGCTGATACGCTTCTGCCGTGATACACATCTGGACTAAGATTTACCGTTTTGTCTGATGGATTATAATGGTCAGTCAATTGTCCTTCTACGGATACAATCCTTACATCAAAAATATTATTATCTCTCAACATTTTCTCGGCAATCTCTCTGCCCGAAAGTCCATTTTGTAAACCGACTTCTGAGTATTGCTGAAATTTACTTTTTAAACGCCATTGCACAAACATTCCAATTCCTGCAAAGACAAACGTGATTAAATAGATTCCTATCATTTTCTTAGATTGCTTTAATTTTTTCTATTAAACTGGTTGTTGAATATCCTTTTACTAAGGGAATTGTTTTTACTTCGCCTCCTTTTGCTATAACAAAATCTGCCCCTACAATAGTTTCAATGGAATAATCGTCGCCTTTTACTAAAATATTAGGTTTTACCGTTTCGATTAATTCCAAAGGGGTTGGCTCATCAAAAAGTACAACGGCATCTACAAATTCAAAAGCTGCCATCATTCTTGAGCGTGCATATTCGTTTACTACGGGGCGAGTTTCGCCTTTTAATCGTCTGACGGAAGCATCAGTATTTAAGCCTAAAACTAATTTTTGACCCAGATTACGAGCTTTTTCTAAATAGTCTATATGTCCTAAATGTACTATGTCAAAACAACCATTGGTGAAAACAATTTTTTGCCCTTCCAACTGCCACTTTGCTACTTGTTCAGCAACTGATTCTCGTGTATGTATTTTATGTTCTGTCATAATTATTTTAGAGATTAGATGATAGAGGTTAGAGAACAGATGTTAGAGATTAGATGATAGATGTTAGATTACAGAGGTCATATGATAGATTGGTGGAATTTTTTTTACCAATCTATCATATGACCTCTGTAATCTATTCTCTACTTACTTGTTTTCTTATTAGTAAATATCGAAATGATAAAAATTATTAAACCAATCACCAAAGTCGCCAACATTTGAGAACTCTGAACGAATGTCGAAAGTGTACCTGCATCGTCTTTTGAAAGTCCGTACATCGTTACAAAAACAGGCGAAACGATTGCTGTTACCGTTCCTGCTCCACCTGGTGATGGTAAAATCATTGCCAATGCTCCCGAAACCAAAAAGGTTAAACCTGCAATAGGAGGTAAGTTAGAAAACTTTGGAATGGCAAAGAAAAGTACGTATCCCATCAACCAATACATTCCCCAAATTATGACGGTATAAAACAGAAAAAGTTTCGGATTTTTTAAATGTCTAATGCTTAATAATCCATCTAAAAGTCCTTTTAATTTTTCAAAAACTACTTTCACGATTGATATTTCAAGTATTTTTTTACGGAAAATAAAAAGAATCATGCCAGCAAAAACAACCCCAATTAAAAGGAAGAATAATAGGTTTGATTTTCCGCCTTGATTACCGCTATTTTGAGCCAATTGTTGATTGACAAATGCCCAAAGTTTATCAAAATCAATAATAAAGTGAATTAATAATAAAACGAATAGTGCCACAACATCAAAAAGGCGGTCGGTAACAACCGTTCCCAATGATTTTTCAACAGGAATGTTATCACTTTTATATAACTGACTACAACGAGTTACTTCACCCAAACGAGGTACTAAATTATTGGCAAAATATCCTAACCAAACGGCATTATTGACATTAAAAAATGAAGGTTTATATCCAAGCGGCTCTAATAACATTTGCCAACGTGCCGCCCGACTTCCATGTGCCACAAATGTCAGAAGTACCATCAATCCCACCCACCAAAGATTGGCATGAGAAACATCTTCCCAGAGTTTGGTAGGATTGATAATTCCCGAAGCAATTGAGTACCAAATTAAGCCACCCCCAATTCCTAAGAAAAGAAGATACTGAAATGTTTTTTTCATAAAGGAGGTTTTAGTTGTTAGTATTTAGCTTTTGGCTGTCAATTTTACAGAAAAATAAAAGGATATTCCCAAATACTTCTGCTTAACCCCTAAAATTTAAACTAATCTATTATTACTGTCAGGGAAAACAAGATTTGGCTTGTGTTCCTTTGCCTCTTCGGGAGTCATGATACCATAAGCAATAATAATTACAATATCACCAACTTGAGCTCTACGAGCAGCTGCTCCATTCAAGCAAACAGTTCCAGAGCCACGTTCGCCAGTAATAACATAAGTCTCAAAACGCTCACCATTATTATTATTAACAATTTGCACTTTTTCGTTTTCAATAAGATTGGCAGCATCCATGAGGTCTTCGTCGATGGTTACACTTCCAACATAATTTAACTCCGCCTGCGTGATTTTCACACGGTGAAGTTTTGATTTCATAACGTGAATAAACATATTTTGATTTGATGTTTGGGATTCGATGTTTGATTTTCCTTTCAGATAAAAAAAGGGTATTAATTAAATCAAAGTACAAAGGTATTTAGAATTAATGATTCTATACTAAGCGAAAAGTAATTTGAAGAAGCGAATAAATTAATTTATAGATTCTTTAAATCATTTTTAAATTATTAATGTGTTGAACATCAAATGATTACATTGTCAATTAGCCGAGTTTTACCCATAAATGCGGCAATACACAAAGCTGTTTGTCCTTCCAAAAGTTGATTGATAGGTTGGAGTGTCTCAAAATCTGAGATTTCAAAATACTCTAATTCAATGCCATTTACGTTTGACAAATACTCGGTAACAAACTTTTGGGTTTCTGTTCCAGATTTTTTGTTTTTTAACAAATCACAGGCTTGTTGCAATGATTTATAGATTTCTGGAGCTAAATTTCTTTGTTCTGGGCTAAGGTTTCTATTTCTTGAAGACATTGCCAAGCCGTCAGATTCTCTCTGAGTTGGGCAAATATTTAAGGTCAATGAAAAGCTCAAATCCTTTACCAAACGGTTGATAACGGCACATTGCTGTAAATCTTTCTGTCCAAAATATGCACTATCAGGCTGAACGATATTGAATAGTTTTGATACCACAACGCCAACACCATTAAAATGTCCAGGACGAAATTTTCCTTCCATTACTCTTTCTAAATCTCCAAAGTCAAATTTTAGATTGGGTAATTGTGGATACATTTCCTCAACACTTGGAGCAAAAACGACATCACATCCTGCTGATTCAAGCATTTGACAGTCTGCCTCTAATGTTCTCGGATAGACTGCTAAATCTTGAGCATTATTAAATTGAGTAGGATTTACAAAAATGCTACAAACCGTAAGTTCATTTTGTTTTTTAGAGGCTTCAATCAACGACAAATGTCCATTGTGTAATGCTCCCATAGTTGGTACAAGACCAACAGATTTACCCGCAAGACGTTCTGATTTTAAAAAAACTTGGAGGGATTTTATTGTGTGAAAAACTTGCATTTTTATTTACGCTCGATGTTCTTGGAAATATACTAAAAGTGACCTTCGCTTTGGGTAATGTTATTTGAGTTTAAATAACTGATTTCTCACAAGAACGCAGAAACAAAACCAATAAGTCCATATAACGAAGCAATTTATTGTGGAATATCCGTATTTTTTTTATATTTTTGCATAATTTTTTACTTATATTTCTCTGCTTTGGTGTTAACAAAAGCATCAAGTTGACGAGTTATCAGGTTTTAGAGAAGTCTTACAAAAGTATTAAAATTACTTTTATAACAATTCAAATGACAAATAACGGTTCGCCGTTGAAATGATAATAAACGACTTAACACTTTTTAACAGCTGCAAAGCTTCTAACAACGACAACAATGTCTAAATTGCGTATCCTTTACGTTGCCAGTGAAGTTGACCCTTTTCTTTCTACGACCCAAGTCGCTGATTTTATCAGAAAATTACCCTCTGCTATGCAAGACAAAGGGTTTGATATCAGGATTTTAGTGCCACGTTTTGGGTTGATAAATGAACGAAAAAATCGCCTTCATGAAGTAGTCAGATTATCAGGTTTTACCGTGCCAGTTGGTGATTCAGATATGCCTGTTACTATCAAAGTAGCGTCATTACCTTTAGCAAGATTACAGGTTTATTTTATTGACAACGAAGACTATTTTCAAAGAAAATACGTTTTCACGGACAAAGAAAGTAAGTTTTATGAAGATAACGACGAAAGAGCAATCTTTTTTTGCAAGGGAGCTTTAGAAACCGTTAAGAAATTAGGTTGGTCACCAGATATTGTTCATTGTAGCGACTGGATGACGGCACTAATTCCTTTGTATCTGAAAACGACTTACAAAAGTGACCCAATTTTCAAAGATTCAAAAACCGTATTTTCAGTTTTTGACAATAGTTTCGAACATAAATTTCAATTTGAGGGACTTTATGAAAAAGTTAAAAATACCAATATTGAAGATGAAATGTTAGGTAGTTTAGCTTCAGCAGATTATGAAGGATTTATGAAAATTGGCATAGAGTATTCTGATATAGTTATAACGACAGAGGAAGAAGTAACAGAGAAATTTAACACTATTTTTAATGAATTACCTGACAAAAAATTTGAGTACGTTTCTGAAACAGATATCGACGGTTTTTACAATCTTTACACAGCGTTGGTGGGCGAATAAAAGCCTACTAACGAGTATCATTCTCTTCTTTTGTATTTCTTTGACTGCTTGCGAAGACCCACAAGAAATTGGCTCTGATGTTTTTGTGCAAGATATTGGAATATTATTTACCGATACATTAACAGTAGATGCTTCAACGGTTTTGTTGGATTCTGTTGCAACAAGTAATACCTCAAATCTTTTAGTTGGGCGTTATATTGACCCCAAACTTGGTTTGGTAGAAGCAAGTAGTTATTTCCATATTGCAAATGCAGATACACTTTATTCGAGTGTAGATACGGCAGGTAGAAAAAATGTTACTTGGTTGAAATATCCAAGTAAAGTAGATTCTATCCGTTTTATTATGCCTTATACGCTTTATCAAGGAGATACTTTACAGCCTCAAACGTTTAATTTGACACAATTGTCGGATGATGCTTCTTTAGATGCTACATTGTCGTATTATAGAACATCAACAGCTCCTTCATTGAAATCTACTTTGTTGGGACAAGCTAAAAATGTACGAATTAGACCTGTTAAGGATAAAAATATTATATCTGGAACGAGTAGATTTGATACCCTCAGAATCCCAATTACTGACCCTACTTTTGTTAATTTCATCGCTTCTCAGCGAGATTTACAAAGTAGCAAAGACAATGTTTTAATTGGAACTGGATTTAGAAATAAAATCAGAGGTTTGGCTTTAACTTCTGAAAGTGCCAAGAATGCAGCAATATTAGGAATTTCGTCAGATTTATCTGTGCTAAAAGTGTATTATCATTATAAATACATTTATACATTAAGAAATGCAGCAAATACTGCTGATAGTATCCGAGTGACTGTTGATACCACTAAATCAAATAATCTTTATATTGGTTTATATACTTCTTCAACAGGAGCTGCACAAAATGCTCGTTTTGTCAAAATAACACCTACGAAAACGGGAACATTTACGAAATTAGAAAAAGGTGGAGATATTGTCCCTGCTTCTTCAACAAGTAATGAAGTAGTAGTGCAAGCGGCAACTGGATTAGGGGTAAAATTGAATTTCCCAACTTTAGCAAAATTAAAGAACGGAAGAGACGTGGCTATTAATAAAGCAGAATTGGTTTTAGAGCCAAATGATAATACAGGATTGTCATTGCCGTCTGACCTTGTGATTATTGAAAGTACGCCAGCCAATCGTCCATTAAGAACAACTACTACGGGTGAAGGAACAATTTATTTTGTGTCTGGCGAAAGTTATTCAGCTGCTTATGTAGCCAAAAGTAATACTTACACTTTTAATGTAACAAGTTCATTACAAAATATCCTTTCAGGAAGAAATAAGTCAAATGGTTGGTTGTTATCATCAACCTCATTTGTGACTAATTCTTCAACTGGAACTCGTTCACCTTCTTCAAGTAAAAATATTGTTAGTCCAACGCCAGATAGAGCAGTTTTTAATAACAGTAAAATGAAATTGAAGATTTACTATACATACGTTGCAAAATAAAAGAATTGATATTTTACTAAAATAATCTGAAGCGGAGGTTCATAATCTGAAATCTCCGCTTTATTTTTGTGGCAATATATTACTGATATTAGGGGTGGGTTTTAGGTTTTAAAGGTTAGGGCTGTAACGTATTATTAATCAATACATTATGGCATAATCAAAATAAACTATAATTTTACTTCTTTAACCAAGAACTAAAAGCTTATGTGCGGAATTGTCGCTTATGTTGGGCATCGTGAAGCCTATCCATTAATTATCAAAGGATTAAAACGTCTTGAATATCGTGGTTATGATAGTTCAGGAGTTGCATTGCTGAATGATGGACTAAATATTTACAAGAAAAAAGGCAAAGTAAAAGATTTAGAAGAAACGCTCATTGAAGCAAATCTGAAAAGTACAATCGGTATTGGGCATACTCGTTGGGCTACACATGGTGAGCCAAATGATAAAAATGCACACCCTCATTATTCTTCTGATTCAAGGTTAGCAATTATTCATAATGGAATCATTGAAAATTATGATTCTATTAAAAAGAATTTAATCAAGAAAGGACACGTTTTTTATTCGGATACAGATTCAGAAGTTTTTATCCATTTCATTGAAGATATTCAACAAAATACAGGTTGTTTATTGGAAGAAGCGGTTCGTTTGGCAATGAAAGAGGTTGTTGGTGCGTATGCCATTGTAATTATGGATGCTACCAATCCTTCTCAATTGATTGCTGCTCGTAAAGGTTCTCCTTTGGTAATTGGAGTAGGAGAGGGTGAGTTCTTTTTTGCCTCTGATGCCACGCCAATTATTGAATATACCAATGAAGTTATTTACTTGAATGACTACGAATTAGCAGTAGTTCGTGATGGTGAATTGACCGTTAAGAATATTGATAATATTCTACAATCGCCTTATGTTCAGACCCTTGAAATGGAATTGGAGGCAATTGAGAAAGGTGGCTTTGAACATTTTATGTTGAAAGAAATCTATGAACAACCTCGCTCTGTGGCAGATTGTATGCGTGGACGTGTAAATGCTGATAGTGGACATTTGATGTTGGGTGGTTTACGTGATTATATTGATAAATTAGCCAAAACTAAACGCATTGTTATTGTCGCTTGTGGGACTTCTTGGCACGCAGGTTTAGTAGGTGAATATATTTTTGAAGAATTAGCTCGTATCAATGTTGAGGTAGAATATGCTTCAGAATTCCGTTACCGTAATCCAATTATTAAAGAAGGAGATTTTGTAATTGCTATTTCACAATCTGGAGAAACGGCGGATACTTTAGCGGCAATTGAATTGGCAAAATCAAAAGGAGCAACCATTATCGGTGTTTGTAATGTAGTCGGAGCATCAATTCCAAGAGCTTCACACGCAGGAGCATATACTCACGCAGGGCCAGAAATTGGGGTAGCTTCTACCAAAGCATTTACCGCTCAAGTTACTGTTTTAGCATTAATGGCGATTGCTGTTGCTCGTAAAAAAGGTACATTGCACGAGGATACTTTCAGAAGATTATTGTTTGAATTAGAGAGAATTCCTTCAAAAATTGAGAAGGTTTTACAAGCTGATGAGAAAATTAAAGTGATAGCAGAACAGTTTAAGGATGCTCGTAACTTTATCTATTTAGGACGTGGTTATAATTTCCCTGTTGCTTTAGAAGGAGCATTAAAATTGAAAGAAATTTCATATATCCATGCTGAGGGTTATCCTGCCGCAGAAATGAAACATGGGCCAATTGCTTTAATTGACGAAGAAATGCCAGTTGTATTTATTGCAACGAAAGACAGTTCTTACGAAAAAGTGGTGTCAAATATTCAAGAAGTGAAGGCTCGTAAAGGAAAAGTTATTGCAATTGTAACAGAAGGTGATAAATTAATTCCAACGATGGCTGATTATACCATTGAAATTCCTGCGGCACATGACGCATTAATTCCGTTGTTGGCAACCATTCCATTGCAGTTATTATCATATCATATTGCAGTAATGCGTGGTTGTAATGTTGACCAACCAAGAAATTTGGCGAAATCAGTTACAGTGGAATAGGTTTTAGGTATGAGTTATGACGTAGGTAATAAGAAATTTCATCTAATACCTTATTCCTAAAAAGTGCCGTTTAATAAAAGTCTTCTGAAAAAATAATTTTCAGAAGACTTTTTCGTTATATTCGTTATTATCAATATTTCGCCTAAGTATATGAAGCGGTTATTAATGACTGCATACCTCCTTACCGTATTTTTTGTTACTTCTAATGCTCAAAATTACGCTGATTCACTGATGTTAAACTATGTCAGATGGTTCACTATTGATTTAGGAAATGGACTTCTTTGGAAAAGTTATCATTTTAATCAAAAAGAGCTATTTGCTTCCAATCAAAACATCAATATTCTTCAAACAAAACGTAATAATAAAGAATTGAAATTTGCTTTTGGTTCAGCCGATACTTATGTTTCAGAGGGAGACACACTGCGTAAATTGAAGCCTACCAGTTTGTTAGCTTTAGAAAACAATGCGTTGGCTGCTGTGAATGGAGGGTTCTTTAATACAAAGCGAGGAGGGGCGGTTGATTTTATTAAAATTAATAAGAAAATTCTTGATTCTGCTTCGTATAGACCAGATAGAATAATTCCAGAGCATAGTGTTGCCGCTATTACAATTGATGACAATAATCTGAAAATTGTAAAAGGTGGAGCAAAATTGTATTGGGAGAAATCTTTACCCGAAAATAATATATTAGTTACTGGGCCACTACTTATTCATAACAATGAGGAGCAAGAATTGAGAGTGAATGCTTTTAATGATAACCGTCATCCGAGAACTTGTGCCTGTATAACGAATGATGATGATTTATTGCTCATTACGGTTGATGGACGTAACGCAATGGCTCAAGGGATGTCTTTGCATGAGTTGACTTTTATGGCAAAAGCATTGGGTTGTAAAGATGCTGTAAATCTGGATGGAGGAGGCTCAACAACGATGTACGTAAAGGGTCAAAATGAAGATAGAGTGGTTAATTATCCGTGTGATAATAAACAATTTGACCATAAAGGAGAAAGGGCTGTAAGTAATGTGGTGATGATTTTGACGAAATAGTGGCTTGTTTTCGATGTTTGATGTTCAACAAGGAAACATCAAACATCGAAAAACAAGCATAAAATTATCTGTTGATATATGCGGTTAATCTTTCAGGGGCAAATCCTGTCCGTCCGTAAGTGAAAAATGTATAAATTCTACGACTTGTTGGATTAAAATTGTTAAGACTATATAACACCTTAGTCGTTCCTGCATCCATTACATCAAGCGTATCGCTAATGCTGGCAATTGGAATCTCTGTAAAATCGGTAATACCTTTATAGGCTACATTGGTAGCAATCTTTTTTTGTTGCCTTCTTGAAAATACATCAATTGGTTTGTTGCTTGCTGATACCACCACATTGGCAAAACGAACTGCATAATAATTTTCTTTAGGGTCGGAAATTTTGTCTTCTACCAACCATAATGATTGTTTTGGTGATTCTCCAATCATAAAAATTGTATAATATTTGCTTGCTTCTAAAGTCATTTTAGCAGAAAAAGCAGTGTCTCCTTTTATAGGATTTCCATATACGTTTCCAATTCTTCTGTCTAATAAAAAATTAAACGTAGTTGAACCCGTTTTCATTGAGGAATATGTTGAAGATACAGGAAATGTACCCAACGATGCAATAGCTGTACCGTTAAGTTTACTGGCATCTTGATAAATGTAAAAGCGAGTAACGCCAACTCCAGTAGCACCAGCGGGTACATTAGAAGTATAAGCATTGACAACCTTTACATTTGCACTATTAGGGTCTGCCAATGCCCATTGTTGATTGGCTTCGATAAGCGTTTTTTCGCAGGAAAATAGTCCTATACAAATGAGTGCCAAAGCGGTGAATGATATATATTTCATGTCGTATTTCGTTTTATGATGATTCTTAATTTTTGGTCGCAAAAAAAGTAGGAATAGTATGATAATCAGCATCAAGTCCTTTTACTTTTTTAAGAGCATCTACATTCCAGAGATATTCAGAATTATATCTTGGACGCACCCGATACGCATATTTGCCTAAATTGTCGGGATAATAATTGGTAAATGTCCATGTCGGAAATACATCAGGACTATATTGATAACGGCGTAAATCTACCCATGTTTCCTCAAAACCATGTCCCCAAAGAGCAATGTATTTTTGAACCATAATGTCTTTAATGGTAATTTCTGCCGATGTTTTTGGGCTAACCGCATTGATATAATTAGTAACATCTGTTGCCGTGAATGCCTTATAGCCTGTATAATTTTTGGTAAACATATCAAAACTTGCCTTGATACCTGCCTTTAGTGCTTCCAATGCCATCACTTTATCACCTTTTATTAGAGCTGCCTCAGCTTTAATAAATTGTAATTCGGCTAAGGTCATGATTGGGAATTTTGCATCGTTTTTGAAAAAAGAACGAGCATTGGCATCAGCACCACCTGCTGGGGCAGTCGTTGCTACAAAACCAAAAAAGTTATAGGTTTTACGGTTTGCGGGTAATGTTGTTGCTTCTCCTGCATTTACCGCAATTCCTCTAAAATTTCCGTCGGTACTTGGCGTAAATAAATAAGCCATGCGTGGGTCTTTTACGCCTGTATAAACGGTACCGTCAAGTAAACGAATGAAGAAATCCGTTGGGCGATAAGACGCTAAGTTGTTACGGCGTGGGCCATAGAAATTGGCATCGTCAGAAGCTGCTGCTCCATTATTGAATTTTACTAAAGCATCATCATCAATGGTTGTAAAAGCTGCGTTTACATTTTTGATAACTTCGTCGGGTTTATAATTTGCTTTTAATGAATAACGGTGCAAAAGTTTAGCTCTAACACCACTTACAAATTTTTTCCATTTCGAGATATTGCCTTCATAAAACCATTTATCTGCCAAGACGAAATCACTTGAAACTTGTTTTGAGGCTAACTTATTGAAATAAATATCCGCAGAGTCACAGTGCATTGCTACTCTTGCATAAACATCTTCTTGAGGGTCATATTCAAAGGTTAATTTACCTGTGTCAAAAGCTTCTCTCAGAATAACATCGCCATGATAGTCAGTTAGTTGTAGCCAAGTTAAAGCAAAAAGGGCATGACCAACGCCAATGTATTCATCTTTACCTTGTTTGCGGGCATCACGCATCATATTGATGGTATTTTGACCTAAATTCCAGTAATGAGTACGCCATTTTTCACCGCCATTGTCAGAGTTGGGGTCATAACCTTGTCTGTCCCAAGTAGCACCAGAGGTGGTAATTGTCCAGTTCTGAACATAACGTCCCAAAAAGCGAGAATCAAATTGAATGCCACGAGCTAAGTTGGCATACATAGAAGGCAGTACCTCCGCTGGTGTTACTTCGGTGGGAGCATTTGGGTTTTTAAATGCTTCGTCGATGTAATTTGTACACGACATCAATCCGAAGGTTAGTATGGTTAAAAGAAATATTTTTTTCATTTGTCTTTTATCTTTTATCAGTTAAAACATTGAACAAAATCGTTTTAACAATTCTTGATGAAATCTACTGAATTTGTGATTATTTGACTTTAAAGTCAGCTTTGATACCTACTGCAAAACCTCTTGGCGTTGAAGTAGAGAACCAGTCAATTCCAAAACCACCTATTCCTTGTGTTGAGGCATTATTGCCATTTACCGAAGGGTCAGCACCTGAATAATTTGTTAGGATAAATAAATCTGTTCCATTCACGAATACATTGGCACTTTCAAAGCCTAATTTTTGGACAAATTTTGTTGGCAGATTATACCCTAAAGAGATTTGACGCAAACGAAGCCAGCTTATATTTTTCTCCATAAATACGGAAGGATATACACGCCCATCTTGATAATATGTGGTGTATTGCGGATAAATCTGAATTGTATTTTTGGTAGGATTATCGGTTTCTTGCAATCCATCATTCAAAACACCAGGTATAATTTGTGGCGTTTCACGGTTTAAAGTAAGAGCCGTTTGTCCTTGTAAAGTCCGTGCATAGGCCGTTCCGTTCATAATGTCTCCACCTTTTTTGATGTCAAATAAGAAAGAGAAATTAAATCTATCAATGATAAAACCGTTGTTAATGCCGAGTGTGAAATCTGGATTACGGTCACCAATTTTTACGTAGTTTGGATTCGATAATGGGTTTCCTGTTGCTGGGTCAATTAATATTTGTCCTTTTGTATTTCTTAAATAATCCAAACCTGTAATGGTTGTCGTTGTTCCCCCAGGAATCAAACCATTTCTAAAACTACTCAAGAAAGTGTCAGAGTTGTAATATTCTGGAATGTTGGCTGGTAAATTCAACACTTCGTTCGCTGTTTTGGAAAAGTTGAAGGTTGTATTCCAGATAACATTTTTAGATTTAATGGGTTGTCCCGTCAAAACAATTTCAACGCCTTGATTACGAGTATCAGCTACATTGAGTGTAGCTAAAATAAATCCAGAACCATAACTCAAACGCACTAAACGCACAATTTGACCAATGTTTTTAGTATTGTAATAAGCCGCATCAAGTCCGAGTCTGCCACCAAAGAATTTTAATTCTGTACCAATTTCAAATGTTCTCTGGCGTTCGGGTAAAATACCGGGATTATTATTGGTAAAACCATAACCATAGCCCAAGCCACTGGTTAATTGTTTGGCATATACAGATTGCGAGTTGTATGGAAGAATGTCTTTTGCTGTTTCTGCCAATGAACCACGCAATTTGCCAAAAGTTAATACTTTACTTTTAGGAAGTAAGTCGCTGAAAACTAAAGCTAAACTTGCCGCAGGATAGAAAAATGAACGAGCTTGGATTGGCAATGTTGATGTCCAGTCGTTTCTGCCTGTTAGGGTTAGCGTCAACCACTTATCATAACTAAATACATATTCTCCAAAAACACCTTGTAATCTTCTGAGTGTGAGCGTGTCACGTCCTAAAGAACGGCTATCCAAATAGGTAGCAGGGTCGATAGTTCTTATTTCATTGACATAGGTTTCACTTCCAACTACTTGTTTGGTTAGGCGTTGTCCTCTTTTCGAGAAAGTTTCTGTTCTGAAATCATCAATTGCCGTTCCTACTCTTAAATCCATGCTAATTTTAGGTGTGACTTTTTTACTTGCACCTAAAATGAATACGCCACTCAAACCACGATATTGTTGTGTATAGTCTTCAATTTGTCCATTTACTGAATAGAAATCATTTGAACTTGGATGATAAAACGTATTTCCGTTCATGTTATAACCATCATAACTCATTTTGGCAATTACGTCTAACCAACTCAATGGTTTATAATTGATAGATAGGTTATAATTACGACGGTAGGTTACGTCAGAGCTTTTATTTTTGTTGACAGACCAGTATGGATTATCAATTTCTGCAAAATTTTCACTATCAAAAAATCTACGACGACTTCCATCAATATTGACATAATCGCTGGCATCATCCGTTACTGGCCAATACAAAAGACCTTGTAGAAAGCCACTTGTTCCTTTCAAAGCCTTCTGATTGTAACTATATGCAAAAGACCCTGTTGCAGAAATATTAAGATTATTGTTTGGCGTATTGTATGAAATGGTTGCTCTTGTATTGTATCGGTCATAGCCCGTATTGGGTACGGTTCCGTTTTGATTTACCGAACCAAACGAACCACGATACGTAAATCTGCCCTTTCCACCATTTACTGAAAGGTTATGACTGTAAGTGATGGCATCTTGGAAAAAGCTTTTAATATTATCGTAAATAGGAGTTCCTTCTGGAATTTTTGGACCAAATGCCAAACGGGTTTGGGTTGGAGCTCCGAATGTTCCTGTTCCATAAACAGTTTGCGTTGCTTCTGGAAACAAATAGGTTTGGTCAATTCTGTATGAATTATTATAAGAAATTTTCGGTTTGCCTGCTTGTCCTTTTTTCGTTTTAATAATAATGGCACCACTACCTGCATCAATACCGTACAGAGCCGTAGCTTCTGGCCCTTTCAATACTGTCAAACTTTCAATATCATTTGGGTTAATGTCCGACAAACGATTTGAAAAGTCATTATCTCTATTAGCACCATTTGAAGCCAATAAACCTTGATTAAAAGTTGAGTTATTAATTGGCAAACCATCAATTACGATAAGAGGTGAGTTATTGCCACTCAATGAGTTGAATCCACGCAATACCAAAGTAGAAGATGCTCCAGGTGCTCCAGAAGTAGAATTAATGGTAGCTCCCGCAATTCTTGATTGAAGAGCATTGAAGATATTTTCACGCCCAGTTTCGGCAATATCATCGCCACTAACTGTTTGTGTGGCATACCCTAAAGCTCTTTTGTTTTTATCTAAACCAAAAGCTGTTGTTACAACTACTTCATCTAATTCTGATGAAGAACTATTTAATGCGACATTAATAACGGTTTGCGTACCAATTTTTACCTCTTTTTTTTCAAAACCTAATGAATTGAAAACAAGCGTTACTCCTTCTTTTACGGCAATTTTAAAAGTACCATCGTTTGAAGTTGTAGTTCCACGAGTTGTTCCTTTAACCATGATACTTACACCAGGTAAAGAATTTTTGTCGGAATCAGTAACCTTACCAGTTACTTGTCTGTCCTGCGTCCATCCGATTTGGGTAGTACAAATCACTACACAAAAAAGAAGCCACATAAATTTGTTGAGTAGTAGTTTTTCCATGAAGAAAATGGGTTGTTTATTGAATTGAAGAGATAAAATATTAGGACTAATTTCTTATTTTTTACTTGAATTAACAAAGACAAAAACTTAAAAAAGGGCGAATTATGAAGCTCGCCCTTTTACCTGAATTAAGTTTGTATTGAAGTGTTGTACTCTTTAGTCATATTGAAATTATAATTATTGATTGCTCCAATCATGGGTTGACCATTAGAGTCAGCAATTTTTCCTTTGATGGTATAATTCTGTGCAATTGTTGCGAAAGACACAAACAAAAGCCCCAAAATGCCCAACAAAGCTGTGGTAATTTTTTTCTTCATGATTTTTGATGGAAAAATAGCGTTTCAATTAATAAACAGATGCTTGTGGAGGCACGTCATGCGATAAAAAAAGTCGAAAAGCATTATCTTCGAGACTTATTTCTAATATGAGATTATCGAAGGAGATGTCTTGTCAAATTGTAAATAATTAATTGAAATCTATTGAGTTATTAAATGGTTAAAGTTAGATGCCTGTTTGTGCCTATTTGTTTTATTGAGATAAATGAAACAGGCATATTATTGCAAATAGTTTAGTCGTTTTATGAACAAATATATCAAAAGTATTTAAAATTGTGTAAATTTATCTTAAAATTTTACCAATTATAAGTATTTACCACTAAAATAATTTTATTTTTAAATAAAAACCTGCACAAACACGCAATGATTGTTACCGAAAACAGAATAATGCTTAAAAAAGAGCGTCAAGCACAGATTATAAAACAGATAAATCTTCATAACAAAGTTTTATCTTCAGATTTGAGTTTGGAACTCAATGTTTCGGAAGATACCATTCGTCGAGACTTAAACGAACTTGCCCAAGAAGGTAAAATTGTGAAGGTTCACGGTGGGGCATTGTCAAAGTCTTACAACTTCACGGCAACCCAAGCAGAAACGTATGCTTATGATGAAAAACATATCATTGCCCAAAAAACAATTTCATTATTTCAGGACGGAATGACGATTTTATGCAGCGGAGGAACGACCATCAGAACTATTGCCAATCAATTGCCCGAAAACCTGAATGTTACTTTTTTTACGGTTAGTCCATTAATTTCTTTAGAATTGGTAGAACACCCAAATACTGAAGTAATTTTATTAGGTGGTAAATTGTCAAATACTTCAAAGATTAGCGTAGGGGGAGAAGTGGTTGCAAAAATCAATGAAATCAAGGCTGACTTGTGTATTTTGGGGGTAAATGGCTTTGATGAAGACGGCATTAGTGACTCAGATTATGAGATTGTTCAAGTGAAAAAGGCAATGATAAAAGCCTCCAAAAAAGTAGTTACGCCGATGATTTCTGAAAAACTAAACTCTTCTCTGCGTTTACAGGTATGTTCCGCTGAGGAGGTTGATTATCTCATTACAGAATTACCTCCAGAACATGAATTGTTGGCGGCTTTTCATCACAAGGTTAAACATATACTTTGATTTTTTGTATTTGAGATAGATTTTGCCTGTTCATTTGAGACGGTTCAAATAAAATTGGGTAATTTTGAGTCTAATATTTAATCTCGTAGCCAAAAAATCTTAGGATTTAATGACTTACAACTCAATTAACCATGTCTGTTACTATTTCTTCAATTTCGGAAAGCCTTCCCGCATTTTTAAATGCTAATCAATATACTAAAATTCAGGTAATTGCTGATGAAAAAACCTTTCGTCATTGCTATCCTGTGATTAAGCCTTTCTTGCCAAAACACAATTTAGTAAAAATTAAATCAGGAGAATCTGAAAAGCATTTAGGAACTTGTGAAGTTATTTGGCAAGCCATGACTGATAACGAATTAGACCGCCATAGTTTGGTAATTGATTTGGGCGGAGGAGTTATCGGTGATATGGGCGGTTTTTGTGCCTCAACTTATAAGCGTGGTATTGATTTTATCCAAATTCCAACAACACTACTATCGCAGGTAGATGCCAGTGTAGGAGGGAAGTTAGGTATTGATTTTCATGGTTTTAAGAATCATATTGGAGTTTTTCAAATTCCTAAGACAGTATTGATTGATGCAGATTTTCTTAAAACATTACCATTTAGCGAATTACGTTCTGGTTTTGCCGAAATCATTAAGCATTGTTTAATCATGGACGCTGAAAAATGGGAGGAGATTCGTAGAAAAGATTTTGAAGAACAGAATTTTACGGATTTAATTGCTCATTCAGTAGCGATAAAAGAGAAGATTGTAGAGGCAGACCCAACAGAAAAAGGTCTTAGAAAAATACTAAATTTTGGGCATACGCTTGGTCATGCCATTGAAACGTATTTTTTAGGAAAACCCAAATTACATTTACTTCATGGAGAAGCCATTGCCGCAGGTATGATTTGTGAAGCCTATATTTCCTTTGAGCGTGGTATGATTGACCAAAAATTATTGGAAAATATCGAAGAATTTATCTTCTCAGTTTATGGAAAAGCTACGATTAAAGAGTCGGATATTGAGCCAATTATCGCTCTAACTGCCCAAGACAAGAAGAATAAAGGAAAAGAAGTGCGTTTTTCTTTGTTGGAAGGTGCAGGAAAATGTACTTACGATATCGCAGTTTCAAAATCCGAAATGAAAAAGGCTTTGGAATATTATATGTAAAGTAACACAGACTTCAGTCTGTTTATAAGTACACAAACAGACTGAAGTCTGTGTTACTTTACTCCATCACCTTCGGAACTCTAAAGTATTCTCCATCTTGTTTCGGGGCATTTTTCAAACCTTGTTCACGGCTAATATTTGGAATGACTTTATCTTCACGCAAAGCATTGATTTCTAAACTCATGTGAGTTAGAGGTTTTACATCATCCGTATTGATTTCGTTCAATTCTTCCATCCAAGTAAGAACGGAGTTCAGTGAGTCCATCAATTCTTTTTCAGCAGTTTCTGGCATCTCCAATCGTGCGAGATGAGCTATTTTTTGTAGTGATTCTTTGTCTATCATATTTTTAGGTTGTAGGATTGAAGATTTAGAAATTAGGTTTCTGGTTTAGTTTTCAATTCCTAAACTCCTAACCCCTAATTCCTAATTCCTAATTCCTCTTATTCTCTATTTCTCAATTTCTTATCATCCATGTTTTTATTCAAAAACTCATTGATTTTTTCAATGTCAATCGTGCGATTGATTTCACCGAATGAGTTTATTGAAATATCAAACCCTTCCAATTCTTTATGAACCTTTGGAAGGTCTTCTTTTTTTACTTCTTTTTTCTTAGCCATTGTTAGTAGCACAGGTTATTAGCCTGTTTTTGAGTTCAAAAATCATTAATCCAATTTGTAAAATGTAGCACAGGTTAGAAACCTGTGCTACATTTTACAAATTAGGCAATTCATTCAATGCTTTTGTAAGACGTGCCGTTACTTCATCTTTGCCCATAATTTCCATCGAAAGCATCAAGTCTGGGCCTGCACCCGCACCTGTAACGGCTACCCGTAACATTTGCATTACTTTTCCCATTTTGATTCCTAATTTTTCAAAAACATCGTGTAAAGTATGTTTAATTTCATCAGCAACAAAATTTTCTATACTTGGTACTGCTTCAGCAAAAGCGGTAATACTTGTTTGGGCATCAACATTCCATTTTGAAGCTACAATGGTTGCATCAAATGTTTCTGGGGCAGTAAATAAATTATTGGCCTCTTGTGTTATTTCTTGTGGAAAAGTTACTCTTTCCTTGAATAAATGTACGATTTTTATAGCTTTATCTGATTCAAAATCAGGAAGATATGTTTTAGCAAGTTCTTCATCTGATTGCAATTTTAAGTATTGTTGATTATACCATTTTGCTTTATTGATGTCAAATTTTGCTCCTGCCTTGTTGATTCTTTCCAATGAAAAAGCCGTGACTAATTCGTCCATTGAGAACATTTCTTGCTCCGTTCCAGGATTCCAGCCTAAGAAAGCCAAGAAGTTTACAAGGGCTTCTTTTAAATAACCTTCTTCTCTAAAACCTAATGCTTTTGAACCATCTGGGTTTGTCCATGCTAATGGGAAAACTGGAAAACCGCCTAAATCTGCATCACGTTTTGATAATTTTCCGTTGCCTTCGGGTTTTAATAAAAGCGGTAAATGGGCAAATTGTGGCATGGTAGATTCCCAACCAAAAGCACGGTATAAAAGTACGTGTAAAGGTGCTGATGGCAACCATTCTTCCCCACGAATTACGTGCGAAATTTCCATCAAATGGTCGTCCACAACATTGGCAAGGTGATACGTTGGCATTCCGTCTGACTTCATCAAAACCTTATCATCTATCGTTGATGAATGCACATGAACCCAGTCACGAATAATATCTTTGAAGCGAATTTCTTCTTTGGCAGGCACTTTCAACCGAATTACATAAGGCTCGCCCGCTTCAATTTTCGCCTTTGTTTCGTCTTCTGAAAGCGTTAATGAATTGTTTAATTTTACTCTTGTTACGGCATTGTATTGAAATGCAGAGCCTTGACTTTCAAGGGCTTGACGCATAGCATCCAATTCTTCAGAAGTATCAAAAGCATAATAAGCTTTCCCCGAATTTATCAATTGCATGGCATAATCCATGTACATTGGTTTACGTTCAGACTGACGATACGGTGCGTGTGGACCACCAACGCCAATACCTTCATCAATAGTAATACCCACCCACGAAAGGGCTTCAATAATATATTTTTCTGCTCCCTCTACATACCGAGTTTGGTCGGTATCTTCAATACGGAGCAACATTTTTCCTCCTAATTGCTTGGCTAATAAATAATTGTATAATGCTGTTCTGACACCACCAATGTGTAAAGCCCCTGTTGGACTTGGTGCAAAACGTACTCTAACTTGATTGTTGGACATTTTTTTATTTGTGATTTGGTGAGCGAGTGATTTAGGGATTTTTTATTCATAATTGGCTAAATCACTAATTCACAACTTAGCTAACGGCGATACAAGAAATTTCAACATTGACATCTTTTGGCAAACGTGCAACTTCAACGGTTTCACGAGCAGGAGGATTTGAAGTGAAAAATTCACCATAAATTCCATTGATTGCCACAAAATTATTCATGTCTTTTACGAAAATTGAGCATTTTACCACGTTCTCGAAAGTCATATTGGCAGCTTCTAAAATTGCCTTTAAATTTTCCATTACCTGACGAGTTTCCTCTTCGATGCTTGCACCAGCTTCTGCTAAAGCAAAGGCTATTTGTCCCGAAACGTATAATGTTCCGTTTGAAAGTACCGCTTGTGAATATGGGCCAATTGCGGCAGGTGCTTTTTCAGTAAAAATGATTTGTTTCATTGTTTTCGCTTGTTGTTTTAATTAGCCTGCAAGTTACGAAAACGTTAGGGTTTTTGAATAATATTATTGCTCATCGGAAGGTTTAAAGTTGAGATTTTGTTTTTTGATAACTTAAAAATTGAATTATAAATCTGTTGAAAATCTGTTTTGTGATTGTTCGCTTTTCGCAAATCGCTTTTCACTTACATTTGTTGAACTCTTTTTTTACCTTTGTACACAATAGTGATTGTGCTAAAATTTTAATTTTGTGAAATCAGTGCGTGAAATCTCTAACGCCTAAATTCTAAATCCCAACCCCTAAAATATTTCCATGCTTCAAATCAATCATATTCATCACATTGCCATTATTTGTTCTGATTATCAAAAATCGAAGAAATTTTATACGGAAATTTTAGGCTTCAAAGTTGAAAATGAGGTATTTCGTGCTGAAAGACAATCATATAAACTGGATTTATCGGTCAATGGGCTGTATCAAATAGAATTATTTTCTTTCCCCAATCCACCCGCACGAACTTCACGTCCAGAAGCTTGTGGTTTACGTCATTTAGCTTTTGAAGTTAATAATATTGAAGAAACTCGTGAACAATTAGTAGCCAAAGGGCTTGATTGTGAAGTGATTAGGATTGATGAAATTACGGATAGACCATTTTTCTTTACCAGCGACCCCGACGAATTACCAATAGAATTTTATCAGAAATAAATGAAATACTAAATACAGTGTTTAATAAGTTATCTGAATAATTTTCACCCTAAAATGTTTGATTGGGGGACTTCCCGAAAGTTTTTTCCACTTTCGGGAAGTTGAAAAAACTTATTAAACAGTGCACTAAATCGCTTTAATATCAAAAAATCATGAATTACAAATTACTTTATATACCCTTTTTAGCTTTGCTTTGGAGTTGTGGAAATTCTCCACAAAAAGATGCAGAAATCACTTCCGATACATTAAGTTATAGCGTCAAAAAATATGAAAATCACAGTAAAACTTGCGTAAAAGAAGATTCTTTGTGTGCAACAGTGAAATTTGAATATCCCGAATTTGAATCAGCAGATTTGAATAAAGCGATTCAGAAAGAGTTATTTAATCTTTTTCATGACGATTATGATAGTACCAATCTTGCCCCAGTTGATTTTAACGAATTAGCCAAAGGTTTCATCGTTGATTATGAGGAAAAATTACAGGAAGGTAAAGATTTTGTAAATAAAGCCAACGAAAAAAATGAAGGTGGATTTTTGGCAAACCCTTGGTATATGGAAGGTTATAACAAAGTTCAACGTCAAACGGAGAAGTATTTGATGTTGCACACAAATACTAATTGGTTTATGGGTGGGGCTCATCCCATTAGTATGGAATATTACTATGTTTATGACCGTAAGACTTTCAAAAAAGTTACTTTAGATGATGTTTTTCAAAAAGGTTTTGACCAAAAATTGCTAACCATTGCCGAAGCTAAATTTAGAAAGCAAGAAAATCTAAAACCTGCCGATAAATTGACAGAAGAAAATGGTTATTTCTTTGAGAATGGCAAATTCTTATTAAATGACAATTTTATGTTAACCGAAAAAGGGATTAAGTTTTTGTATAATGTTTATGAAATTAAGCCTTATGCCGCAGGATTAACAGAATTGGAAATTCCTTATGAAGATTTGAAAGGAATCATGAAATAAAAGACCTGAAGCGATGCCCGTTTAGCTAACCTTAAAAGGAGCATCGCAGTCTTAATTTTAAAATAGAGAGAGGTAAGCGAGAAAAATAAAGTGAACGAACTACTAATTTACAGTCTTAATACGTTGAAAGAAAGGATTATAATTCAGAATCAACGTTTGATATTTAACCTAAAAATTATTTCTTAGGAGATGAAAATCTAAAATCAATACCTAAAACATTAAGTAAAAGGTATGCTCCAAGTCCTAAAAGAGCGATTGCTAATATTGGAATTATGATATACATTACGGTTTTGAGGTATTTTTTTTATTTTTACAAAGCACGGAAGTTTTTTTGGTAGTTTTTAGCGTAGAATTACCTAATCTTCATCGAAATTTTAAAATATTTTTATTTATTAACATTTGATAATTTTTGTAAAAATGGAGACAATTTCATGGCAGGATTTTGAAAAAGTGGAGCTTCGGGCGGGAACAATTTTAGAGGTACGAGATTTTCCGAAAGCCAAGAAGCCTGCTTATCAATTGGTGGTAGATTTTGGCGAAGAAATTGGAATAAAACAGTCTTCGGCACAGATTACAAAGCTTTATACGAAAGAGGAATTACTTGGGAGGCAAGTTGTATGTGTTACCAATTTCCTACCCCGACAAATTGCCAATTTCCTTTCTGAAATTTTAGTTACAGGGTTTATTTTACCCGATGGAGAAGTCGTTTTGACATCAATAGAACGCCCAGTGCCGAATGGAACGAGGTTGGCGTAGAAAAATGGTTTGATTTTATAACAATCTATTAGTTAGTTTGTTATCTTCGCAAAGATTATTAAACCTTCTTTTAAAAATGAAACAAAAATTACTCTACATCATTTTTTCTTTTGTGGTATTGACTACCTCAACTGGCTTCGGATTTCTTGAATCTTCCACTATTATGCACGGACGAGAAAATCGTCTGATGAAAAATGACTCGCTAAAAGTAGCTTCTCAGCGAGTTAATTTTGAGCAAAATTCTCCTATCATTAAAAAAGAAGCTGAAAAACCTACCAATCAATTGACTAAATCATTAATTCAATGGGTTGCCAATTTAGTACGCAATACCTTAGAAATTATTGTTGGTATAATGGTTGAAGCTGTCAAGGTTGTTTTAATAGTTGTGATTAAGATTTTGTTTGGGTAAACTTCATTTATATAAATACTCTTCTTGTAACCTCCTAAAAATCAATTGTTTGGTATAGATATTGATATCTTGTATGTAATATCCCCAAGCCCTTTCGTATTTGCGAAATAAGTTTTGTTCCTAATCGTTATCATATTGGCGAATTGTGGTTAGTGTTGAAAAATACTCACTTCTTCCCTCCAGTCACATTTTTCACGCACTAACGTACCATTTTATGAAACGCTTACTTTCGTATGTATTGGTAGTATTTGGAATATCACCAATTTTCGCTCAAAATCCCGAAGTAAAATCTGCTGGAGAATTACGCAAAATCATGCACGATGCCGATTTGTCTGCTAAAATTCGTTTAGACACCCTTCACCGAGAAAATTTATTTGCCATTGGCGTAGTTGATAGTTTACGGGGCGAAATTTCCATTGTCAATGGAAAAGCCTTGATTTCGTCTATTAAAGAGACTTTTGTTAGAACCGATACTACCTTCAAGCATGAAGCTGCAATGCTTGTTTATGCCTACGTGAAAAATTGGAAAACGATAACAATTGAACAAGATTTAAACAATTCGGAGGAATTAGAATTATTAATAAAAAGACTTGCTTCCGAAAATGGCATTGATGTAACCAAACCTTTTCCATTCATGGCAAAAACGTGGGTGAAAAATTTGAGTTTTCATGTAATAAATTGGCAGTCGGGCATGATACATACGGCTGATACACACAAGCAATTTGCTCATGAATTGTGGCATTCGGCAGAAGTAGTGATGTTGGCAGGTTTTTATTCTGAAAATCATCAGGGAATATTTACCCCACACAGCAGTAAAATGCACGTGCATACGATAACTTCCGACCCTTTGACTTCTGGGCATTTAGAGACGATTGAGACTTTTGGAAAAATATCAGTTTATTTTCCTGACAATAATAATACGTCGAAAATAACAACGGTGGAGGCAATGAAATTGGAAGAGTATTAATTTCTGCCATGAAGGCACAAAGGTTGATATTTGCCACAAAGACACTAAGGCAAAAAGTTATTAATTAAATTTTTTGAGCCTTCGTGTCTTCGTGGCTTTATTTTTTCGTTCATGGAGATATTTTGAATTAGAACGGTGGAGGCAATGAAATTGGAAGAGTATTAATTTCTGCCATGAAGGCACAAAGGTTGATATTTGCCACAAAGACACTAAGGCACAAAGTTATTAATTAAATTTTTTGAGCCTTCGTGTCTTCGTGGCAAAACCAAAATCAACTTTGAGCCTTCGTGTCTTAGTGGCAAAAAATAAAAACATGAATATAAAAATATCAACAAAAGTAAATCAGAGCCTTCTCCAAGTTTGGGAAGGCTTTAATTTGGAATTATTTTCAGCATTAGCACCACCATTTCCACCCGTTGAGGTCAAAGAATTTGGGGGGTGCTTGAAAGGCGATAAAGTCCATTTGCAGTTAAATTTCATCCTTTTTAAGCAAGATTGGATTTCGGATATTATTGACCAACAAAGCAGCGATACTGAAATTTATTTCATTGATAAAGGAACAAAACTACCTTTTTCCTTGAGCTACTGGCAACACAAACATCGATTAGTAAAAGACGAAAGTGGGACAATTATTATTGATGAAATCGCTTTTAGAACGCCCACAATTATCACAGACTATTTATTTTATCCTCTCATGTACCTTCAATTTTTGTATCGTAAACCTATTTATCAGAAAGTATTTAAGTAGCTGATTTTGCATTAAATATCTAATATTGTGAATCAGTTGTTGAGTGAAATTGAAATTAGAAAACGTATCCAATTTGCAAAAAAGGCTTTTTTTGTGTTAATTCGTTATTACTAATTACTTATATCTCAACTCAAACTAATACTAAATGAAACTAAATATTACTTGGAAAATTTTTATAGGCATGGCACTGGGTATCCTTGTCGGCTATATTCTAAACCAAACTTATGAAGGTAATCAAGAGTCGCTTGACTCAGCGAGTACCTATCTGAATCTTCTGAGCAAAATTTTCCTCAGAATGATAAAAATGATTATTGGCCCACTGATTTTTTCTATTTTAACCGTTGGGATTGCTAAATTAGGCGACTTTAAATTGGTTGGAAGAATTGGGGCTAAAACTTTAGGATATTTTTATTTTGCTACTATTTTATCATTATTGACAGGACTTGTTGCGGTGAATTTGCTTCGTCCAGGAAAAATGATGCAAATTGATTTACCAAAAGCAGGAGCAGAAACAGGCGTTGAGGTAAAGAAAATGACTTTAGAAAACTTCATTACACACCTCTTTCCACAAAGCTTTTTTGAAGCCTTAGCAACCAATGAAATTCTTCAAATTGTAGTATTTTCGGTATTCTTCGGAATTGCAACGGCTGCCATTGGCGACCACGGAAAAATCATCATCAAAGGTCTTGATGCAGTTTCAGAAATCATGTTTAAAATTGTAAGTTACGTAATGGGTTTTGCTCCTTACGGTGTTTTTGGGGCAGTTGCGGCAGTAATTGCACAAAAAGGCTTAGGGATTTTGGGTGGCTATTTATATCTGATTGTGTGTTTCTTTGCCACATTGGCATTTTTTATTTTGGTCGTCTTGCCTGCAATCTGCCTCTTTGTAAAAGTACCGTATTGGAAATTACTTTCTTACGTAAAAGATGCCCTGTTTTTGTCGTTCAGCACGGCAAGTTCGGAGGCTTCAATGCCTTTACAAATTGAGCAATTAAAGAAATTTGGCGTTCCAGAAAAAATTGTAAGTTTTGTTTTACCGTTGGGATATTCTTTTAACCTCGACGGTTCAATGATGTACATGACTTTTGCCATTGGTTTTATTGCTCAGGCTTATGGTATTGATTTAACGATTGGTCAGCAAGTAACCATGATGCTAACCTTGTTGATTACCAGTAAAGGTATTGCGGGCGTACCACGTGCTTCGTTGGTGGTTATTGCAGGAACAATGTCGATGTTTAATTTACCTGCCGAAGGTTTAATTTTATTATTTGCCGTTGACTGGCTTTTAGATATGGGACGTTCTGCCACATCAGTAGCAGGAAATGCCGTAGCAACCGCCGTAGTTGCTAAATGGGAAGGAGAATTAACAGTGAGTGAATGATAGATTGAGTGATTGAGTGAATATTTTAATCTTTTGAAATAATCACTCAATCACTCAATTACCCAATCACTCATTTATCACAATAAATATGTCATCACACCACATCATCAGAGACTCTCAAGAACCTGCTTTGATTATTGCCAATGGGGAAGCTTGTAGCTTTGAATTAATGGGCGAATTATTGGAATGGTCGCCATTAGTAATTGTTTTAGATTCTGCCATTCATCGAGTGTTGGAATTGAACATTAAAGTTGATGTTCTTTTGGGAGATTTTGACCGAGATTTTGATGCGGAGAAAATTAGAGAAGAACAATATCCAATCGAGATTGTCCACACGCCAGACCAAGATAAAACTGACCTCGAAAAGGCTTTTGAATATATTATCGGTAGAGGTTTTCCTGCGGTAAATGTTATTTGGGCAACGGGTAGGAGGGCAGACCACACCATTACGAATATTACCAATATTGTGCGATTTCGGGAACAGTTGAAAATCGTTTTGATTGATGATTATTCGAAGATATTTCTTTTGCCTCGAACTTACGAAAAATGGTATCCTGCGGGTACCCCCATTTCACTCATACCAGTTGGAGAAGCATCAGGGATTTCGACTAAAAACTTGAAGTATCCACTTGATAATGAAAGCCTTACGATTGGTTATAGAACGGGAAGTAGTAACGAGACTCTGGAAGATGGTATTGTGAGAATCACCCACGAAAAAGGAGATTTGTTATTGATGGAATGTATTGATATTTAAGTAACACAGACTTTAGTCTGTAATATGATTGAGAATTTACAGACTAAAGTCTGTGTTACTTAGAATTTACAGACTAAAGTCTATGTTACTTAGAACTTACAGACTAAAGTCTGTGTTACTTAGAATTTATACGCCTAAATTTTCATCAGAAGAAGATTTTTTCTTAAATGAAATTAGTACGCCAGAGGCAAAAAGAGCGATGGCAATTAATGATAATGTTCTCATAGTGTATCGATTTATTTTGTGTAAATAACTGAACAGCTATAAAACAATTTTCAAGCCAACTTATTACATTTTATTTCGACAAATCAGAAATTTTCAAGGACACTACTTTTACTTTTCTTCTCGACGTAAATAACGAAAACATATTGGCTCCTTCGGTCGGAAAAATCAAATCAGAAATTACCTTTTCGCCATCATTAGCAAAAACTTCAACGGAGGTTTTATCCACTAACACTTTTAATTTCAAGGTTTTATCTTTCAATTTTAAAGACGTTTTATCTAAGGACGCAAAATTCTCTTTAATCATTACGCCCGAATTTTTACGGTCAATATACAATTGGTGAGTTTGCACATCGTAACCAACCGTAGTCTGTTGCAAAATCTTCTTATCGTCTTTTTTATCCTTCAATTGAGCGATTCTCAAACCAAAAATTAAAGCAGATTTACGTTTAAATTCAATCTCAACCATGTAAGAATTTTTAGCGAAAAGCGTCATGCCATCTAATTGCTTTTCTTTGGAAAATACAAAATTATTCTTTTCAAAAACCAAATAATCTTTCTTCGGTTTTAAGGTTGCAATTGGCTCTTGAAATAAGCGTAAACCTTCCTCTGTTTGGCGTAAACTGATATTTCTCGGAATAGCCATTTGTCCTTTCCACGGAAACGTTGGAACGGCATCTGCATATTGCCAACTCGACATCCAACCCAAAATAACTTTCTGATTAGCAGGGGCATCTGTATAAGGAATGGCAGCATAAAAATCCTTTCCGTTATCTACATAAAGCTTAGTTTCGGGCGAATTATCATTTTTGAAATTTGAACCGTCAAAATCTCCTACGAAATACTGCATACCTTCAAATTTATCGTAAGGACCATTTGACGAAACAAAAAGTATCCATTTGGTTTTCTGAGAGTTACCTTCAATTGGGACTTCTACCAAAGCTGGGCATTCCCATATTTTACGTACTTCTCCTTGATTGCCAAATTCACCTGCACGAGTCCAATCTTTTAGGTTTTTAGATGTATAAAAAATGACTTTATATTCCTTCGGGAAAACTACACTCATGACCCATTGTTGGGTTTTTTCGTGCCAAATTACGTGTGGGTCACGGAAATCTGTCATTTGTAAATCAATGATGGGATTGCCCGCATATTTTGTCCAAGTACGTCCTCTATCGTTTGAATAAGCAAGGTACTGAGCTTCCTTTTTACTGTCGTGATAATCGGCAGTGTAAAGTGCCACCATGCACGGTTCAGTACCCGTTTGGAAACCACTTGTATTATTTTTATCAACGACTGCACTTCCCGAAAAAATCCAAACGGAATCTTCTGGAATAGCCACAGGAAGGTGTTCCCATTTTACCAAATCTTTACTGACTGCGTGTCCCCAACTCATGTGTCCCCATTTGTTTTCAAACGGATTGTGCTGATAAAAAAGGTGATATTCCCCTTGATAATAAACCACTCCGTTGGGGTCATTTATCCAGTTTTTAGGAGCGGTAAAATGATAATCTGGTCGCCAATTGGGTGTTTCTTTGGGCGTTTGGGCTAATATCCAAAAGGGGAAAAGAAGAAGTGTTAGTATTTTTTTCATGGATTTTGTAACGCAGACTTTTAGTCTGTTGTTAAATCGTTTTATTTCAGAAGGTTTCCAGACTAAAGTCTGGGTTACTTTTACTCAAATTTTCTAACTACTAAATTTTCCCCATCAAAAACGGCAAAATGATTACTATTTTCATCGTCATACGCCCATTGTCCGAGGTTGATGTATCGGCTATTATCGCTAACAGGTAAATCTAACAATAAGTGACGATGCCCAAAAATATAAAAATCACGATGTTTTTGAGCTTCTTGTTCTTTGGCATACGACCAAAGCCATTCGTTATCACCTCTAAATTGTAATTCTCTTTTGATGCGTTCTTCGTCTTTTCTACTGCCCGACCACCACGTTGCTAAAGTGATTCCAACTTGTGGGTGAATCCAACCGAAAGCCCAAATCGATAATTTACTTTCAAAAACTTTTTTCAAGAATTTATAGCCGTAATCACCAGGACCAAGTCCATCGCCATGAACAACATAAAAACTGGTTGATTTTCCATTTTGCTCAATGATATAATCTTGAAAATCACGGAAAACTTTGATATTCATTTCCTTCGTAAAATAGTCAAACATCCAAATATCATGATTGCCAGAGAAAATGACGATTTCTATGCCAGCATCCGACATTTCTGCCAATTTGCCCAATAGTCGCACAAATCCTTTGGGAACAACATTTTTGTATTCAAACCAAAAGTCAAAAATATCACCTACTAAAAAGATGGTTTGAGCATCATTTTGAATTGAATTAAGCCATTTTACTAATTTTCTTTCACGGATTAAACTTGTTTGATGGTCGGGGTATCCCAAGTGAAAATCAGAGGCAAAATATATTTTTTTATTGTCTTGTAATTTTATAGTAGTCATATTTTTGAGTATTAGATAGCGATAGGCTTTGAAAACCCTGTTTTGCTAACACGTCAAAGATACGGAAAGTCTTTTTTCTTTATTGACCAAGAGATGGGAATTGTTTAGATGCAGGAGGGACGAAAACAAAAAACGGAAGTTTCTAAATCAGAAACTTCCGTAGTAGTTATTAGGTTTTAGAGGGGAGTCAATTCATTATAAAGATTTTCTCAAAATCATTTCCATTGGTACTTGAACTTGCTGGCGTTTTTCACCTTTAATCATATCAGCCGCCATTTTGCCGATTTCAGCAGGTTTTGAAGAAATAATGCTGATTCCACCCGCCAAAATTTCTTTATAACATGAGTCATTCAGAGAAATTAAACCTACGTCTTTTCCCAATTCTAAATCTTGGTTTTGAGCTGATTTAATAGCTGCTACCAAATCAATATCATCAATGGTCAGATAGACATTTCCTGCTTCAACTTCTTCTTCTTGAAAGCCATCAAGAACTTGAAAGTTGAAGTTATTATTTTCACAGAAATTTCTAAAACCAGTAATTAATTCTGAATCAAAATACTCTTCTTCGGTCAATACCAAATTTAGAGTTTTGTATTTTTTGAAATGCTTAATGTGATTTTGCATCACCGACGAAATTTCGTATTCTGAATTACTCAAAACGTGAGCCGTTGAGTTTTCAAATGCTTTCATTGATTGTTCAAGAAAGATAAGTCTTTCGCTCGAAATCTTTTTCAAACACTTAATGTTCTCATCAGTTTCGTCAATCAAATGAGGCATAATTACGTAATAATGATAATTGCCTAAATGGTTGTTGATGGTATCTCTGAAGTTTTCACTTTTATAATTGTAAGTAAAAATATCAACCGTTACGTCTTTTCCTGCTGCGTTGACAAAAGCATTGAAAATATCTTTATTGTTCTCGGTGATTTTGCCAACCAAAAAGAAAATCTTAGTTTTTGTTTTGGCGGATTTTCCAGAAATAAAATAGCCTTTTCTGAAAATTGAAGTGATTACACCTAAACGATGAAGTTCTGAATAGGCTCTCTCAACGGTGTCACGAGATAAGTAACATTCTTCACTTGCTTCATTAATTGAAGGGAGGCGTTCACCTGTTTGTAAATTTCCTTTTTCAATATCGACCAACAAAGTGTTGACCAATTGTTGATACTTAGGAGTTTTAGAATCTTGCTTGGCTTGGGCGAAGTCTCTGAAAGTTTTAATCATTATTTCGGGTCGTATATTAGTGAATAACAGAATCTAAAGGGAAAATTTTATTAATAGTAAAATCAATAGGCAAATCACAAAGGCTAAGACAAATTCAAACACGCTAATTTTGAATAATCGTTTATTCTGAATTTGTTTTAAGAGTTGCCATTTATTGTATTGCATAGGTTTAGTTAAATAAAATATCAAAATAACACAGTTTTTTGGTTCTGTAAAATTACATAATAACCCATTAGAACAGTTAGGCTATTTGTTGCAATTATTAGCACAAATCTTGCAAAATTGGATGAATATACCCCTTCCTGTCCTGTTATGCCCTGATTATTGGGGTCGTGGCAAAGCAGGATATTTTTTCAGTGAATAAGTTTTTACTTGTATATTAAAATTTGAAAATTATAAAATCTGTGAGTAATCCATTAACCAATCCCCGAAATAAAAACAGTAAAGCTGAGTTGAAGGTGTTGCTCATTTTCAATAAACTCAGTGATTTTCGTAGTGAAATTTACGACTGCTTTTTGTCGCAAATTGACGGGCGAGCTGACGTAGATTTGTACATACACCAAATCAATAATCACAATACCTCACATTTCGCTGAGGTAATTCGAGAGAAATTATCGTTCTACGACTACTTCGTTATTATGCTTCATGCCACACATATCAACGAAGATATTTTGAAAACCGTCAATAGTATTCCCAAAGAAAAGTTGTTGATTTTAGATAAGCGAAACGAATTTATTCGGGGCGAATATGCTTGCGTTTATCAAGATTTTGAAGCCGATATTTACGAGGCTCTTTCCAATGCCAAGTCATTAATAACAAAATATACTGCCTTAAATTTTGTCATTCAAGAAAGCTATTTCTATTCCATTTCAATCATGGAAGGTGTTAGCCATTTTGCTCTTGAGAATAATCTTAAATACAATATTTATACCGAAATTGAGGATAATATTATTAGGACAAATGAATTATACTTAATTCTTTCAGAGCGTTTTTTAGCCGATATTTTGAAACGTTGTAATACTCAAAACCTTAAAATTGGGAAAGATGTAGGTATTTTATCTTACAATGAAACGCCCATTAAAGAGGTTTTATCAGGAGGAATTACCGTCGTCACCACAGACCATTGTCAGTTGGGTAGAACAGCCGCTGAATTGGTTTTGAATGGTAAAAAAGAACATATTCGAAATCCGTTCTTATTTATCCAAAGAAATTCGCTTTAATCTATTTAGTGATTGGTGATTGAGTGATTTTTCTACTTGTTCATAAATCACTCATTCACGCATTACATCATTCACTAAATAAATACGTCTGTGGATAATATTTCATTCATCATCAATCAATTAGCGGAAGACCGTGAGCAATATTTTAATGCGGTTGCTCCACCCATTATTCAAACCTCCAATTTTGCTTTTAAAGATTTTAAAACACTCCGTGAGACTTTTGAAGATGAGTTTTCGGGTGAATATATTTATACAAAATCCAAAAATCCTACGGTTGATATTTTGCGAAAAAAGTTGGCGGCTTTACAAGGTGCAGAAGATGCCGTGGTGACCAATTCGGGTAGTTCTGCCATCTTTTGTAGCATTTTGGCAAATGTCAAATCAGGCGACCATATCATTTCGGTAGCTCGACCGTATTCGTGGGCGGCACGGATGTTTGAGGTTGTTTTGCCACGTTTTAATGTTACGCATACTTACGTAGATGGGCGTGATGCTGAAAATTTTGTGAAGGCTTACCAATCAAATACTACTTTGATTTATTTGGAATCGCCAAATTCTTTCGATTTTCAGTTGCAAGATTTGCAGGCAGTTGCAGATTTTGCAAAATCTAAAAGCATCACAACCATCATTGATAATTCATATTGTACACCCATTTTTCAAAAACCGCATGATTTTGGTATTGATTTGTGTTTGCACTCCGCCACAAAATATATTGGAGGACATTCAGATACAGTTGCGGGGGTAATCACGGGGTCGAGAGAGCGAATAAAGATGATTTTTGATTCGGAATTATTGAATTCTGGCACGAGTCTTTCGCCTTTTAATGCTTGGTTGTTGATTAGAGGCTTACGAACCTTAGAAATTAGACTTCAACGCATCTCAGAAACGACTACCAAAGTGGTAGATTTCTTGAAAAATCATCCTAAAGTTCAGCGACTAATATTTCCATTTGATAATGATTTTCCTCAAATTGAATTGGCAAGAAAACAAATGACAGGTGCTTGTGGCTTATTGACAATTATTCCGCATGAAGTTGATTATCAGCAAATTGAATTATTTGCGTTAAGTTTGAAAAATTTTCTTTTGGCGGTAAGCTGGGGTGGGCATGAGTCGTTGATTATGCCAAAAGCCGCAGGAATGAAGCCCGAAGATTATGATAAAAGTAATCCAGAACATCGGATGATTAGACTTTATATTGGCTTAGAAGATGCAGATTTCTTAATAAATGACTTGAAAAATGCGTTGGAAGTTTACTGAGATTTTACGTAACACAGGCTTCAGCCTGTATGATTAGACCATTGAAATTTACAGACTAAAGTTTGTGTTAGACATCAACCTTGCGAAACATGAAATTCATAAAAACACTCTCAATCGCTCTTTTTTTGATGTTTTGGGTTAATTTTTCAAATGCCCAATTCAAAACCATCAAAACTCAAAATGGACTTATTTCAGGTTTCAAAATTGGTACAGTTAACATTTTTAAAGGAATTCCATTTGCAGCTCCGCCCGTTGGAGATTTACGTTGGAAAGCTCCACAGCCTGTACAAAATTGGCTTGAAGTTCGTAAATGTACGGAGTTTTCTGCAAGCCCATTTCAAGCTAATCCAACACCATTTTATTGCTGGACAGAAGAATTTATTGCTCCTCCAAAACCACTAAGTGAAGACTGTCTGTATCTAAATGTATGGACAGCAGCGAAAACTGCCCAAGAAAAACGCCCCGTTTTTGTATGGATTTATGGCGGAGGATTTTCTTCGGGTTCGTCGGCTTGCCCTATTTATGATGGAGAGGAATTTGCCAAGAAAGGAATCGTTTTTGTGAGCATTAATTACCGTGTTGGTCCATTTGGTTTTATGGCTCATCCCGAATTGAGCAAAGAGCAAAATAATGTTTCTGGAAATTATGGATTAATGGATCAAATTGCGGCTTTGAAATGGGTAAAAGAAAATATTGCCGTTTTTGGAGGCGACCCGAACAAAGTAACCATCGCAGGACAATCAGCGGGTTCAATGAGTGTTAATTGTTTAGTTGCCTCACCTCTGGCAAAAGGACTTTTTCATCGTGCCATTGCTCAAAGCGGAGGAATGCTATCGAACAGGATTCCAACGAGTTTGAATGATGCGGAAAAAATGGGGGAGACGTTTCAGAAAAAAGCAAATGCCAGTGATTTATCAGAATTACGTCAAAAATCTGCCGAAGAAATCTTGAAAATTTCACAAAGTAGCGGTTTACGTATGGGCGTTACGCTCGACGGTTATGTATTGCCAACGGATATTGTTCAACATTTTAAAGACGGAAAACATAACGATGTACCGTTGATGACTGGTTGGGTCACGGGTGATGCGGGATTAATTCCGAATCAGGGATTATCAGCAGAAAAATTTAGACAACAGTCCACTGATAAATACGGGGCAAAATCAGAAGAATATCTCAAACTTTTCCCTGCCAATACCGACGATGAAGCTAAAACAAGCCAAAGCCGTTTGTCTTTGCTTTCGTTTGCGGCACTTTCATCACATCTTTGGGCGGGTTACAACAAAAGCCAATCGTACATTTATCAAGTATCGCACGTGCCAACAGATAAGCCTGATTTTCCAAATTATGGGGCATTTCATACCTCCGAAGTCCCTTACGCTTTGCACACGCTACATTTATGGAAAAGACCTTGGCAAGACCATGATTTGGTGGTAGAAAATTTGATGTCTTCGTACTGGATAAATTTCATCAAAATTGGTAATCCAAATGGTAAAAATTTACCTGAATGGAAAAGATACACTAAAGAAACAGGTGTCATTTTAGAAATTGACAAAGAAACCTATCAAAGACCTGCTTTACTCAAAAAAGAATTTGATTTATTGGAAAGCCTGTAACTCTATGCTTCTGCATCATAGTCTGATGCTTCCGTATCTTCTGGAACTTCGATACGGAAGCATCGTTTTACAGGTATTGATGATAAATCTCAATAAATTAAAACCAAAACGACAAAATCCCCTATATTTACGCCAATACCGCTAAAATCGTAGAAATCCTTAACTTAACTCTTGTAAAAAATGATTTTTTTGGGTCGTGGTGTCTTGTCTGACGAAGCTATTTTAAAAGGAATTATCGGTGATGGAATGCTCCAAAGAGCCACCGAGAACAAACTCTACGAGCAATATTTTTACTTCATTAAAGATGCAACATTTAAGCATCAACTCTCGGAAGACGAAGCCTCAAGTCTTTATACTGACACAATCTTAGCTTTCATTGAAAACGTTAAAAGTCAACGTTTTGAGGGAAAATCTGCGATTAAAACTTATCTCTATCAAATCTTTTCTAATAAATGTGTTGACTTTATTCGTAAAACTACGACTAACAAAATGAGCGTCCATGATGCCCAGCCTATTCAAGATTGGCTTTTGGCAATGCCTGATGAATCTAAAAATATCTTACAAAAACTTATTTCAGATAATGAAGTAAATGTTTTGTATGAGAAGATTAAAAATTTGGGAGATAAATGCCAACAAATGTTAACAGCTTGGGGCGAAGGGTTTTCGGATAATGAAATTGCGAAAGAATTGGGCTACCAAACTGCCAATGTTGCGAAAGTCAGTCGATTGAGATGTTTAGATAAATTGAAAGAATTGTATAAAAAATAGAGATAATTACCATACACAAAAACACCAACCACCTAATACAATCAAAAGATGTTAGAGCAAATTGAGAAATATTTTAATAACGAAATGGGCATTTCGGAACGGCAGGATTTTGAAAATCGGCTCGCTGCTGATGCTGAATTGGCAGAAAATACTGCATTTTATCTCAATACCATCGTTGCTGCGAAAACTTTAGCGAATGAAAAACGTAAAGCCGAGTTTGAAACGCTAAGAAAAGAAATTTCCAGCCGTCCTGTTCATAAAATTAAGCCTGTAACTTGGTTAGTAGGCATTGCCGCTTCAGTATTATTGGTAGTCGGTTTTTGGTGGATAAATCAAACTTCACCATTGAATACCGAAGAATTTGCCAATACGTATATTTATGAACATTTTGAAAATCTGCCTGTTAAAATGGATGCTAATACAGACAGTTTACAAATGGGATTGAGGCTTTTTAACGAACAAAAACTTAGAGAAGCTCAAATTGTTTTTGACAATATTCTGCACGAAAAAAATAATGATAGTGAAGCCATAAAATATGCAGGAATAACAGCTTTAAGGTTAGGGGAATATGATAAAGCTCTCGAACATTTCCATTCACTTAGTAAGCAAACTAATTTATTCTCAAATCCTGGAAAATTCTATGAAGCCATTACGCTCATGAAACGTAAGCCCGTGAATAAAAAAGAGATTGATGATTTGTTACAAGAAGTAATTGATAATAATTTAGAAGGAAAAAGCGAAGCGGAAATAATCAGTAAACAGTAAACAGTTAGCAGTTATCAGTTATCAGTTATCAGTATTTCAGTAAACAAATATAAAATAGTAAAAAAGCCAGTTTGGGGAACTAATAATTCCCAAACTGGCTTTTTTACTGCTAACTGCTAACTGCTAACTGCTAACTGCTAACTGCTAACTGCTAACTGCTAACTGCTAACTGCTAACTGCTAACTGCTAACTGCTAACTGCTAACTGCTAACTGCTAACTGCTAACTGTTCACTGATAATCGCTCCAACGATAGGCTTCTATTAATTTCATTTCCCCTTCTTTCCCTTTGATAGAATTTCCGTGTTCCATACCAAAAATGAATTCTCCTCGGTTGGTTGCTTTGGCTTTTTCTGCAATATGTTTGAATAAAAATTTATAATTTATTTCGCCTGTGGTAGGTTCATTACGTCCAGGTTCATCCCCGATTTGGAAGTACGCAATTTCATCCCAAGTCCAATCAATATGTTTGGTCATTTGCCCTTCATTTCTCTGCATGTGCCACATATCAAACAAAATTTTGCACGCAGGGCTATTTACCGCCTTACAAATCATGTATGTTTGGTCAGAATGACGAAGAAATAAATCTGGATTGTCCGATAAAGGTTCAAGTACCATCGTTAAGCCATGTGGTTCAAGAATGGCAGCTCCTTGTCGCAAGGATTCAATCACATTTGCCGTTTGGATTCCCATTGGTAAATCTCGCTGAAAATTTCCAGGAACTACCGTCATATATTTGGCATTACAACGTTTGGCAACTTCAACGGCATTTTTACAAGCTGTCAAAAACTTATTTCTCCAATCTTTATCACCCGTTGCGAGCGTACTTTTAGGAGGCCAATTATCAAAACCAACTACAAAAACACCCATCGACATACCCAATTTAGCCATTGTTTCACCAATTTTGGTTTGTAATTCGGGCGATTTTCCCATCATACCGTTGTCTTCCAATGCCCGAAAACCCACTTCGTGCATGAATTTCAATTGGTCAATTTCATCTTTTCCTGCCGAGTTTTCAAACATTCCGAAATGCGGAGCGTATTTAAGTTTAAAAGCTGGTTGAGGACTGGCAATGGTTTGATTTTCAGTTGCTTTTGTTAAAATTGGTAGTGAAGTTAATCCTGCACTTAGCATTATATTTTTGGTGAATTCTCTTCTTTGCATGATTGTTTTAGGATAAAAGGCCTTTATTTCTTTCTCAAAATCATTAAATATTCCACTAAATTAACGGCTTCGTCTTTGCTCATTCCGTCCATTAAGCCCGTTGGCATCATCGAATTATTCATCATTTTCATGGATTTAACAGCACTTGTTTTTAAGTTTTGTACCGTTCCTCCTGGCATTTTTAACACTAAATCCGTTTCGGTTTTTGACGAAATAATACCCGTTAATGTTGAGCCATCTTTCATTTTTAACTCCCAACCTTCATAACCAAAACCAATACCTGCGTCGGGATACATCACCGCTAAATATTGTCCTTCTTTTGATAATTTTGAACCAATTTCTGATAATTTAGGTCCAAAATCCATGCCTTCGCCATTTACTTGGTGGCATACTGAACAGTTCGCTGTAAATACCTCAACACCTTTTTTAGCATCGCCAGTTGTTGCTACTAATTCAGCCATTGGAGGGAGTTTGCTTTTGGTGGTTGAACTTGTATTTCCCAAATATTTTGCTGATTCTGTTCTTACATTTCTTCGCCAAGCTCTACTAACGCCTTCAACGGCAACAGGGATGAAATCTTTTTGAATTTTTCCTCCTTTTAAATAAGCCAAAATTAAATCTTCGCCACTCATACTTCCACCCAAGAAACGGGTACTTTCCTTACGCATTGCTACCGATTTAGTTTTATCAAACATGGTAGATTGTAATAAATCTAAGGAAGTTTTATTGCCATTTCCACGAATACTTCCTAATACTTTGATGGCTAATTCCTCTTTTTTAGAATTGTTAATAACCGCTTTCGTGAGGGCTAAACCTTCGGGAGAACTTACTAAAATATCACCTGCTTCACGGGTCATTTCTCCTTTTTCAATCATTGTGATTAGACGTTTATTTTCTTCTGGTAAACGATAACGTTGTTGCATGACTACAAAATCTTTACTGCCAAGTGTAGCCATTAATTTTACCAATGACTCTTTCGCAACAGGTGATGTTTTTACGAAGTCTGCATCTAAATGACTCAATGCCAGTTTGTTAATCTGGTTTTGCTCGGCCGAATTTCCTTTCAACATGGCTAACAAAGTTTCGGATTTTGATTTTCCTTTGTTAAAATCAAAAGCTCTGAAATAACGTAAACGCTCTTTTAAATCAGTTTTAGCATCGGTTGCAAGACTTGCCAAAAACTTAATAGACTCATTGGTTCTGGCACGCCAAACAATATCACGACTTGCTTCGGTTTGCGTTGGGTCAGTTACTTTTTTGAGATATGCCGAGAAATAAGCGTCCCAATTTTCTGATGCTCCAATGCCCAATGCTTCCAAATACCAACGGTCTTTTCCATCGTGTTGCGTTGCCAAAGTAGCCCAAAGCTCAGGAGCTTCGGCAGATTTACTTCCGTGTAAAGCAATCGCACATTCACGACGAATTTGTGGGTCAGTATCTTTTACAAGATTTTTTAGGTATGAAATTACGTCTAATTTCAATTGACGAGCCGCTCTTAATCCTGCAATTCTGATGTCTGGATTGGTATCTGATAATGCTAATTCTGTGTATTTTTTCCCGTCAATTAATTTGCATAAAGCCCAAAATGCACGGGCTTTCATGCGTTGATTTTCAGAGTTGTATAGTTTAACTAATTCGCTTTCAGATGATTTGCCGAATTTTTCTAATGCCTTCCACGCTAAGTAACGAGTTGCCAAGTTTGGGCTTTGCAAAGAAGCAACTGCACCCGCTGGCGTTGATAAATCCATCGCAGGAACTTTGTAAGGTGTATTTGCGGGAGCAATTCTATAAATTCTACCACGATTTTGGTCGCCCGCTTGATGACCGCCAACTCCTGGGTCGTACCAATCCGCTACAATTAATGAACCATCAGGTGCTACGCAAACATCGGCAGGACGAAACCACTGGTCTTTTTCTTGTTTCATAATGTTCACAATTTCAGCCGAATAGCCCGCTCCTGATTTTTGAACTGGATACGAACGTACCACATTATGCCCAGGTTCGCAGTGAATCATTTGTCCTTGAAAAGTCTTTGGTAATAAATTTCCTTCATAAATCACCATGCCCGTTGGCGAACCTGAGCCTGTTTGAAGAAGATTTGGCACCGTTCCTGGGTCATTCAAATGCCAGTGACGCTTTGGCGTTTCACTTTCAATATTGGTACGCTCCACGTTCCACGAAGCATGATTCATTTCATCTTTGTACCCAAAACTTCCGTACTCCATCACGTAATTAATTCTTACGCCCTTATTGCCATCGTCGTCATTATCCGACTGCCACATTGTTCCGTAAGAATCTACCGCTACTTCATAATTATTTCTAAAATTATTCCCTAAACATTCCACTTCCGAACCGTCCAAATTGCAACGAAACACCATGCCTTCTTGGTAATTTTTAGGGGAAATTTCCTTGCCAAATTGGTCTTTAACGATATTTCCTTGAGCATCTTTCAACTGTCGTCCTTCGTTGCCAAAATTGAAATATAATTTTCCATCAGGACCAAAAACAAAGGCGTGCATACCGTGGTCGTGTTGTTCGCCTTCCATTCCTTGAAATAGAATTTCTTTTTTATCTGCTTTATCGTCGCCATCAGTATCGGTCAATTTCCAAACGTAAGGACTTTGAGAAACGATAACGACATTACCCAAAACGGCAATTCCCAAAGGGGCATTCAATGATGGGTCTTGATAAAATACTTTAGAATTATCCGCTTTTCCATCCCCGTCTTTATCTTCCAAAATAACAATTCTATCGCCATCTTTATGGGTTGGGTTTCCTGTGATAGCTGGGCGATAGTTGTACGCTTCCAAAACCCAAACCCGTCCACGAGCATCGACTTCAATATCCGTAGGATTCATAAGCATCGGTTCAGTAGCAAAGGTTTTTACTTCTAAACCATCCGCCATTGTTACGCCCGATAGTGAATTTTCTGGTTGGCGTTTTTGTGTTTCAGTCAATACTGAATCGACATAATGATTGATGAAACGACTGGTTGATGAATTTTGGTAAGCCGATGAAAACAATGCTCCTCCCAATAAAATAGTTGGGATTCCGTAGCGTAGTTTTTTAGATAATTGCATAGTATTGGAAAGGTTTTAACAGTTCAATCAATAAAGAGGATAATGACCGTTTTCTAACGATTGGTTAGCAAAATAAGTTTTGAAATTATAAAAAATCCCTGACAGAATTGTACTTATCTGTCAGGGATTGTCGAATATTCATTTGATTACTTTTATTATTCAAACGTTCCTGTCTTTTTATAAACTTCCAATGCCTTTTTGATTTCAGCAATACGATGGTCTGGGTCTGGGTGAGTGCTTTGAAATTCTGAAGGACGGTCAGCTCCTCCCGAAGCCGCTTTTAAAATCTCCATTACATCAATCATTTTTTCTGGGTCATAGCCAGACTGAATCATGTATTTTACCCCAAATTTATCAGATTCCAATTCATCATCACGTCCGTATTTCATCGTTATCATTTTTCCTACATATTGAGCAATTGCCGCTGAATTATTAGGACTGTATGGGTCAGACGTTGCCGCAACGGCAGCACCCAAAAGTCCATTAGTCAATTCATCTTTCGCCATTTGTTGTGCCGAATGCCTACCAATGACATGACCAATTTCGTGTCCTAAAACACCTGCTAATTGGTCTTCAGAAGTTAATCTTTTTAATAAACCAACTGTAATAAAAATTTGTCCACCTGGTAAAGCAAAAGCATTAATTGTTTCAGGGTCAGCGAGGAGGTGAAAGTTATATTGGTAATCTGATTTTGCAGCATCCGAATTGTTGACCAATTTCATGCCTACATTTTTAATCATATCCTGAGATTTCTGGTCTTGGTATAAACCGCCAAATTCAGCAGCCATTTGCGGGGCAGATTGCAAGCCCATCGCTATTTCCTGTTGCGGAGTCATCGTTACGGCTTGGCGTTTACCCGTAATTGGATTCACCTGCATTTTTGAATAATACGAAAATAGGGCGATTCCCGCCATAATTAGCCCAACGATAAGGCGAGATTTCAAACTTCCAGAATTCATTTTTTAGTTGATTGGTTTTATTCTAACGAAAATTAAAAAAGTATCCGCATTTTTCCAAAACCTCATAATTGATGCCTACTACCTCATACCTCCCAAACAATTATGTTAAATTTTCTTAAAACAGGTATCAATCGCAATTTTCTATGCGTTTTAATGACGAAATTTGAGAATACTTAAACGCTTGATTTCCAATCTACCAATTTTTACTTAACTTTGTACCCTTATGTACAGAACTAATAAATTTTTATTATTTATACTGTTTGCCGTAACCTTAACTGCTTGTAGTAATTTTGAGAAAGTCAGAAAAATGACCGACGAAAAGAAAAAGTATGAAGCAGCAGTAAGATTCTTTAAAAAGGGTCAATACGACAAGGCAAGCATTCTTTTTGAAGAGCTATTGCCGATTCTAACAGGAACAGACCAGCAAGAAGTAGCCACTTTCTATCAGGCCTATTGTGACTATCACATGGGAAGCTATGAAACGGCAAACTTTCACTTTAAAAGATTTGCGGAAACTTTCGCTCGTAGTGAATATTACGAAGAGGCGGTTTATATGTCTGCATACTCATTATACAAAAATTCGCCAGATTTCAATCTTGACCAAAGTGGAACGATTACTGCTATAAACGAGTTACAAAGTTTTATCAATAACTATCCTGATAGTAAATTTAGAGACGAAACTTCGGAATTGATTAAGTCTTTAAGAGTAAAACTTGAGAAAAAAGCTTACGAAAAAGCTAAATTGTATATCAAAACGAGTTCATTCAATATTGCTACCTTAAAATCGGCAGTTATTGAAATTAGTAATTTTCAAAAGGAATATCCTGACTCTGAATTTAATGAGGAAATGGCATTTTTGAAAGTTCAAGCACAATACAATTTGGCAGAAAGTACCATTGAAAGTAAACAAAAAGAGCGTTTTGACGAAGCTGTTAAGTATTATGAAGCTCTAATCGATAAATATCCGCAAAGTGCATTTTTGAAAAAAGCTGAGAAATTGTACGATGTAAGTATTAAAGAAAGTGAAAGAATTGCGAAGTTAGAAGCTGATTATAAAGCTGCTCGTGATAAAGAAAAATCAAATACTGCCAAAGTTGGGGCAGCCGATAAACAGTAAGATGTTAGGTATGAGGTATGAGGTATGAGGTATTAGGTATTAGGTATTTACAATTTATGAGTAAAGTACCTGATTTTAATATTTTAGAGTCAAACACCTAAAACCAAACACCTAAAACCAAATAAAAACAAAATGGCAACAAATCCATCAATCATTACCAGAAATGTAGCTGAATTAGCTATCAAAGCAGGAGGCAATACTTACGAAGCAGTAGCGATTATTTCAAAACGTGCCAGACAAATTGCTTTGAAATCGAAAGAAGAATTGAATAATAAATTATCTGATTTCGCTTCTTCGGTAGATAATTTAGAAGAAATCTTCGAAAACCGTGAGCAAATCGAAATTTCTAAATTCTACGAGCGTTTACCAAAACCAACATCTTTGGCAATCGACGAATTTTTAGAAGATAAATTTACCTTTACTTTGCCAAGTCAAGACGAAAGTGCTGAGTAATAATTAATTTTAAATACAAAAAAGGTCGTTCAGATTATTCTGAACGACCTTTTTTGTATTTAAAATTTGGGTTATTTACGATGGTAATTTCCAACCATTTTTATAATCTGGAATAATTAATTTATTGGCATTTTTACTGGTGAATTTTCCTGTTATTTCGTCATAATAAATCTTTTCACCTACACGATACGCCATATTTCCCATGTGTGAGTTTACCGCTACTTTCACCGCAGCTTCAATTGGACAATTTAATTTGGTCAAATCTCTACTTTTCATAACACTGATAAAGTTTTCAGTATGTTTTACCAAGCCAACGTCTGATTGTTTGGTAAAAGGAACAGCCTCCATTAGGTCTTTACCATTTACTTTTTCTGGAATGACCTCCCAACCTTGACGGTTTACCACCAACGTTCCATTTTTACCGATGAAAGCAATTCCGTGTTGTTTACCGTAAAGTCCACCCGTAATTCCCATGATATTTTCCCATGACATCGTAAATTTCCCATAGTCGTAAATTACGTTTAAATAATCAGGTGTTTCACGAGCATCGTTTGGAAATGCAATTTTAGAACCTGTCGCCATAACTGATTTTGGTGTATTCACACCCGTTGCCCAAAGGACAATATCAATTAAATGGACACCCCAGTCGGTCATTAAACCACCTGCATAATCCCAAAACCAACGGAATTCATAATGAAAACGATTTTGGTTGAAATCACGCATGGGAGCAGGGCCAAGCCACATTTTATAATCCACACCTGCTGGTATTGGCGAATTTGGCACAACTGGAAGAGGATTAGAATTCCCACGATACATCCACGTTTTGGTCGTCAATAAATCTCCCAATTTTCCTGATTGTACAAAAGCTACTGCATCTTGAAAATGTTGCTGAGAACGCTGCCATTGAGCCACTTGCACCACTCTGCCCGAAGCCTTCGTGGCTTTTTCCATTAAACGAGCCTCTCCGATTGAATTGGCGGCAGGTTTTTCACAAAAAACATCTTTTCCTGCTGATAAAGCATCAGTAAATTGTAAACAGTGCCAATGGTCAGGCGTAGCCACAATCACGAAATCAATGTCTTTATTTTCGAGCATTTTGCGGTAATCCTTATAAATAATAGGATTTCCGATACCTGCTTTGGCAAGGTCAGCTTTGCGGTTATTGAGGATAGAATCGTCAATATCGCAAATTGCTAAACAGTTTACTTCGCTGATTTTTAGAAAGTTAGTTAAGTTGCTCCAACCTTGTCCTTTACAACCGATAAGTCCAACGTTAATTTTATCATTTGCTCCAACACGTGTGCGGAGATTAGCCAAAAGTTCTAAAGGTAAAAATGCTGCTGATGATGCAATTGCGGTATTTTTTAAAAATTGTCTTCTATTGTTCATTGAATTGGATTTTTTTATTAAAAAGTAAAATTATTTCAAAAACTACTGATAAAGTAGTATAGGAATCTTTTCTGGGTATAAAATCTATATCAGAGGAAATATTTCTGTGCTACCTTAAAACAAAAGTTTCGTTATAGCCTCATTAAATCTACTCAATTTTACAGAATAATTATTAATTTGCAGACAAACCATTTTTATATCAATACATGAAAAAATATGCACTGCTCTCCGTTGGGGAATTATTAGTTGATGTTATCGGGACTGAAATTCACCATAGTATTTTGGATACCGATGTTTTTGAGCGTTTTCAAGGAGGAAGTCCAGCCAATATGGCAGCAAATATGGCTCGTTTGGGCATGAATACCGCCATTGTTTCTTGCGTTGGGAATGATAATTTAGGGATTTTCTTGAAAAATGAAGTAGCTAAAACGGGCATCGACATTAGCCATATTGCGACTGACGAAATTCAACCAACAAGTATTGTCATCGTTTCTCGCACGAAAGGTACGCCTGATTTTATCGCTTACCGCACGGCAGACCGCATGATTCAGCCGCATCATATTCCAGATAATTTATTGGCAGAATCAGCCATTTTTCATACCACTTGCTTTGCTTTAAGTCAAGACCCTGCCCAATCTGCTATTGTTGATGCAGCCAAAAGAGCCAACGCTTTGGGGTGTCGGGTTAGTTTGGATGCTAATTATGCACCTCAAATCTGGCCAGACAGAAAACAGGCTTGGGAGACTATTTCAGCGTATTGTTCGCACAATGCTTTAGTAAAATTGAGTGAAGACGATGCCGAAAGAATTTACGGACATAAAGTATCAGAAGAGCAAGTTATCAAAGATTTTCACGCAATGGGAGCTGATTTGGTTTGTTTTACGAAAGGTGGCGATGGTTCTACGATTTCTTACGAAAAAGGCACCAAGAAAATTCATTTGGGCGTAAAACCGATTGACGTAATTGATGCCACAGGAGCAGGAGATGCTTTTTGGGCGGGTTTCTTAACCGCTTGGACAGAAGGGAAATCGGTAGAAATTTGTGCTAATGCAGGTGGAAATTTAGCGGCTTTGAAATTAGTAACTAAAGGTCCTTTACCTGCGGTGGTAGATAAGGCGGTTTTGTATTAGGTTGTTATTATTCGTATAAAGTAAGAAAGCCGAATGCTCTTTTAATGAGTACATTCGGCTTTCTTACTTTATCACTCCCCAACCCAATACCGTCTCTCCACATTCTTCAACACATCTTCCTTATAAAATAGCACATCTTTAAACTTTCCTTGCGTGTACATGAGTGCTTGGTCGGTGAAGTGTTTTGAGTTTTTATCGCCACTATTACCACCCGCTAATAAGGATTTTGCTTTGATTTTTTTGCCAAATTCTACGGCACAAACAAAGCTGTTACCGCCCAATCCATAGCGTTTTTGCGTACCGTAATATCGACTGTTAAATGAAGGTAATGAACCCCACAATGCTGATGCGAAACCTACGGGTAAACTCGCTTGCGTATCATCGTATTTTTCTTGAAATTCTCCCGTAATTCGTTGAAAGTGATTAAGTTCTCCCCACGGTTTTTGCCAAGTGCCAAATTTGTTTTTTAGCTCGTTGACGGTTTTCAAAAGAGGTAATAACAAGTCCTCTTTTGTGGCATTGGCGGCAAAACGTTTGGTACTTTCTACTTGGTCAGTTTCTCCCTGTTCTATGTAAATTTTGGTAATTTGTGGACTTAATTTTTGTGCTGTTTCAATGGCTAAAGTAGTCGCCACTGAACTTTCCTCAGCATAATAATTCCAGTTTTTCAAGGTTGACATTGGTTCAGCTAAGGCTTGATGTAAAGTATCGCTTGGTGGCAAGGAATCAAACGCTTTCGTGATGGCAGGAATCAAAACGGCAAAGGCTGACAAATACGTATCATAACCCGCCGCAATGACTTTTTCAATGGTATAATCTTTCTCTCTGCTCAATACTCTTACGGCATTTATTCCTCTGAAATTTTCACCATCGGGAGCCATGTATGGGCGGAAATTGGTACGTTTTGGGCTATTTTCTCCTGCAACGGTATAAGGCGTTGAATTACAATTTTGTAGCCAACCATTCACTGGATTATAACTATGCACGGTTTCGTCAACGGCGTGCAAGCCTTTCCATTCGGTTTTAGAAGTTGTGCCGTCAACTACTTTTCCCCAATTGTAGTTGGTGTCTCGCACGGGTACATAATTGCCGTGCCAATAGGCAATATTTCCTTGAGCATCCGCAAAAACGGTGTTATTTGAGGTATTTGCTTTCAAGTCCATCACTTTTTTATAATCTTCAAAACCTTTGGCTTTAGTGCGTTTCCACGACTGAACTAAACTCGTCATTGAACGATTATACGACCGCAAACTAATCCATTTCCCGTCTCTTTTTGCCATGACTGGTCCATGATGTGTGTAATAGGTCGTGAATTTTTTCTTGATTAATTTGTCATCTTCGAGGTATTTTAGCGTTACGTTTTTCTGTGTTATGGGACGTAATTTTTGGTCGTATTCGTAGAAAAGTTTATCATTTTTCTTCACGATTTTTTCGGCGTACATATCCGCTACATCAACGTTGCTTGAGGTGTGCATCCAACCACAATATTGGTTAAATCCTTGATAAACAAATATTTGTCCCCAAGTCACTGCTCCGTAAGCGTTTAAGCCTTCTTCGCTAACCACTTGCACTTCTGGACGAAAATAGAAAGTTACGTGCGGATTGATGTACAAAATAGCATTGCCCGAAGCCGTTTTAGACGGAGCAATCGCAAAGCCATTTGAGCCTGTTTGTTGGTAGTCTCCGAACTGTTCAGAAGGATTCTGCATCTTAGTTTTTGACAATCCTTCTAACTGACCTCCAGAATAAAATTTCTTGATTTCATCATTAGAAATATCTGCCGTTGAAATGGCTCCGATACTGCCATCTGTCCATAAAAGCGGATACCACGGCTCAAAACGATTCAGTAAAGCAGGTTTAACTTCGGGGTGTTTATGGAGATAGAAATTGATTCCGTCGGCATAAGCATTGAGTAATTTTTTTAGCCAAGGTTCAGCTTTTTTATAGTCGGTAATGGCATCAACTGAATCAATTAACAATCTGATTTGTAAATCGTTATATAATTCTTTTTCGCCTTTGATTTCAGAAAGTCTGCCTAACTTTTCGATATAATTCATTTCTACACGCTTGAAATCATCTTCACATTGAGCGTATAATAAGCCAAAAACGGCATCCGCATCTGACTTTCCGTATATGTGTGGAATTCCCCAAGTATCACGGATAATTTCAACCCGTTTAGCTTGTTGTTGAAAACGGGAAACTTCAGTTTTAGTAAATTTTTGGGCGAAAACTTGAGTGGTGAAAAGGAGGAGGATGAATAGTTTTTTCATTTGTTTTTAGGGTTGATGACGATGGAATTACGAAGGGGGTGATTGCACGCAGATGAGACTTGCCGTCTGCCACGATATAAGTAACGCAGATTTTACGGATTTTTTAATAAACCTGCTATTGTCAGTATCCCAAATTTAACATATAATCTTTTGTACTGTATATTGAACCCAATAAATATCGCTAATTCATTAATACTTCCTTTATTGTGAAAATCCTTTCTCAGTTCACTACTTGAAAATTATCACTGAATCTTAATAAATCCTCCTTATTTTTACTTCCAAATCAAACAAAAATCTATCAAAATGAAACTTTCATCTATACTCATTTACGTTGCTGTTGTCATTTTAGGAGTTTTCCTTATTTATGCTTGTACACCTAAAAAACAAAAAGAAGAGGGAAGCACTTCTGAAAAAATCGAAACTATCAGTTTGCCTTATGATTTAGAAAATCCGTCTGATAAGTATGTTTTACCAAAGAAACTCAAAGAAATTTCGGGGCTTTCGTATTTCAAAAACAATCAATTAGTGTGTGTAAATGACGAAGAAGGTAAGATTTTTATCTATGATTTATCGAAAAAAGACATTGTTGATAAAATTCCTTTTGGCAAAGATGGAGACTACGAAGGCGTGGAAGTGGTAGGCGATGAAGTTTTTGTTTTGAAAAGTAATGGTAGGGTTAAGGGCTTTAAAATCGGCTTACCTTTTGAGCGAGAAATTGACTGTACCAATCCAGATGTAATTGAATATGAAGGACTTGCTTATGACCCTAAAAATAAACATTTACTGTTGGCTGCCAAAGAAAGAGTAAAGGATAAGGACGATAAAAAGATGATTTATGCTTACGATTTTGAGAAAAAAGTGCTTTTCAAAAATATCGGCATTCCCGAAGAACAAGTGACAGATAAAGCTAACGGAAAGGAATTTAAGCCTTCAGGTATTGCAGTTCACCCAAAAACAGGTCAAATTTTTATCATTGCTTCAAGTGGTAAAAAGTTGCTGGTTTTAGCCGAAGACGGACATAAAGAAGCTTTGATTTCCTTAAATCCAAAAACCTTTCGGCAGCTTGAAGGCATTTGTTTTTCTCCCGAAGGCGATTTATTTATTTCTTCTGAAGGTAAAGATGAAGAAGGTTATATTTTGAAATTTTCGCTTCAAAATAACTAAAAATCAATGCGTTGCTTTTTTTCCAAAAGTGTTGCTTTCATTGTTTTAATCAATAATGACAGTTCGGTAGGAGGGGTGTGGTGGTCGAAAGAAATGGATTCGTATTCTTGCGATGATGTATTTACTTTTAAGACTGCCTCAAAAGCGGCATCCGAGTAAGATTTTGAAGATGGACGTTTTAACGTTGAAATATCCTTCAAACTAACCTTTTGAGTTGCCAAAACAATTTTATTCCATTGGGCGGGTTTGATTTTATAATTGGTTATTTCCCCGTTAATAGTAACACTGACTTTTTCGGAAGTGATATGTAGATTTTTTTGCATACCCCGTGTCTGATACGATAAATCTACCGAATTGAGGGCTTCTTTCTCCGTGAGATTCATGCCTAAGATTATGAACAGAATGATTAGAATTTTCATCATAAAAAAAGCCTTCTCTTCGTGCATAGAGAAGGCTTGAGTTTTAAAATTTATAGTTAGATTGTGACAAATAGTCTATGGATTGAAACTTGCTCTTGCTCCACCTACTGCAAAAATAGCTCTTGAACGAGTTTTCTGACCAGCCGAGAACATATACATACAAGCATCGTCGGTATAGTCCATGTAGTTCATAAACATATCTCCGTTTGCACCATTGCTACAAGTTACGTGCGGGAATGCAGGGCAACCATAATTAGCCGTTTGCTGAGTAGGCGTATCTGCAACTTGGTCGTTTCCACAGCTTGCATCACCCCAAATGTGGCGTAAATTTAACCAGTGACCAACTTCGTGTGTAGCAGTTCTACCTTTGTCATAAGGGGCTGCTAAATATCCTGTATTTCCAAAATATTGAGGTCCAATTACCACACCATCAGTTGCTGAACTACCGCCAGGAAATTGAGCATAGCCCAAAATACCACCACCAATGTTACAAATCCAGATATTAAGCGTTGTTGTTGGTGATGTTGGATTGATACCTCCTTTTTTCGCACTTTTCATCGCATCTCTTGTTCCCCAAGATGTTTTAGAACTTTGTTTACGTACAACAGTTTGTAAAGAAAATTGAAGTTCCATGTTTGAGAATGCAGCAGTAAAAGCACTTGGTACTAAGGTTTTGTCGGGGTTTGTTCCGCTAAAATCCTGATTTAAAATATCAATTTGTGATTGAATTTGTGCCAAGCTGATATTCTGTTGAGCCGTATTATAAAGAACATTTACAACCACTGGAATAACCAATGTGCCTGTTGCTCCAACTCTACTATTTTTATTTTTCTTCTCGAATTCTTTCGTGTCATCCTCAATTTTTTTCATTTTAGCTTCGAGTGATGGATCTTCTAACATATTCTGTTTCAACACGTCCATCGAAGCACAAGAACGTTCTTCTCCAGATTCTTTTGCACTTTTACTAAGAGAATTTGACGATAAATCTGAAGAATCTAAAGAGACATCAGAACATGATACAATGGCATAAGACATGGCAACGAATGCCATTAATTGGAAAGCTTTTTTCATTGGATAAAGTTTATTTGTGAAGTAATAAAGTAATAAATGATGCTTTATTGGTTTTAATGCACGAAAAACAAAAAAGCATAGTTTGCAAATGTATTGATAATATTATTAAATCAAAATAAATTATGATATATTTTATCTATTTAACAGTGTATTAAGTGCTATTGATTTATCAAGTGAAAAATAAATTTGAGGAGGAGACAGAGGGTTATTAATAAGTAAATACTTTTCCATTGACCATCATAACGGCGGTACATCTTAATAAATAAAGTTGAGTAGAATCAGTTGTTTCTTGTGTGAGGACTTTGAATTTTGTGACTTGCTTATTGTATCGTTTTAACGAGACATTAGTTTCGTTGGCAATATGAAGTGCCAATTTTGTAGGAATAGCGTATTTAATGACAGTTTTGACCGATTTATTTACCTCTATTAATTCTTTTAACGTAGATGGTAATTTCTTATGTCCAAAATTTTTCTTAAAAGTTACAACTTCGCTTCGCCATTTGCAATATTGATGAGCAAAATTTATACTTAATGGTGTTGGAACGAAGCGATTATTGAAATCATACAAGTAAGAAATTTTACTTTCTCCTTGTGTATTTTGAGCTGTTTTGAGTTGAATATTTTTGTATATTTCTTTTGAACTACTATCCGATTCAAGATATTGCAAAAATTCTACGGCATGAATATTTTCAATATATGAAATATCAATAAAGCGGTCGTAAGTTAAATTTTTGGTATTGGGAGGAGTATATTTTTTGCTACAAGCACAAAGAAAAAATGCACAAAGAATACCTGAAAGTATGAATTTATATATTTTATCAGCGTTTGCCATTTTCCCGAATTGTTAAATTTTATAGATAACGAATTAAAAAGCCTATTTAGTTTTAGGATGAAATTAGTGGCTCGTTTATTCTATTTTATTGGCTCTTTGAGTTCTGAGATAAATAGATAATTGCTCATAAAAAACATCGAATGATTCCGCTTTTCCCGCCATTCTTAATAGTTTTGTAAAAACTTTAAAAATAATATAAATGGCTACTTGGTATTTAGGTAAAATACGTTTTCAGCGAGAAGACGAAGCGGGTTCTTTAAAAACAATTAATGAAGCATATTTAGTAGATGCTGTTTCTTACACCGAAGCAGAAGCAAGAATGTTTGAGGTTGTAGCGAGTAATACGCCTGACTTTCAATTGATTAATCTTGCAAAAATGAAATTGAGTGAAGTTTTCTTTGAAGAAAATGGCTCAGAAACATGGTTCAAAGTAAAGGTGATGTATATTTCTTTTGATGAAAAAACTGCCAAAGAAAAGAAAACACCACACATGATGCTTATCAATGCCGATACGCCAAAAGATGCGTTTGAAGCTTTGACAAAAAATTTAGGTAATTTGAATGATTACCAAATTACAGACATCAATATCACGACAATTTTGGAAGTTTGTCCTTATGTTCCAGAAAATGAATTATTGAAAAAAGGTAATTTCAGACCAGTAGCGGAGGTTTTAGCGGAGCAAGAAGCCGTAACTGAGGCATAAAATTGACCACATATAGACCCACAATGGAATTGAAATTAAACAGATTTTCGCAGATAGAATTTATTATAGACTAATCGACATAACTTATTTGAATTAAAGGAAATCGTCTCAAATTTCGATAACTTATATCATTCTCTATAAATCAGTGAAAATCTGTTTAATCCGTAAAATCTGTGGTCTGATTTTTTTAAAACAACGTTTTAAATCCAATTCCCAAATCCCATGTCCAACGAAGAAATCGTTTCCCTACTCGAATTAACGGTAAAACTCCTTGAATTACACGATGAAAATGAATTTAAAATCAAGAATCTTGGTTTTGCCGCTCGTGCTTTAGATAAAACCACCGAAGATTTATTGAGTCTTTCAGTAGAACAATTGGCGGGTTTACCGAGTGTTGGCAAAAGTATTGCAGGGAAAATTGACGAAATCCGTAGAACAGGCACAACGCAAGAACTTACGGAATTGCTCGCTCGTACTCCCGAAGGTGTGTTGGAAATGCTCCAAATTAAAGGAATTGGTCCTAAAAAAGTACGTACCATTTGGCAGGAATTGGACATTACCGATAATCGTGAATTGCTTTTGGCTTGTGAAAATGGCGAAGTGGCAAAATTGAAAGGTTTTGGCGATAAAATTCAAGCAACTATCAAAGAATCAATTCTTTATGCTCAATCAAATTCGGGGAAATTGAGAATGGAAAAAGGCGAAGAACTCGCTCAAATTCTATTTGATGAACTCGAAAAACAATTTGAGCAAGTTGAAATTGTAGGTGATATTAGACGTAAAAATGAAATTGTTGATTCCATTCAGTTGGTAGTTGGACATTCAAAACCTTGGGAAGTTCAGCAGTTTATCAATGCTTTAAATTATTTACAACAAGACGAAAAAATATCTTCACCTTTTTCATGGAGAGGAAATTTTCAGGAAAAAGAAATTCCTGTTGAAATACAAATTTGTTCGCCACAACAATTTGTAAATCAGGTGTTTATTTATTCATCTTCCGAAAAACATTTGGCTACAAACGGCATTTATAAACAAGTAAATCACCAAATTTTTGAATCGGAAGAAGCCATTTATGAAAGTCTAAATATTCCGTATATCATTCCAGAAATGCGTGAAGGGCGTTTTGAATTTGATTGGGTAAAAAATCATCAAAATGAGGAGTTAGTTACTTGGGATTCTTTGAAAGGAATTTTGCATAATCACTCCACGTATTCCGACGGGAAACATACTTTGGAAGCAATGGCAGATTATTGTCGTGAATTAGGTTTTGAATATCTCGGAATTGCCGACCACTCCAAAACGGCTTCTTATGCCAAAGGGCTTTCGGAAGAAAGAATCTTTGAGCAACACGCTGAAATTGAGAAACTTAATCAGAAATATGCCTCAATGACTGACCGTCCTTTCAAGATTTTGAAGGGAATTGAATCGGATATTTTGGGTGACGGTTCTTTGGATTATGCCGATGATGTTTTGAAATCTTTTGATTACATCGTGGCTTCTATTCATCAAAATTTAAAGATGACTGAAGAGAAGGCAATGTCGAGAATTATTAAAGCTGTTGAAAATCCATATACAACAATTTTAGGTCATCCAACGGGGAGAATTTTATTGTCGAGAGCAGGCTATCCAATTGATTATCAAAAAGTTATTGATGCTTGTGCGGCTAATGGCGTGGTCATTGAAATTAATGCCAGTCCGTACCGTTTGGACTTAGATTGGCGTTGGATTCAGTATGCTTTAGAAAAAAATGTGATGCTTTCTATCAATCCAGATGCTCACGAAAAAGAGGGATATTTTGATATGCACTATGGCGTAGCGGTGGCTCGTAAAGGCGGACTTTTAGCCAATATGACTTTTAATGCCTTGGGATTGAAGGAGATGGAAGCGTATTTGCGTATTCATAATGCTTAACCGCTGACAAAGTTTTTAACTGTTGTCAGGGTTAGGAAACCCAACCCTGATGGCTGTTGAAAACCCCATCAGATGTTAAATGATTGACAATCTGCATTTTAACCTAAATATTATCTACAATGCAACAACATATCACCTTGGAAGGAGGAAAGTTCTATCACATATATAATAGAGGAATTAATGGAGAAGATTTATTCAAAGAAGAACGAAATTATGATTATTTTTTAGAAAGATATGCCCAGTATGTTTCTCCTGTTGTAGATACTTATGCTTACTGTCTCCTAAAAAATCATTTCCATCTTCTTGTCAAAATTAAAGATTTTAATGACGACCCTAAAGAAAATTTGCCTGAATTGATGAAACGCCAAAATTGGGAGCAATATCCAGATGCTTCCAAACAGTTTTCTCACTTTTTCAATTCGTATGCTCAAAGTATTAATACGGCTTATAAACGTACTGGTTCTCTCTTTGAACGTCCTTTTCGACGAAAACTTATTGATAATGAACGCTATTTCAGTAGGGTTATTCTTTATATTCATTCCAACCCTCAAAAACATGGTTTTGTAAAAGATTTTCGAGATTATCCTTATTCATCATTTTGGAGTCATTTATCACAAAAATCGACAAAATTGAAAAGAGAAGAGGTAATAAATTGGTTTGGAGATGCAGAACAATACAGTAAATTTCATGACTATACTGATTTCGTTGCAATGAAAGATGATTTTATAATAGAGTTTGATTAGAAAATGTTAACCGCTGACAAGGTTTTTAACCGTTGTCAGGGTTGTATTAGAAAATGTTAACCGCTGACAAGGTTTTTAACTGTTGTCGTGGTTGTATTAGAAAACGTTAACCGCTGACAAGGTTTTTAACCGTTGCAAGGGTTTGAACAGCTAACCCTGACGGCGGTTGAAAACCCCGTCAGCGGTTAGCAATAGGATTGATTGTAAATACCAAACTCTTAAAAATTCGGTTTCAACAAATACTTCGCATAGAAATCGTCAATAACCTTTACGGCATCCGTTGGATTATCTACGATAGAAATCAAATTCAAATCATCTGCTCCGATATAACCTTGTTCAAGCATGGTATCTTTCACCCAGTCGAATAAACCACCCCAATATTTCTTACCAACTAATACCACAGGGAAACGACCAATTTTTTGAGTTTGCATCAATGTTAATGATTCAAACATTTCATCTAATGTTCCGAATCCTCCAGGCATAATAATAAAGCCTTGCGAGTATTTTACAAACATTACTTTTCGCACGAAAAAGAAGTCAAAATCTATACTTTTATCACGGTCAATATAATCGTTTGGTTTTTGCTCAAAAGGTAATTCAATATTTAAACCTACCGATTTTCCACCCTGTAATTTTGCACCCTTATTCCCCGCTTCCATAATTCCTGGCCCGCCGCCCGTAATTACGCCATATCCGTGTCTTACCAATTTTGCGGCAATTTCTTCTGCCATTGTATAATACGGATTGTCTGGTTTTGTTCTTGCCGACCCAAAAATAGACACGCAAGGGCCGATTTTGGCTAATTTGTCAATGCCTTCTACAAACTCAGACATCACCTTGAATATTCTCCAAGATTCTTCTGAGTGGATTTCTGCCCAAGTGTGGTCAACGAACGCTTTTTTAATTTTCTCATCTCCGCTTAATAGTCGCACGGTTTCTCTTTCTGTCATAGTTTATTGATATTTAATTTTTACAAATATTATTAGTCCGTAACTTTACGGAAATAATGTAACACAGACTTTAGTCTGTATGTTATAAATTCTTACAGACTAAATTCTTACAGACTAAATTCTTACAGACTAAATTCTTACAGACTAAATTCTTACAGACTAAAGTCTGTGTTACATCTGACCGAGTGAAATAACAAAAAAAAACATTAAATTTTACAAATACTTACAAATTTTATGGAATTAGCAAAAAAAATTGCCATCGGAGGCGACCATGCAGGGTTTGAATACAAAGCGGAATTAATCAAAGTATTAACTGCGGAAGGTTACGAAGTGAAAGATTTTGGTCCATTCAGCACTGCTTCGTGTGATTATGCTGATTTTGCTCATCCAGTATCATTGGCGGTTGAAAATCAGGAAGTTACTTACGGGATTTTATTGTGTGGCAGTGCCAATGGCGTAGCAATTACGGCTAATAAACATCAGAAAATTCGTGCAGGATTGGCTTGGAATGTAGAAGTTTCGTCATTGATTCGCTTGCATAATGATGCTAATGTACTGTGTATTCCTGCTCGCTTTGTAACGTTGGAAGAAGCCATCGAAATTACGAATGTATTTTTAGAAACGGCTTTTGAAGGTGGAAGACACCAATTGAGAATTGACAAAATGCCGTGTTAATCTTGTAGTATTAAGTCTCAAGTATTAGGTATTAAGAATATTGGTAACTTCCTCAAAAGCTTAATACTTAATACTTCGTACTTAATACATTTTATCTTCTATTATCATCATCATCCATCATACTCAAATAACTTGAGTAGCGACTTTCTGCGATTTCACCTTCGCTAACTGCTTCTAAAACAGCACATTTAGGTTCGTTGATGTGTTTGCAATTATGATATTTGCATTTTCCCATCATGGCTCTCATTTCTGGGAAAAAGTGCGAAAGTTCTTGTTTCTCAATGTCAATCAAGCCTAATTCTTTGATACCTGGCGTATCAATAATATAAGAATTTTCGGCAATTTCAAACATCGTAGAAAACGTTGTGGTATGAACGCCCTTGTTGGCAAATGTTGAAATTTCCATCGTTTTTAAGTCCAAATCGGGAGAAATTTGATTTACCAAAGTAGATTTTCCTACGCCCGAATGTCCTGAAATTAAAGAAATTTTATCCTTCAAAATATCCTCAAAATGCTGAATTCCAATATTTGCCGTTGCTGAAGTAAACGCACACGAATAACCAATTTCTTCATACATTGCCGCCAAATCCGCCAAGTAATCTTTTTCTTCTTCTGAAAGTAAATCTACCTTATTGAAAATTATGGTCGTCGGAATTCTAAATGATTCTGCCGAAACCAAAAATCTATCTAAAAAACCTAAAGATGTTCTTGGATAATTGAGCGTTACAATGATAACCGCTTGGTCGAGATTTGCCGCTAAAATATGCCCATGAGCCGTTTTATGGACAGATTTACGAATAATATAATTTTCTCTTTGGGTTATTTCGTGGATAATCCCTGTGTTTTCAAGTTTATCTTCAATGTCAAATACCACTCTATCTCCAACCGCAATTGGATTGGAAGTTTTGAGTCCTTTTATTTTAAATTTTCCTCTCAAACGGCATTTCCAAACGTGTTTATTTTCGTCTAAAACTTCGTACCATGAACCCGTCGAACGCATCACTAATCCTTTCATTGTTTGTTTCCGAATTCGAAAGTTCGGGTTACATAATTGATAATTTTATCTGTTCCTCCCAAATTCTCCCGCACATATTGCTGAATAATATTTGTTTTGTCTTGTCTTAACTTTCGGTCTTGATATAATGGAACAAAATTTTGCTCAAACTCATTCGTATTTTCAATGGCTTTTGCACCGCCAAGTCGTTCTAAATCAAGGGCTTCTTGGAATTTCGTATATACTTTATTGCCGAAAAAAATCGGAAGTCCAAAAGTGGCAGCCTCCAAAATATTGTGTAAGCCTTTGCCATAAGCACCGCCAATCCAAGCGAAATCTGCGTATTGATAAAGTGATGAAAGCATTCCGATATTGTCAATAATTAGACAATCAGCGTTTTGAATTTCAGTATTTTTACTTCCAATTTCAGAATATCTTATCGTTTGACCTTTTAATGCTTTTCGCCACGATTCAATCTCTGCATCGTGAATTTCGTGGGGAGCAATAATGACTTTTAAATCAGGTTCAAATTTATTTAAAAAGGGGAGAAGCACCTCAAAATCTTGTTGCCAACACGAGCCAATAATTAATAAAGGTTTTCCATCCTTAAATGTTTCGATGAGGGGCAATTGTTTTCGAGCATTCGCAATTTGCTGAACTCGGTCGAAACGAGTGTCTCCACCAATACTAACATTCTGAATACCAATATTTTGAAGCAAATTTAATGACGATTGATTTTGTACAAAAATATGGCTAAAATATTTTAAAATATTGCGATGAAAACCTCCGTACCATTTAAAAAATATTTGATTTTCTCTGAAAATTGCTGAAAATGAAACAATAGGAATCTGTTTTTCGTGGAGAATGTGGAGGTAATTGTACCAAAATTCATATTTCACAAAAAAGGCAATGGAAGGGTTTATTTTTTCGATAAATGCTCGTGCATTCGTGGGCGTGTCCGAAGGTAAATAACAAATCAAATCTGCTCCTTCATAGTTTTTACGAATTTCATACCCCGAAGGAGAAAAGAACGTCAGGACAATTTTATAATCGGGAAAAGTAGCTCTAAATTTCTCAATGACGGGTCTTCCTTGCTCAAATTCACCCAAAGAAGCACAATGAAACCATGCTGTTTTTTGTTTTTCGATGTTTAATGTTTGATGTTCGTATGCTTTTGAACCAACATCGAATATCGAACTACTAACATCAACTCGTCTTCCTTCAATCCAAAGTTTTGCCTTCTGATTGAACGGACTTACCAACCAGATGATAAACTGATAAGCATAAATAGAAAGATTATAAAGTAGTTTTGCCAATGATATTTGCGTTAATATTTATTTGAAAGTTTTGTTATTCAACGCAGGCAGGGTTCAACCCCCTGCCTGCGTTCATCCAATAAAGTCCTCAAAATTAACTTAAAAGCCACGAAGACACAAAGAATTTATTTTTAGCCTTTCTGAGTGTTTGAACAAAACATGAGTTAATTATTACAATTTTTTTACGGAACTATCTACAATTTGTGGCAGAATAAAATTAGCCCACAGATTGTACTGATTCAACGGATTTACACGGATAAATTTAAAGAAAAATCAGTGTAAATCTGTTTTATCTGTTCTATCCGTGGTCTAATTTTGTCTTGCGACAAATAGTAGATAATTCCGTTTTTTTTTAACGGTTTATAGATGAGCTGTCATCCCGACGAAGGAGGGATGACAAAATCAGTAAAAAAACTCAGCAGAACCACAGAAAACAAACCAAAAATGTAAATTACGTCGGATAAATCCTTAATTTGTAAGCTATATCATAAACACAAAATACCTCTTCATGCAAGAATCTCCTAATAATCAGGGGCAATTAGTCCGTTCTATTGGCTTAACCTCAGCAATCGTTTTAATAATCAGTTCTGTTATAGGGACAGGAGTTTTTAAGAAAGTTGCAGCTATGTCAGCCGAGTTACAATCGCCAAGTTTAGTGTTAATTGCTTGGTTAGTAGCAGGTTTAATCAGTTTGGCAGGAACATTGTCTAACGCAGAAGTTGCCAGTATGTTGGCTGATTCGGGTGGGGATTTTGTATATTTCAAGAAAATTTACAACCGTTTTTTCGCTTTCCTTTTTGGATGGACAAATTTTGCGGTGATTCGTACCGCTTCCATTGCTTCCATTGCGTATGTGTTTGCACAATCGCTGAATAGTCTGATTCCTTTTCCCGAAACATCAAAAGCCTTAGCTGATTTTAGTTTTCTTGGCTTGCACCTTTTTGATAATTTGAGTGTAAAAATGGTTGGAATTAGTTTAATAATTTTCCAGACTTATTTCAATTATCGAGGACTAAAATTAGGCGAAAATCTTAGTCGAATATTGACTGCATTGATGTTTATTGCCATGTTGGTCATTATTGTTTTGGGCTTAACTTCAAGTGTAGGAAGTATTGAAAATATCACAACCAACAGCGTAAAATATAATGCTGATACCATGTCGGGTTCGATTTTGTTTAAGGCTTTGGCTTTGGCGTGTTTGAGTGCTTTTTGGGGTTATGAAGGCTGGGCAAGTGTTGGTTTTATTGGGGGAGAAATGAAAAACCCACAACGAAATTTACCTATGGCACTTATCATCGGAACGTTGATTGTGATGGGGACTTATTTGCTGATGAATTTTGTATATCTCTATATTTTACCGATTGACGAATTTATCAATATCTATGAATCTAAGAATGGAATTGCTGCCGTAGCCGTTGTAAACCGCTTTTTGGGTTCATGGGGAGGCTTGTTGATTTCGTGTTTGATTTTGGTAACGACTTTCAATTGTTCGAGTACGACCATTCTTTTGGCTTCCAGATTATTCTACGCAATGGCTCGTGACAATATGTTTTTCAAGAAAGTAGATTATATCCACCCCAAATACAATACGCCTTCGAGAGCTTTGTTTTTACAGGCAATTTGGACTTCGCTTTTGGTGATGTCTGGAACATTCGACCAATTGACTGATATGTTGGTTTTTGCGGCATTTATTTTCTACGGAGCAACGGCTTTAGGCGTATTTATTCTGCGTAAAAAAATGCCCGATGCACACCGTCCGTACAAAGTAATTGGTTATCCAGTAGTACCCGCTATTTTTATTTTATTCTGTATTGCTCTGATTATTAACACATTAATTGAAAAACCAGAAGAAGCATTAATCGGCTTGGGCTTAATGGCTACGGGCTTGCCATTTTATTTTTATTGGACGAAGAAAAAACAGTAGAGACGTTTCCTGAAACGTCTTCGGACGAATAAATGGAGGATTAATATTTTTCGATTTGTTTTTTGGTAGAGACGTTTCCCGAAACGTCTTCGGACGAATAAATTGAAGATTGAATGTCTCTGATTTATTCTTCCGCAAGACGTTTCAAAAAACGGTTTCGGGGATAAATGGAAGATTTGAATTTGTTCTTCCGCAAGACGTTTCAGGAAACGTCTCTACAATAATATCCGACGCATATTTTATCATAAACTATTATCCTTAACCCCTTGGAAATCAATCTCTCTCAAGATTTCTCCATTCTCAAAAACAGTCTGTAAAATGTCCTCACCGTCTTCGTTAAGGGCTTTGGTGATGTACTTTTCATTTTCTTTTACCAATTTCAAACGACCTCTTTTACTCTTTTTACCGTGGTCTGTTGCGGGGTCTTTGTACACGTCACGGTCTTCGCCATTTACGGTTGCACAACTGCATTTGAAAGCAAATTTTTGGGTATCTCTGTGTACTTTTTGTAGCAAGGCACCACCCATACCAAAAGCCACATTGTCGGCACTCCAACCATGATTTTTGAGGTGTTCCAAAATCTCACCGATACTTTCATAATTCACGCCATCGCCTTGTATAATTCTGATTTTGGGGTTCAGCACTTTGTAGCCTTTTTCATTGACGGTAAAACCAATTTTTTCGCCCAAAATTTGCGTACATTTTAGCACCACATCTTTCGGTTCTCCACTGTCGGGGCGGACTACAAGCGTTCCGTTTCTCTGCAAAATTTCGTCTTTCAAAACCTCTCCCCAAATGTGTTCGCAAGCGTTATAAATATCGTAGCTATCACTCACGACGGCTACCAAACCTTCTGGATATTGTTGGAGCATATTTAGGTAAGCATCCGTTTCATTATCACGTCCCCAACTGGTAATGGTACTGTGTTCCGCCGCAGGAATACTGAAACCAAACATACCGTCGGGAGTATAATATTCTTGAATAAAAGTTAACGCCGCAACGGTGTCTGTTCCCATGAAATTAATCAAGTGAGCCGCTCCGCCAATGCCCGCACTTTGTACACTACTGACCCCTCTAAAACCAAAATCATGGAGTTTGAAATCAACCGTGCTTGGGTCGCCAGTTTCGTTTAAATATTTTGTAATCAGGGTTTTAACTTCTCGACTGATAGTTGCTACCGTACACGGATACCACAGTTGAAGCAAGAGCGTTTCCAAGAAATTAGTAAGCCAAAAACAATTTGGGTCGGTGTTTTCAATGGTCAGCATCACGTTGTGCGTTGGGATTACTGTACCTTCCGCCACCGCTTTTATGCGTACGGGTAGATGCCCATTGTGGGTGTGTAAAATGTATTCCCAACCAGCTTTGTTGAATAATGTTGGATTGCCAAAATGGGCAGCGTAGATTTTATCAGCACGGTCAATTTTCTCTTGCGTAACCACTTGTCCTTCGAGATATTCTTTCAATAAATACTGTAATCCAAAGAAAGTTACGCCTTCAAATTCACCTCCACGACTCTCGAAATAACTATAAATTTGACTTGTTCCCGCAGGATATTGTTTATAATGACTTAGTTTATAACTGTCGGTCAATAAGATTATATTTGGTTGCATGGTTTTAGTTTTTTAGTGTTATGCTTTAAGCATGATATTTTATTTGTTCAGACAAGTTTTTCTTTCAATAATCTCCATAAAACCCGATGTTCAGCCACAAAATCCTCTTCCGTTAAATCACTGATTTTAAACCATTTTAGTTCTGCAATGTCATCTTGGGCAATGGCTTCTCCAGAGATATAATCAGCTTTGAAAAGCGTCGTGATGATTTTATCAACTTCGTGTCTATATCGCCAATCGTCAATTCTTGCCGTGCCAACGTATTGCAAATTTCCTACATCTACACCCGTTTCTTCTTGGGCTTCACGAGTGGCAGCTTGTTCAAAATTATCATCTGTTGGGTCAACGAAACCGCCAATAAATCTGAATAGCGTTTGATGTGGTTTTCGTCCCAATAAAAGTTCGTCACCTTTCACAATGGCAACATCCACCGTCGGAAATGCTTTTGGATATTGATTATAAGCTGCAAAAATTACCCCTGCTCTAAAATCTGGACTTGCTTTTGTCGCCTGACTTACCTCTTTTCTAATTTCTGTGCCTGATAAATTGGTGATTTGTTCGATTTCGGTAGTTTCAAAATTGCCTGAGTAAGCACTTCTAAAACTATCCCGACCGCCGTATAACAAAACCTCTCCGACGGGAGCAGCTTCTCTGATTCTTTTGTCCAATTCTCTGCTCCAATCGGTATCGTACGGCATATCTGGCAAAGCTAAAACGGTTGCGTTTGGAAACAATTTTAAAATCATTTCCTTGCGAGTAATGAAATCAAGCGGGTTTTTCTTGGTTACCAAAACAGGTGTAACACCCAAAAAAATAATTACTCGTTTATGATTATCAATTACTCGTTGAATTAATTCTTGATGAGCGGCGTGCAATTCTGGCACTTGAAAACGCCCAACAATAACGCCTATTTCTTGTATGTTTTTCATGATTTTTTCTCAGGTTTTAGTTTTTAGGTGTTTGGTTTTAGGGAGGTTTATTCGTGACAAGACTAATAACCGCTAAAATCTACCTACAATATTTTGGGTGCTTGGTTTGGGGAGATAAATCTGTAACTGGACACTAACCCCTAAATCCTAACTTCCAACACCTATTCTACACCAACTCCAAATAAATTCCTTCATTCATCAAAACCTCATATCGTTCTCTGTCGAATTGGTAATAGGAGGCGGCTTTGTGGGCTACGTTTTGTTGTTTTTCGGGTAATTGTTTTAGAATTTGCATGGATAATAATTTCTTTCTAAAATTTCGCCTGTCAAGTGTTTTACCTAAAATAGCTTCGTACAATTGTTGCAATTGTGGAATGGTAAATTTGGCATTCATCAACTCAAAACCAATGGGCTGATACCTGATTTTTCCTCTAATTCTGTTAATGGCAGTTTGTAAAATTTGGGAGTGGTCAAAAGCTAAATCCGAGATTGCCGAAATATCTCGCCATTCAATCTGTAATTCGTCGTTTCCTGCAATCAATTCAAAATCAGCCGTTTTTACCAAACCCATATATGCTACCGAAATCACTCGCTCACGAGGGTCTCGGGAGGGCGAACCAAACGTAAAAAGTTGTTCCAAATACACGCCCGAAATATTTCCTTCTTTCTGTAAAACACGTTCTGCACAACTTTCTAAAGATTCTGCTTCCTCAACAAAAGCTCCTGGTAATGCCCACATTTTAGCAAAAGGCTCACTTTTTCTTTGAATAAGCATTACTTTGAGGTTTTGTCCGTCAAAGCCAAAAATTATGCAGTCCACCGTAACGGCTGGGTGAGGATATTGATATTTGTAAAATTGCTCTTTCATTTTTTGATTCAATGTGTAATTGTTACGCAAAGATTATTAATTAAGATTTCATTTCCAAATATTTAAGTGTAAATTTTACACAATGAATTATGTAGCACAGGTTTTAACCTGTTTGTGAATTTTTATAGGCAGAATACAGGCTGAAGCCCGTGTTACGCATTTACAGGCTGAAGCCCGTGTTACGCATTTACAGGCTGAAGCCCGTGTTACGCATTTACAGGCTGAAGCCCGTGTTACGCATTTACAGGCTGAAGCCTGTGTTACTGCATAAAAAAAACTGTCATTGTGGAATGACAGTTTTTTTTATGTAGGTTTTCAACCTGTTACAGATAACATAAACAGATTAGAAATATGTTGTACATTTATTGTAAAATTTTATCTCCACTTTTCGCAAAAATAATTTTCAAACCTGGGTCTTTGGCAGTGCTTACATTTTGTAATAAAAGTTCGTTTTGAGAATCGGATAATTTCCAAGTAGTCATTTTAGAAATTCCTTTTCCTTGACCATATTTTTTGTCGAAATAACCTTTAAACTCATTCATAAGGCTATCAACAGCCGTTTGTCTCTCGATGTAAATGTCAATTGAAATTGCACCAACTTTATTTTCCGTATCTTTTAAATAAGCAATATCCGCAAAATTCAGGTCAGAGCTATCAAAATATTCAGTGAATCCTTTTCCGTTTTCTGGTTGTGTTTCAGCAGGGAGGGTTGTTTCTTGGATAGTTTCGATATTATCTCCGATACTCACACCACGAGCCATGCCTGCATCAGATTTAAGAACGGCTTGAAAGATAACACTGTAATTTTCAAGCGAAGCTACTTTTGCAGTTGTATCAGCGTTAGCAGTGGTATCGGCTTCAGAGGTTTGCTTTTTATCCTGACACGATATTTGTACAAAAGCAACGAATATAATACTAAGATAAACGTAATATTTTTTCACGAATTAATGAGTTAAGTTTAAAATTGGGAATAATACAGAACATTTTTCAGTAATTCTTACCTATTATTTCTGTATAGTGACAAAGGTACAAAAAAAAAGCAACACCAATTCCTGTCATAAATCATCAAATATCACCCAATCATGTGATACCGTTAGATAGATATTTATTGTAATATTGTAGGAGAATATTTAAACGACTCGCCGTAATCCAATGACTCCCTCAGCAATAAAAATAGTAGTGTATGAAGACAATCCTGATTTACGGGAAAGTCTTTCGGTTTTGTTAAGAGGTTCTATGGGATTTGAGTTGGTAGGAGCTTTTGTAAACTGTGAAAAAGTAGCTGAGCAAATGGAAGCTTTACATCCAGATGTAGTATTAATGGATATTGATATGCCTGTTGCTAATGGTATAAAAGGCTTAAAAATTATCAAGAAAATAGCCCCAGAAGTGAATGTTTTGATGTTTACGGTTTTTGAAGATAACGAAAATATTTTTGAGGCAATATGTTCAGGAGCAGTTGGTTATCTATTAAAAAGAACTCCGCCAGTCAGACTTTTAGAAGCAATTAATGATGCTTATAATGGTGGGGCTCCAATGACATCAAGTGTTGCCCGCAAAGTTTTACAAATGTTGCCACCACAACAAAGAACGGCTGATAATATTTCCTATAAATTGACCGAGCGAGAAACTGAAATTTTGAATTTGTTAGTAAAGGGTAATAGTTACAAAATGATTGCCGATAAGTGTGGAATTAGCATGGACACTGTGCGAACTCACATCAAAAAGATATACGATAAGTTGCACGTTCATTCGCAAACGGAGGCAGTAGCCAAGGCAATTCATGAGAATATAGTTTAGAAATATCATATCATCATGTGATTGCTTCGTAAAAATTAACCTGCCAACTTTGTATCACTTACTAACCACATGATAGAGACAATATTATTTATGGAACTAAACTTAAAACTATCATGGTAACAACATTAACAAATACCAACTCTTTTGCAGTCGCAAATTTCAAAAGAGAGTTTAATCATTTTGGAACAGATACTCGTTTATTAAAAGAACCAAGTATTTTGCTACCAATCTCTTGTAAAAAAACAATTTCAGTGGCTTGGAAAGATATTAGCCACCTCGAAGCAATCAGCAATTATACCATGTTTTACTTCAATAATGGAAAAAAATTGCTTGTTTCACGTACAATGAAAGATTTTTTAGCTAAATTAGATGCTGAATTGTTTGTGAGAGTTCATAAATCTTTTGCGATTAATTTGAACTACTTAATTCAATTTGATGTTAAAGAAGAAATGTTTGTACAACTGAAAGATGGTAAAAAGATTTCAGTTTCACGGAGAAAGAAAAAAGCTTTTTTAGAAAAAACTAAGAATTACTTAGGAACTTTACAAGTTTTTTAACTAAATTGCGTTGTAAAAAAACAACAATTAAACAAAGAAATTAGTGGTTAGGTATTTAGGAAACGGGGGCAATCTCTATTGCCCCATGTTTTTAAAACCAACCAATCAAAATATTTAAGATAATAGGTGTAGAACTATTAATTTGCACAGGGGGATGTTTTTAACGTTCCCTTTTGTCTTTTATATGGGTCAAGAAAAGTTTATGAGTGTAGGGGTTTATGAGTGTAGGGGTTATAAGTGTAGAGTTATGGGGTGAAGTGTGATGTAAATTAATGTGAAATTTTATTTGATTCAGGGAACTTAAAACTCGCAATCGGCATTTCTACTACCTACTACCTACTACCTACTACCTACTACCTACTACCTACTACCTACTACCTACTACCTACTACCTACTACCTACTACCTACTACCTACTACCTACTACCTACTACCTACTACCTACTTTAAAACTCCCTACCAATACCGAATACAAAATTTCTTTCTTTTCTGTCATTCAATACGTAACTGAGATGAACTACCATGTTGTAGTATGTTACAAAGTCAAGTCCAAAACCTCCTCCATAAATAGACTTGTTAGCCAATTTACTTTTGTTTACATTAGCATAAGAGTTTTGGACATAACCATAGTCCATGAAAATATTGGGATAAATCCCGATTGGAATGGTGTTAAATTGTTTGATTTTAAGAAATTTGAGCTGAATTTTGCTATTCACCAACTGGAATTTTAAATTATTTCGTGCTAAAAAATAAGAATTTCCATCTACTACATACAACTCATATCCTCTGACTAAATCTCCAAAATAACCTAAACCACGAGTATTAAAAAAAGGCTGACGCTCAGGAAATGAAACTTTACCTTTTAGATATAAACCGTAAAATAGTCTTTTGGAAATTGGTTTATACAGGGAATAAGCTCCTGAAATTTCTAATTGATTGATGTCATCATTTGGAAGTAAGCCTGATTTATTGATAAGTAATTCGTACCGATTACCACGAAGCGGATAAGCTACATTATCCCGAAAGTCATAATTAAAATAATAACTTAATTGCAAATATTTTTGAGTGGTTCGGCTATCTAAGAAATAATCTGGATTTAATTTTTTGATGGTGTCAGCGATGACATTGTTATTATATCGTAATTCTAATGTGTGAGTATCATAAAATCCATAACGTTTGCGGAGGTAAACAGCAGTAGAAAAACGTTTTCGTAAAATTTCCTCGAAATTTTTGAAATAATAAAGGGTGTCGTTTAAACTTTTGAAAGCCAGATTTTTATTGGCAATGTAAGTAAAACTGAATCCTGCACCCGTTTTTTGAGCTTTGTCTATATAAGGGATTCGATAGGCTACTTCAATACGTTGCGTAAAACCTGTTTCCAGTCGGAGATTGATTTTTTCTGCTTTTCCTCTGAAATTTCCGTGAGTTAGGTCAATACCATAAGTTGTACGGCTTAAACTTGCTCCACGTTGCCACCATTCAGCATAATTTCTATCAACAATTTGAAAGATGGGGTATCCTAAAATATACCATTGTTCCATAAGTTTGATGTTGATATTGATTTGATTATTAGATACTTGAGTGTATTTTAGCTCTGCTGAAATAAAAAGATTTGTATTGATAAGTTTTCTACGAGTGAGGTCTAATCTTTTATCAATGTCACTTTTTTTAATAGAATCTCCTGCCACAAAATCCAATTCTCTCAGAATGATACTTTCTTTCGTTTTTTGATTGCCTAAAATATTTATTTGGTTGATAACAAATGAGCTATCAGTCGTTGGAGACGGGATATTTTGAAATAAAAAAGAGCAGAGGAATGTTAAAAGTAGCATAAATAGGATTTACGATTGACCCGATTGTCGAATAAAGTATTAGCTGAACGTATTTTACGACGATGTTAATATTATGTCATTACTTAGTCAAAGATAGGGATTTCAAATGTAAGGTTATTGGGTGGTTTTAGATAATTATTTAGGAGAAGAAAAATCAAAGTTAATCTTCTTAAAAGACAATAAATTGAGTAATATTGTGTAGTAGGTACTGAGTTTTAGATTTTGAATGATAAATGATTTTTCTATTTGCCAAAGCCTATCAATTTTAACCATTTTTATTATACAAAACTTATGTTAAAACCCCGCTTAACTTTTTCCCAAATTATTAATATGAATGTTGGATTTTTTGGCATTCAGTATAGTTTCGGACTCCAACAAAGTGCAGTTAACCCAATTTACGACTTCTTAGGGGCAAATCCCGATGATATTCCTTTTCTGAATTTAGCAGGGCCGATGACAGGGCTTTTAGTTCAGCCAATTATTGGGGCATTGTCCGACAAAACTTGGTCTCCACGTTTTGGTCGTAGAAAACCCTTCTTTTTGATAGGAGCTTTAATGTGTAGTTTGGCTTTATTTGTTTACCCTTTTAGTAGTTCATTATGGATGGCGGCAGGTTTGTTGTGGATTTTGGACGTTGGAAATAATACCGCAATGGAGCCTTATCGTGCTTTTATTGCAGACAAATTGGATGCTTCGCAACAACCAACAGGTTTTCAAGCACAAAGTTTCTTTACGGGTTTAGGACAAACACTTTCTAATCTTTCCTTGTATATTTTCCCATTGATTTTTATTGGTAAAACGGGTGCTTTGCCTACGTGGGTGTATGCGTCGTTTTTCTTAGGAGCAGTTTGTTCGATTGGTTCTATTTGGTGGAGTACAAAAACTACGCCTGAAATACCTCCAACAGATGAAGAATTAGCAGAAATGAAAGCATCTCCCTTGAATGTTTTTTCTCCTTTTACAGATATTTTTACCGCCATTAGAGATATGCCAAATGTGATGTGGCAGTTGGCATTGGTGTATTTGTTTCAATGGTACGCTTTGTTTTGCTACTGGCAAAATTCTTCTAAAAGTATAGCTTTGACGGTTTTTCATGCTACGCCCAAAGATAATCCAGATTTATATAGTGAAGCCGTAAGCTGGACAGGTTTGGTAAATGGTTGGTATAATATTGTGATGTTTCTGGTTGCTTTTAGTTTGGTATATTTTGCCAAAAAATATTCGCCCAAATTGGTACACGCTTTTTGTTTATTGTTGGCAGGATTGGGTTTTATAGCGTTTTCGATGATTGAAAATAAATATTTACTCTTCCCTGCCATTACGGGTTTTGGTATTGGTTGGGCGAGTATGATGGGCATTCCGTATCTGATGGTGGTATCTTCAATTCCGAAAGAACGTTATGGCGTTTATATGGGTATTATCAATATGATGATTGTTATACCGATGTTGATTCAGACGCTTACTTTTGGTTATATTTTAAGAACTTTCTTGAATAATGACCCAAGTAAAGCGGTAACTTTTGCAGGAGTTTTGTTATTGATTGCCGCAGGAGCTACGTTATTGATGAAATCTGGTAAAATTACTGATGACCAAGAAGTTGTTATGAGTGGGGGAGGGCATTAGGGCGTTTTGTGGGTATGAGTAATCTTTCTTTATGAAAAGAATATAGAAATAATGCGTAAAAAATAGACCCTCATAAGTTTTTAACACTTATGAGGGTCTATTTTTTGTACAGGTAGGAACTAAATCCTACCTGTATTAAGGTGTAAAATGCTGGTATTTTTGCAAATTATACACGCTTGTTTGGCGGTTCGAGAATCTACTTTTTAATAAACATTACATCGTCAAAATATAGTGTTTCTGTTTTGTCAGGACCTTGAAGTCTCCATCCAAATTGTTTTAAAGTTGTACCTGGATACCAGAAGTCTAAGTCTGCCAAAGGAATTTTGTAGTAATTCCAGATTTTTGGAGCAACGTCAATTTTGTTTTTATCTAAGTAATTGCCAAAACCAACTTTTGACGCATCTGATTGTATCCAGAATGAAATTGGGTTTTCTCCACCTTTTATGGCAAATGTCAGGAATTTATAGTCAGCCGAATATTCTACTGAAGGCCACCAATTACTGAATGCTGCCATGTGCCAATTGCCTGCTGCAAAGGTTTTTACAAGTGATTTTTTTCCTGCATACGCTTGGTCAGCATTGACCATTAATGGGTCGCCCCAAGAGTTATTTCCAAAATCTTTAGCGAAATCTTCCGTAAAAATTTGTAGTGCTACGTCTGCATTTACAAACTCCAAATCTCTCGTCGTAATTACACCACTTGAATTGGTAATATCCAAAGTAGTTTGGCTGATATTCGTGGTTGGAAATCTCAAAACCATTGTTTCGTTACCCGCTTTATCTTTGGTTTTAGATACAATTTTTACGGCAGTCGTTGTTTTTGAGAAAATGACACTGCTGACATCAGAGAAGTTTTTACCTTTTAAAGTGATGTCTCCTCTATCACTACCGAAAGTGATTTTATCAGTAGAATATACCGCAGGCTTCGCAATTACTTTAAAACTGAAAGTTGCCTCACCATGAGAGGTAACTAATCTAAGTTTATTATCTGCCGTTGAGTCTGTTGGAACTTCTCCTGGTAAAGTGATAATTAAGTGAGTATCAGTGTTATAGGTAGGGTTGAAGGCTGTGTTGTAACCATTAAAATAAGCATTGACAACTCCGCCAATATTTTGCCCATTGATAACCAATAGTTTATATGGTTCTGCTCCAACAATGCTACTGTCTTTGTATCGTGCGATGGTATCTAATAAATAGACTTTCGTAATACTTGGCGTACCCGTAGAAAATTTAGGAATACCCGTTTCGTCTTCAATACAAGATGAAAGGATAGTAACACTCACCAAAGTAACCAGAAGCGTTACGGCGGTAAGTTTACTAAATATAAAATTTATTGTTTTTTTCATTTTTGTAATTGTTTAATGAGTTTGTGCCATTTTTGACACAAGCCCATATAATTTCTTGAGATTGTTGATACCTAAAACTTATACGGAACGGGTGGTTTTAATAAGTTTGGAGCTTGTGCCGTTTCAGTATCAGGAATTGGTAAATAGAATGTTGATGGAATTAATTTGAATGTACTTGGCGTACGACTAATGAAAGTATATTCACGTTTTTTAGTGGCTGTACCCGTTCCTGCTTTAATTCTGATGGCATAATTACCTCTTATTTGTTTCCCAATGATGTCAATAACTTTTTGAGGATTGTAGTAATAAAGTCTTACTAAATTGTACCAAGCATCACCTTCAACGGCAAACTCATAACGTCTTTCGTGCAACAAATCATCAATATTAAATTTCGTTACTGAAGGTAAACCTGCTCTTGTACGAATGGCATTATAATATTGTAATGCTTCAGGGTCAGACGTTGAGGCGTTGTTTCCTAAAATGGCTTCGGCATAAATAAAATAGACATCCGCCAAACGTTGCATATAACTGTTGTTTGGAGCGGCTTGTTGTTGTCCAAGTCCACCATTATCATCAGGCGTACCTACAATGTATTTTTTGAAATGGGCAAAATTCTCCCAACTATCATCCGAAGGAATTGGCTCTCTCCAGCCACCTTTTGCTTTAATTAATTCAGGATAATGATAACCTGGAAGCATAAAAGTAGCTTTTACACGAATGGAGTCTGAAGGATTGGCATTGGCAAGATAATCGTAAGAGGCACCGTTTCCACCTCCCCAACCGTCAGAGAAACCTGTTAGCTGACTATTCGCTGCAAATTGAGATTGAAATTGATTTCCAGAACCATATCCGCCATTGCTAACCCATTGTAAACCAAATAATTGCTCTGGGTTATTGTTGTTTGCCGTCAGGAATAAGTCTGAATAATTTTGCATTAATTGGAAAGGACCATTTTTGATAACGTCTTTTGCGTAATACTTAGCACTGTCTAAATACATTTGACTTCTTTGACCGTTGGTAGAGCCAAGTCCTGAGCGTGTCAAATAAAATCTGGCTAACATTCCTTTCGCTGAATAAGAATTCAATCGTCCAGAACCTGATGGCGATGAGGCAGGAAGTAAACCAATAGCCGCTTGCATATCACGAATGGCAAATTCCCAAACGGTTTCAACTGTATTACGAGTTAAAGTTGTATCAGCACCTTGTTTTAAATTATCTGTAATAATTGGTACTGCTCCCCAGTTTTGGACTAAATACGAATATGCTACACCACGCATATAACGTGCTTCGCCGATGGCTCTTCTTTTTGCTGTTTCCGAAACCGCTGCTTTTGAATACGTATTTACGTTATACATCAACACGTTTGACTGTGCGATAATCGTAAAAAATGAGTTCCAAGAATCTCTTAAATCACTGTTAGTATTGGAAACATTGAACTGATAAAACTGTTGCCAATTTCCGTTGTAAGGACTAATCATGTTGCCCGCACGTCCATCTCCGAAAGACAATAATGCCTGTCCATTTGAACCGAACCACACTTTATTGTAAAGAGCCGAAGTTCCTGCTAATAACTCAGCATCGGTATTGAAAAAGTTGGGTGCTGTTAAGCTTCCTCGTGGAGGAGTATCTAAGAATTCTTCAGAACAACTTGCCAATCCAACTAATGCAGTTAGGGTGACAAATAAGAATTTTATGAAGTTATATTTTTTCATTTTTATGAATAATTTTAAATGGATTTTGTACTATTAGAAATCGAATGACGCTGAGAAAGTGTACATTCTTGACGATGGATAACGTCCATTATCAAAGCCTGGAACGCCAGCCGAAGTACCAACTTCTGGGTCATAGCCGCTATATTTTGTAATAGTGAAAGCATTTTGTACACCTCCCGAAATTCTCAAACCGTTCAGTGGTAAATACTTGTTCAAAAACGTTTTTGGTACGTTATAAGTCAATTGAATATTTTTTACTCGTAAATACGAACCATCTTCAACAAATTGGTCGGTGGCACGTCCATTATTACCGTAGCTTGAATAAGCAATTCTTGGAACGGTTGTTCCTGGATTCAACAAAGTCAAGGTTTCTGTTAAAGTATTGCCACTTGGTACGGCAAAATTGATAGCTTCTTTGTACGCACCGTGAATGAAGTTTCTGAACGCACTATTGTCAAATCTCATTTGATTGAAAATCTGATTTCCGTAAACTCCTTGCATGAAGATTGATAAGTCGAAACCTTTGTAAGAGAAATTATTGGTAATTCCGAAGGTGAATTTTGGCCAAGGATTCCCAATAAAAGTTCTGTCTTTGTCGTCAATTACTTGAATGTTTTTACCTAAAACGGGGTCAAAATATTCCGTTTTATCAATGTTTACGTATTTAATATCTCCAACCCATGCTTGTCCTGGGGCAATTTGTACGTTTGTTGGCAAGGCAGCCGTTGTTAAATCTTGATAATTTTGGATTAAACCATCGGCTTTATATCCATAGAATTGGAAAAGAGGTTGCCCCACAATTGAACGAGAAATTACACGAGTGTACCAAGGAAAACGGTCGATGATTGCTCGGTCGGTGTTTAACTTCAATAATTTATTTCTATCGAATGAAATATTAAATCCACTTTTCCAAGTTAAAGAACCTGCATTTTTTCCTTGAATTGGCGTAGTATTTACAGAAAAACCAAAACCTCTGTTTTCCATATCTCCAATATTAACAACTGGAGCTCCAATACCACCTTGTCCAGATGTTCCTGCGTAAGCTGGCAAAGGTAAATCGGTAATTAAGTCAGAAGTTTTTCTTAAATAAGCATCAAATACAATTTGAACACGGTCTTTTAAAGCGTGCAAATCAAAACCGATGTTGAATGTTTGGGTATTTTCCCATTTGATGTCAGGGTTCGGGAATTTTCCTGCTAAAAATCCTTGTCCCGACTGTGTAGCGGCTGTGCTTAAAGGAGCGTAAGTATTTTTGCCCCAATATTGATTACCAGTTGTACCCATTTCAACTCTCAATTTTAAGTCATTTATAGCGGTAATACCTTGCATAAAAGGTTCTTTGGTAACTCTCCAAGCGGCAGAAACAGAAGGGAAATAACCCCATTTATTGTTGGGTCCAAAATATGACGAAGCATCTGCTCTATAAGTAGCTTGGAAGATATATTTATCATCATAAACATACCCTAAACGAGTAAAATAAGATTCCTGAGAATTATCATCTCTTGTACTTCCACTCAATGACGTTTTGGGGTCACCTAAGCTTAATTCAGATAAAGCATTATTGGTAAATCCTGTAACTCTACCCGATAATTGCTCATAGAAACCATACTGAGCTTCATGACCAACGGTAATATTTACATCGTGTTTTTGTAAGAATTTCTTTGAGTAATTCAAGCGTTGGTTGGTACTCCAATAATAATTGTTTCCAGCGTATCTTTCAGAAGTAGAAATTGGGTTTCTTGCTCCAGCCGTCAAAGCATTTGCTCCAAAAGAATAAGAAGGACGGAAAATAGCTCTGGTGTCGTTACCGAAATTACCATTGAATTCACCATGCAAAGTAAAGTTTTTCAAGAAGGTAAGGTCTGCATAAATAGTACCGAATGAGGTTATACGGTTGAAATCGTTGGTATTTGTATAAGCCAAAGCCACTGGATTGGTAATTTGAGCAGAATAGTTGGTTGAGCCACTTCCTGGAATGGGTACATCCTGTGGACCTCCAAAAGAACCGTCTGGATTATAAACAGGGGCATTTGGCGATTGTTGAATGGCGGTACTAATGATGTTATCTTCGTTGATTGACAGTTTTTCTGACGTTCCAGAAATAGAAAGGTTCGTTCCTATTTTCAAATAATTACGTAATTTACTTTCTACGTTTACTCTGAATGATTTTCTGTCAAATCCTGAATTAGGAGCAATTCCTTCTTGATTCATCAATTCAGCCGAAATATAATAAGTCGTTTTTTCATTACCACCGCTGATTGAAAGTTGTTGTTTTTTCATCGCTGCCGTTTTGAATAAAGCTGATTGCCAGTTAGTTCCTTCTCCCAAAATTGAAGGGTCTGCAAATTGAGCATTGTATCCCGAACCAACCGCTTTTGCCCAAGCATTGCTGTAAGTAGCATATTCTCTCAAATTCATCATTGGTAACTGATTGGGTAAACCTTGTAAGTTGTACATCGACGTAAAATTTACTTTGGCATCACCTGCTTTTCCTTTTTTGGTCGTTACCACAATAACACCATTGGCTGCTTTTGAACCATAAATTGATTGTGCCGAAGGTCCACTCAAAACGTTCATCGACTCAATATCATCAGGGTTTATGCTTGAAAGTATATTTGATTGTCCGTCTGACCCAACCCCTTGAGATGGAGCATCTTGTGGTACAATTTGCACACCATCAATTACGTACATCGGTTGCGTATTACCGTTAATCGTAGAAAGTCCACGAATATAAATAGCCGCTGCACCGCCAGGTTTTCCAGAATTACTGGCTACATATACATTGGGTGCTCGTCCTTGCAAAGCTTGGTCGAGAGTAGTGTTTACCGTTCTTTTTAATTCAGTTTCTCCAATATTTGTTTGAGCACCCGAAAGTAAACGTTTGCTTGAAGAACCATATCCCACAACTACTACTTCATCCAACGACGAAGCATTTTCTTGCAATGAAACATTTACTTTATTCCTACCCGCCACTCTCACTTCCTGCGAAACATAACCTACTGATGAAACCAATAATGTCGCATTGCTTGAAGCCTCAATTGAAAATTCTCCAAGTGAGTTAGCCGTTGTTCCGCTTGATGTTCCCTTAATCATAACGTTAGCTCCAGGAATAGGCTGATTGTCTTGTCCTGAGATAATTTTTCCAGATATTTTCTGGACTGCTCCTGCTGTTTTCTGTGCTGATGTTTCAATAATATGAAACAAGAATAGCAAAGCAATCAACGACAAAGTCGTCAATTTACTTGGTGCTACTTGGGGTGGCAACCCATTTTTTAGAAGAATTTTTTGCATAGTATTTTGAAAAATTGATTGTTGGGATTTTAACTACCAGTTACTGATAAGAATAGTTTTTGAAAAGGGTTTTTGGAAAATTATTACTTGTTCAATACTGTTTTAAAGAATAAAAAATACGAACTGTCTTTCAATAATTGATGTGAGTATTTATAAGAGTTAAGTGTTTTTGTGATATTAATAAAGTTCAAAATTAAATGTAATTTATACCATTTATATCAGCGTTTACCCTTGATTAAAAAACTCAGGGTTTACCCTTAGTTTTTTCGTTTTTTTATGAATGATATTTGATATTTTGCTTATTGATGAACTGACACGAAAATATTCTGGAGGTAAAAGACAAATGAAAATTTATCAGTAAAAAAGGAATACTTAAAGACTTTTGAGAATTGTTTGGAAGGAGGTCATCCTAATTTTTACGGATTGAAAGTCATAAAAATGGATATTGCATGAGGAATAGGGTAGTATTAAAAAGTAATCAGTAATTAATAAAAATTTGCTTTAAATATAGTTAAACACCATATAAGTTGATTTTTTTGCTAAATTATTGAGTATTTGAATCCCTTTGCTGGAAAAACTTTATGGCATTTATTAGCTAATTACCTAACAGGAAAATTGGTAAAAAAAACGCAAATAACAATTTATGATTCTTATTGTTTATAGAATAAATAGCATCAGTATTTTATTACTTCATTCTATTAATCGCCCAACAATATTTTTCTTCCCATTTTTTTTTAAGCAGGTTAGTTCATCATAACATTTGAGTTTTTTTTGAGAAAATTAGGCTTTATCTCTCTAAAACAAATTATTAACTAAGTTATATTTTTCAATCTTTATTTTTTGACTAAAAAATGTGTTTTCAAAATGATAAAAAGCAGATAATTGACTGTTATTATCTCAAAATCACGCTGATATTATTCATAGTTTAGCATCAAAAATATTTTGAAAATTATGCCATTATTTGCTTTCATAACCACAAATTATAATTTTCTTAAAATCTAAAAATCAGATGATTCATAAATTACTCATCGTGTTTTTTGTGTCTTGTTTTTTTTGCTCGTGTAGTAACAAAAAAAACGATACGCTTTTTACAAAACTCCCTGCGGATAGCACTGGAATTACCTTTGCCAATCGGATTGTTGAAACTAACGCTCGTAACGTTTTTAACTTTGAGTACGTATATAATGGAGGAGGAGTTGCCTTGGGAGATTTTAACAATGATAAGTTGGTAGATGTCTATTTTACAGGTAATCAAGTAGAGAATAAATTGTACTTAAATAAAGGAGCAGGGGCAAATTCATCACTAAGATTTGAAGATATAACTGAAAAAAGTAAGGCAACAGGTGAAGGACGTTGGTGTGCAGGGGCAACAGTTGTGGATATTAATAACGATAATTTATTGGATATTTATGTGTCAGCAACGGTTAGTAAAATTCCTGAACGCTTGGCGAATATGATGTATGTCAATCAGGGAATGGATAAAAATGGCATTCCGATTTTTAAGGAAATGGCAAAAGAATATGGTATTGCAGATACTACGCATACCACCAATGCCAATTTTTTTGACTATGATAATGATGGAGATTTAGACTTATTTTTATTGGTAAATGAAATGGAAAAAGTGCGTTTCCCGAACAAATACGTAGATAAAATAGTAGATGGAACTTCAAAAAGGACTGATAGATTGTATGAAAATGACGGAACGAATGCCAAACCACATTTTACCAATATCTCAAAAAAAGCAGGGATTTTAATTGAAGGCTACGGTTTGGGCGTGAACATTACAGACATTAATAGAGATGGTTGGAAAGATATTTATGTGACTAATGATTTTTTGTCGGATGATATTATGTACATCAATAACAAGAATGTAAACGGTTCGTCGCCACAATTTACCGACCACGCCGCTGAATATTTTAAGCATACCTCTTTTTCGGCAATGGGCAACGATGTGGAGGATTTGAATAATGACGGTTTGATGGACATAGTGGCGTTAGACATGGTTCCTGCGGATAATTACCGTAAAAAAATGGTGCTTCCTGCCAACAATTATTCGAATTATCAAAACAGTGAAAAATTCCATTACAATCATCAATATCCAAGAAATACACTTCAGGTAAATCAAGGAATTAATCCGAAAACAGGGCAACCAATATTTAGTGAAATGGGCTTATTGGCAGGAATTGCCGAAACAGATTGGAGTTGGTGTCCGATGGTGACAGATTTTGACAATGATGGTTTGCGAGATATTATTATTTCAAATGGTTTTCCCAAAGACATCACCGACCACGATTATTTGGTTTATCGCTATCAACAAGCCGTGCAAGAACGGGCAACTTTAGAGCAACTTTTAGGAATGTTGCCTTCGGTGAAAGTTCCTAATTTCGCTTTCAAAAATATCACCACAACTAAAGGTGCATCACCCCAATTTGAAGACGTTTCAACCGCTTGGGGAATGGATACGCCCAGTTTTTCCAACGGTTCAGCCTACGCCGATTTGGATAATGATGGAGACTTAGATTTTGTAGTCAATAATATCAACGATTCAGCCTTTGTGTATCGAAATAATGCCATTCAATTAAAGCCAGAAGAAAGCCATTTTTTAAGAATTAAATGTCAAGGTTTAGCCAATAATATTAATGGAATTGGGGCTTGGATTGACATTTCCTACAATCAAGGTGAGCAACAAGTTTATGAAAATACACCGTATCGAGGTTATCTTTCAACGATTGAAAATGTGGCTCATTTTGGCTTAGGAAAGGTAAATGTAATTGATGAAGTAAAAGTGACTTGGCAAAGCGGAAAGGTAAGTATTTTGAAAAATGTCAAAGCAAATCAAACCTTAATTATTGATGAAAATACGGCAGTTAATGCTCTTGAAATAGAAAAAAATAATCAGCAATTGGCTTTATTTCAAGAGGTTACGGGTGATTTGGGTTTTGATTTTATTCATCAAGAAAATGATGCAATTGATTTTAATATTCAAAAATTATTACCGCATAAACTCTCTCAATATGGCCCAGCAATCGCCGTTGGAGATGTAAATGGAGATGGTTTAGAAGACGTTTTTATTGGCGGAGCAACCAATCATAAAGGTATGTTTTTGGTGCAAAATAAATTAGGGAAATTTACGAAAGAAGACTTGATAAAAGGCGAAACCGATGCTACGAAGTTTTCGGAAGATATGGGAGTATTACTCTTTGATGCCGACCATGATAATGACCTTGATTTGTATGTTGTAAGTGGTAGTAATGAGGCTCCTGTTGGGCTTTTTATGTATCAAGACCGTCTGTATGAAAACGATGGAAAAGGGGTTTTTACTGAAAAAATGAAAGCTTTGCCTTCTTTTTTGAAAAGTGGTTCTTGCGTAAAAGCGGTTGATTATGACCACGATGGCGACCTTGACCTTTTTGTGGGCGGGCGTATGGAAGTGAATGCTTATCCAAAACCTGTGAGTAGTTATATTTTGAGAAATGAATCAAAAAATGGGATTCGTTTTACGGATGTTACCGCTCAATTTGCTCCAGAATTACAAAATATTGGCTTAGTTTGTGATGCCCTTTGGACGGATTATGACAATGACGGTTGGCAGGATTTGATGTTAGCAGGAGAATGGATGCCCATTGCAATACTGAAAAATAATCAAGGAAAAGGATTGGAACGTGTTGAGAATAAGGAACTTGACTCTCAAGTAGGTTTTTGGAATAGCATTGCCTCAGGAGATTTTGATAATGATGGTGATACCGATTATGTAGCAGGTAATTTAGGTATCAATACGATGAATAAAGTTTCAGATGAATTTCCGATGTCAGTTTATGGAAAAGATTTTAATGCTGATGGTTTGTATGATGCCATTCCAACGGTATTTTTTCCTGATAAAGACAAAAATCGTTACGAAGTTCCCTTTCATACTCGTGATGATTTGATTAAACAAACAACCATTTTACGTGAAAAATTTGATAATTACGATAAATATGCAAAAGCTAACATTAAAGAGGTTTTATCGGAAAATGACTTGAAAGGTGCTTTAATTTTTAAAGCCAATTCGATGAAAACCAGTTATATAGAGAATTTGGGAGGAGGCAAGTTTAAAATTACCCCGTTACCGATTCAAGCACAAACAGCCCCGATTTTTGGAATGTTGATGGAGGATTTTAATGCCGATGGCAATCTTGATATTTTAATGGTTGGTAATGATTTTGGGAATGAGGTTTCTGTCGGGCGATTAGATGCTTTTAATGGTTTGTTGCTCGCAGGAAATGGACAAGGAAGTTTTAAACCCTTGACGCTTTCTCAAACGGCTTTTTTAGTCTCAGGTGATGCCAAAGGTTTAGTGCGAGTGACCAATGCACAAGGAAATCCACTTTTTATGGCAACTCAAAATAGAGGAGCGTTGAAGTCTTTCAACTTACTAAAGTCTTTGCCGACAAAAACTCTAAAATCGAATGATGCGGTAGTAATTGAAAATTTAAAAAATGGCAAAAAGCGTAAAACGGAAATTAATTACGGAACTTCGTTTTTATCGCAATCATCAAGAAGTATTTTGCTTTCGCCTAATGTGAAATCGGTGGAAGTTGTTGATTATCAAGGGAGAAAGAGGAGGTTGTGATTGTGTCGTCTAAACTATGATGTCGTAGGATTTAGGGATTACAAAGATTTATTCTCGTACACTAATCTTATAATCTCTAAATTTTACATAAACTTGTTGGTAAAGATTTATCCATTAAAAGTCTTCTATAATCCCAAACTTTAAATTCTATGTTTTCTATCTTGCCTATCTGGTTTACTTAATTATCATTGAGGTATGATAGGAAACATAGAATTTGAATCGTTTCGTTTCCGCAAATCATTTTTGTTTAATTATTACATTTTGCTATAATTACAAAATCACAGTTTAAGAAATTACTCAAAAACTACTTTCTCTTCCAACTCATCCCAAGCTTCAACTTTGGCTTTGTAGTATCCCTCAACAACGTTTCGCTTAATTTTCATCGTTGGCGTGAGCATATTATTTTCAACCGTCCATAAATCTTTTACCACTACTGCTTTTTTAAGTGCTTCATAATTTTTAAAGTTAGGATTTACTCGTTTGAGCGTCTCTTCTAAACTTTCCATTAAATTTTCTCTTGGCATATTTTTACCAATTTCCGAAGGCACAACCAAGGCAATAGGCTGTGAAAGTCCCGTGCCAACCACACAAACTTGTTCAATGACAGGATTGATAGACAACATATTCTCAATCGGAGCGGGGACAATATATTCGCCCTTCGCCGATTTGAACATATCTTTCACCCGACCCGTAATTTTCAAATATCCTTCTGAGTCAATTTCGCCCATATCACCCGTACAAAGCCAGCCATCTTTCAAAAGCGATTCCGTCAAAATCGGTTCTTTGAAATAGCCAAGCGTATTCCAAGGGGCTTTCATCTGGATTTCTCCAGTTTTTGAGTCAATTCTCGTAACGACATTTGCATACGGTTTTCCTACTGTTCCGCTTTTTACGGCATCGGCAGGCATGATAGAATGAGCTCCCACATTTTCAGACATTCCGTATGCTTCTCTAATCGTTATTCCCAATTTTTTGTACCAATCTAATAAACTGGGAGGCATTGGGGCGGCACCAGTCAAAATTACTTTTGCGTTAGAAAGTCCTAAACCTTTTTGGATTTTTCCTTTGATAATTGCTTTCACAACAGGAATTTTCAAAAGCATATCTAAACGACTTTGTGGCATTTTGGAAAGGATTCCTAACTGAAATTTCGTCCAAATACGTGGTACTGCCAAAAAGTGCGTTGGCATAGCTGTTTGCAAATTTTTCTGAAAACTTTCGAGCGTATCGACAAAGAAAACCGTTCCGCCCGTAGCCATACTTGCCGATTCCACAATGTTTCTTTCGGCAATGTGACAAAGGGGCAAGTAGGAGAAAAATCGAGCGTTAGGCAAATCCAAAGCAACTTCATTTTTAGTATAGGTAATTGCTTCAATCACAGCACCATACGTGAGCATTACACCTTTGGGTACACCCGTTGTGCCAGAAGTATAAATAATGGTACAAATATCTTCGTATTTGGGTTGAATATTCTCTTGGAGTGGTTCATGAGCGTTAATAATGCTATCCCATTCATCCATTTCAGTGCTTGGACAACCATCATAAAAACTTGGATAGGCAATACATTTTACACTTTCTGGAATGCCTGCTTTCATGGTTTTCCAACTATCTAATTTGCCCACGAATAGCACTTTACATTCAGAATGTACCAAAACCTGATTGATTTGTTCGTCGATTAAAGTAGGGTAAAAAGGAACAGAAATATGTCCAGCCATAGCAATTGCCAAGTCTGAAATAATCCAGTGAGCACAATTTTTAGAGACAATACCGATATGACTTTTTTCGGGCAAATTCAACGCTTTCAAAGCGGCTGCCATTTTACGTGCTTGATTGCCTGTTTCTTTGAAAGAATAATGCTTATATTCGTCACCAATTGGTTGGCTGAGGTAGATGTTGTCGGGCGTGTTAGTTTCCCAATAGTAGAAATTTTCCACAAGGGATTTATATGTTTGAATCATGGTTAAGTGTTTTTAGAAAATACACAATAAGTTATTAAATTTTACGTAATTTAATTATATTTGTTCTTGAAAAATTATTATTTATTGTTTTTTCAATCCTAACCATAAAACACATAATCATGAAATTACAAGCAGTATTTCGTACTCTACTTATTAGTGGTTTGTTACTAATACTTGGATATTTCTTCTTTCAAAGTTTCGATTCTTTTGGTTCTCATGCTTTTAAAAAACCTTAATTTTTTAAGTATGGTGTTTAATTCTACTTTGGCACTTTAAAAAAATGGGGCAAATTTGACTTTTGGAGAACTTCCCGAAAGTTCAAAACTTTCGGGAAGTTGAACGGTAAATGCACAAATTTTCATCTTTTTTTTTAAGTGCCAAAGTAGAATTAATAAGTTATTTACCCACAATGGATATTGTTTCGAGAATTTCTTTCTGATAATTAAGCTTCCTCTAAAAACGTATTATACAGTGTCATAAGTCATAAAAACTCTCTCCTAAATAGAACGACTTACAGACTTTCAAATCACAAACTCGACTTCTTTAAAATCAAAATATAAAACCACGCCTCCTTCTGTTTCAATGCCTAATTTTCCAGTTTCATCAATGCCAATAATTTGCCCTGTGAATTGTTGCCCATCTTTTCTGAAATAATGATATTCTTGAAAACGGTACATATTGGTTAAGTATCTGTTTTTCAGTGACTCGTAGTCTCCGTTTTTAATTCTTAAATAGTTTTTTTCTAAATTTTCTAAGAGTTTAGAGAGCATTTCAGAAAGGTCATATTTTAATGGATTTTGGCTTACTTTTCGTAAGGAAGTTGCCCGTAAATTGTCAAATTCCATTTGATTGATATTGAGTCCAATTCCCACCACCGAATAACCGATGTTATAGCCTTGTAAGGTATTTTCAATCAAGATTCCACCCATTTTTTTGTCTTCACAATAAATATCGTTCGACCACTTAACGCTTAAATTTTCATCAATAAATTCAGACAAAAAATCAAAAACACCGAGAGAAACCGCCACATTGAGTTGAAACTGCTCGCTTGCTTTCAGAAAGGTAGGTTTGAAGATGAGAGAGAAAGTGAGATTTTCGCCGATAATTGCCTCCCAAACGTTGCCCCGTTGCCCTCGTCCAGCGGTTTGATTATCGGTAATTATGACTGTTCCGTCAAAAACGTTAATTCCAGACTGAATCATTTCAGCGGCAATATCGTTAGTTGAATGACACTTTGACAGATATTTCAGCGTTTTGCCAGTAAATAATGTATTGGGTTGAATTTTGTACAAGGTTATTTCGTAATTTTAAAGTCTAAAATGATTATTGAGTTTGACAACTAATTAATTGCCTATCTTGTGAAGTTATGGCTTGTGATTGGAATATCAAAACTCATTCATTACGAAAACTCAAAAATATTAAATTAATAAAAAGTAAAAAAATAGTCAGGTTCTCAAATACATTTCAAAACTCATGACTAAAAGATTACGACTAAAAAATGACAGAAGTTAAAGCGAAAAAAAATATCAGTTCAGAAGAATTGAGCCAGATTGTGGTAAAAGGAATGCAAGAAAGAAAGGCATTGAACATTGTGGTGATGGATATGAGACAGGTGAAAAATGCTTTTACTGATTTCTTTGTGGTGTGTTCGGGTACTTCGGATACGCAAATTGATGCAATTGCGGACTCAGTTGATAAAGAAGTTTGGGAAGCAACCAGCCAAAATCCACGTAGTATGGAAGGAAAAGCCAATCGTGAATGGATTTTAGTTGATTATTACGACGTAATTGTTCACGTATTCAAAAAAGACCGTCGTGAATTCTATAAATTAGAAGAACTTTGGGGTGATGCAGAATTTACCTACATAGAAGAAGAATAGAAGTAGAAGTTATGAGGTGCATGATTTTGAATTAGGTCTTTTCTTATCAGAATTATTTTGTATTATTAATAGTTTAATTAGGCAATTAAATACTCATTATTCATCACTCATAACTTATCATTATTCTCTTCCATTCAAAAGTCTATCTTACCATTCCTCACGAAAAACAAGAGGAAGAAACAAAATTGTTAATCAGTACGTTTTTAAAAAATACAGTTTGAGGCAAATACAACAAATTGTCGATTTGAAAATGTGAAAGTTTGAAAATTAAATCCATAATATCTAAATGATGAGTGTCATTTAATTAATTTTCAAATTATCCCCTTTTTCTATCGACACATTTAACTAACCTAACACCTCAAAATAATAATTATACAAAAATGGCAGAAAATAATAGTGAAGATAACAAACCACAGGGCTTTCCAAAGCGTCGTCCTAATCCAACAGGTAATGGTTTTCAGGGTTGGTTAGTAATAGGATTGGTGATTGCTTTAATTAGTATTTACTTTGTAAGCAAGACTCGTGTCTTAAAACAAGTTGACCAAGCTCAATATGAGCAAATGGTGTTGAATAAAGAAATTTCTAAACTTACGATTCTGAAAGGAAAAGAAGTGGTAGAAGTTACACTCAAGAAAGAATTTTTAAATAAATATAAAGGGGAGTTGACCGAACAAGGAACGTCGGCGGCTGGACCTCAATTTGAAAAAGAAATTACTTCGAGTGACTCTTTCGTAGCAGAATTAAACGAATTACAGAAAGATATTCCTCGTGCAGAACGTGTTCATGCTACCGCAGAAGAGCGTTATGGTATTTTGGAATTTATCATGGGACCTGGATTTTTTATCTTGTTCTTTGTTGCTATTTATTTCATGTTCTTCCGAATGGGCGGAGCAGGTGGACCAGGTGGACAGATTTTCAATATTGGTCGTTCAAAAGCTACTTTGTTTGATGGCGATGCTAAAGTTAAAATCACTTTTAACGATGTAGCAGGACTTGATGAAGCTAAAGAAGAAATTCAAGAGATTGTTGAATTCTTGAAATTCCCGAAAAAATTCACCGATTTAGGTGGTAAAATTCCGAAAGGAGCTTTGTTAGTAGGCCCTCCAGGTACAGGTAAAACCCTTTTGGCAAAAGCCGTTGCGGGTGAAGCAGGCGTTCCATTCTTCTCATTATCAGGTTCAGACTTTGTTGAAATGTTTGTGGGTGTGGGTGCGGCTCGTGTACGTGACTTATTTAAGCAAGCGAAAGAAAAAGCACCTTGTATCATCTTTATTGATGAAATTGATGCCGTTGGTCGTTCTCGTGGACGTGGTTCTATGCCAGGTTCAAATGACGAAAGAGAAAATACCTTGAACTCGCTTTTGGTAGAAATGGATGGTTTTGCAACGGATTCTGGAATTATCATCATGGCGGCAACTAACCGTCCTGATGTATTGGATTCAGCCTTATTACGTCCAGGGCGTTTTGACCGTCAGATTTCAATTGACAAACCAGACATCGTTGGTCGTGAAGCAATTTTTAAAGTTCACTTGAAACCTTTGAAATTGGCAGCCGATATTGACCCTAAAGAATTATCAGCTCAAACGCCAGGTTTTGCAGGTGCTGAAATTGCCAATGTTTGTAATGAAGCTGCTTTAATTGCTGCACGTAGAAGCAAAACAGCGGTTGATATGAAAGATTTCCAAGAAGCGATGGATAGAGTAATCGGTGGATTGGAAAAGAAAAACAAATTGATTTCTCCAGAAGAAAAGAAAATTGTTGCTTATCACGAAGCTGGTCATGCTATTGCAGGTTGGTTCTTAGAACATGCTAATCCATTAGTAAAAGTAACAATTGTACCACGTGGAGTTGCGGCATTGGGTTATGCTCAATATTTGCCGAAAGAACAATTTTTGTATCGTACCGAACAACTGATTGATGAAATGTGCGTAACACTTGGTGGACGTGTAGCAGAAGATATTGTTTTTGGGAAAATCTCAACGGGAGCTCAAAATGACTTAGAGCGTATTACTAAATTGGCGTACAGTATGGTAACGGTTTATGGTATGAACGATAAGTTAGGGAATGTTTCATTTTATGACTCAAAAGGTGGGGATGGATATAATTTCAACAAACCATATTCAGAAGAGACTGCTCGTGAAATTGATGAAGAAGCTCGTAAGATTATCGGACTGGCTTATGAACGTACTAAAGCATTATTGACAGAAAGACAAGATAAATTAGAAATACTGGCTCAAGAATTATTAGTGAAAGAAGTGCTTTTTCAAAATGATTTAGAGCGTTTAATTGGACCTCGTCCATTTGAGCAATTGACAACTTATCAAGAATTTACAAGAAACGAAGATAGAAAAGCGGCTGACCTTGAGAAAGCCAACGCTACAAAGGAAGCAGAAGCTGAATTATCGGCTGAAAGTTAAATTTTATAAGTAGAAATAAAAAGCCCTGTTCAACAATGTTGGACAGGGCTTTTTGTTTGTAGATATTCTTAAAATTAGGACAAATTTAATGAAAGAAAATTTTGAGTAAAATATCTATGAATTTGGCACATAAATAAAACTTGGCATTGTTTATGCAATCATGATGATATGCAACTGCCTTAAATGGAAAATTCCGCCTTCAATACCATTGAAACCAGTTGTTTATTGCCCGCCACAATCACTTTATAAAATGATGTTTGCATAGAGTCAGTAAAGTTTTATCGTTGTTTATTGTTTCAAAATTGACCCAATAATTATATGATTTCGATTAACTACTAACCTGTCATAAATGCTGTAACTACAGCATCATTTTTATAGTACAATCCAACAAAATAATATTACAAGTATTCTGAATTTGAAATGAATATCAGTTATATCTCAGGGAGTATTTCAACCTGTTGAATAACACATTCGTCTGTTTTGGAGTATTAAATCGTACCTGAACGAATTGGAGAATGTCATTTTCTGGGGACAGAGAGATACGAATTGTCTTTGAGGATTCATATTACACATCAATTTAGGAATTAGCTGTTAACATCTAAGTCTATATAAGAACCAATTATAATTTACTACTATGCAGATTACTCGAATTTTATTCCCAGAAAATAGGGTTTTAGGTATTGGTATATCTATACTCTTGTTGATATATGTTTATATAGGACTACCCCTTAATTTATGTGCAAATAATGACGGGAGTAACTTACATAAACCACTACAAACATTCCCATTGAGGACTACTAAAGTTGATGGAATGTTTTTTTTCAACACGCTTAGTTCTGAATTGTCTTTAAATGATAAACTGAAGAGTTTTGAGCTTCACAAGACCTTGCCCAGTTGCGACAATGGTTCTTCTCCATTTAATATTTATTCTGCTGATTATAGTAATGGAATAGTTACTTTTATTTTCAATGCCTCAAATTTGAGTCAAGGCAATTGGAAAGTATTAAAAGATTCCACCATATTTGGGCAGGGAGTTTTTAATCCAAATTCAAATACAATCAACTTATCGGTAGGCAGTTTATCCTCTAATACTTATCAATTAGTAATTGATGGTGTTAGTTGTGTAGGAAGTGCTTCTAAAAGTTTTACGGTAAATAATACGCCACCACCACCGCCTCCACCACCACCACCAGTAGGTATCAGTTGTGATAATGGTTCAACTGCGTTTAAGGTGTTATCAATTGCATATAGTCATGGGAAAACGACTTTTGAGGTAAATGCTAATAATTTTTCTTCTGCAAAATGGTCGCTTTATCAAGATACTACTCTTATCAGAAGTGCTAATTTTTCGGTGAACAATAATATTATGACCCTGAATACGGGAGTCATCACTGAAGGAAATTATAAGTTTCAGTTGGATGGAATTTCTTGTGACGGAAGAAGTCAGAAACCTTTTCGTGTAGCCGCACCCTTTGTTTCCGAAACATCCATTAGCGTAGCTCCTTGCAATACTGATAATATTCTTTTTGTGCTGACGGGAGAAAGTAATGCAGGAGGGCGTGCTTTTAATACTGAATTGAGTAGTATTGAATTATCCCAAAGGGATTCTTTGAAAATTCTCAATAACGAAAATTTACATTTTGAAAGTTTAAAAGTTGGAGAGAATAATCTGGTAGGGCATTTTACGCTTATCAATGGTACAACACATGGTTTGGAAGTTGCGATTGCTAATCGAGTGAGTTTACGAACATTTTATAACAAAAAATCTTATTTGGTTAAAGCAGGACAAGGTAAAAGTTTGATTACGGATTGGGATACCTCTGGAGTTTATTATAAATCTTTAGTAACTCGTATCAACGCTGCCAAGCAAAATTTGACTAATAGTAATATTAGTTATAAAACCGTGATTTTATATTCTCAAGGAATTAACGACTTATTAGCAGGTGTATCAAGTGTCTCTTGGAAAATAAATACAAAAATTCACTTTCAAAATCTAAGAAATGAATTAGGAAGCAACACTCCAATTATCATCACCAAATTTATGCCACAATACAGTGGTTATAATGGAGCTATTGATGAGATTTGTAATGAACTTCCCAATACATTTTCAGTTGATACTTGGGATGCAGGTTTGGCAGATGATAAACACTGGAATGCTAATGGTTTTAAATTGATTGGCGAAAGAATGTTAAATATTGTAGAGTATTTTAACTTTTCCAATGCCAATCGTAGTGCCACCGCATCTTCTCCGTCATTAGTAAATGTCTCTCCTTCAAGCCTTTGTGAAGGGAGCAGTCAGTTATTGACGGCTATTCCTAATAATGGCGGAAGTGCACCGCTTTTTCAGTGGTACAAAAACAGTGAGGCTTTGCCATTCTTTACGAATAAATTTACGACCGACGGTTTGGGTAATAATTTGGTAAATAGTGTTGTAGTAAATACTGATAATAATATTTATGTTGGAACTGCCAGAGGGTTAAGTATTTCAACCGATGGAGGAAACACTTTTACCAATAAAATCACCAATGGAAACCCAAGTAGTAATAGTATTAGAGGGGTAGCAGTATCTGCTTCGGGAGGGATTTTTGTGGCTACTGCATTTGATGGTGTAAATATTTCAACCGATGGAGGAGTGACTTTCTCTTCAAAGAAAACAGCACAAGGTTTAACCAATAATAATACTCGTGGAATTGCCGTAGATGCCAATGGAAAAGTCTTCGTTGCTACCATCAATGGGTTGAGTGTTTCAACGGATGGAGGAAATAGTTTTTCAGGAAGAAATACCAATCATGGTTTGCCTGCTAATAATATCCAATGTGTTTTTGTGGGAAGTAATGGTAAAATATACGTTGGAACAAATTCTGCTGGAATCGGGATTTCTAACGATGGTGGTAATCATTTTACTACTTACAATACGAACAATGGCTTAGGTGATGATAATGTCTTTAATATTTATGTAAGCAATACGGGAAAAATCTACGCTGCTACTGCTTATGGATTGAGTGTCTCTAATGACGGAGGTAATCACTTTGAAAACTTTACAGTATCTAATGGCTTAGGAGATGACTATGTTTATTGCGTTGCGGTAAGTCCTGATAATAGAATATTTGCAGGTACTTATGGGGGAGGTTTGAGTATTTCAAACGATGGTGGTACTACTTTCAACAATTATACAGTAGGGAATGGCTTAGGAGATGACCGTGTGAGAGCAATGAGTATGGATAGTAACGGAAAGTTATTCGTAGGCACAACGGGTAGTTTAAGTATTGGTAATCAGAGTATTTATAATGTTACTAATGCCAAAGCAAATGATAATTATTCGGTGTCAATGTCCACGATTTGTCCAATTACAAATGTCAGTACAGCATCATTTGTCATTAGTCCAGGCCCGTCTTTGCCAACCGTAGCCGATAAAGCTATTTGTTTAGGTACAAGTACAACGCTTACAGGTACTTGTAGTATAGGTACTTTAAATTGGTATAGCTCAAATACAAGTACAACGCCTTTAGGGACAGATACTTATATGACTGAGGTTATTGCTATTGATACAAGTTTTTATGCTGCTTGTCAATCAGGCTCGTGTGTAAGTAACAGAGTAAAATTGACCGTTACAGTAAATGCAATGCCCAATAATCCTATTGTGAATAATCAAAATATTTGTAGTGGAAACAACATTACTTTATCTGCTTATTGTGCAACAGGAACAGTAACATGGTATGCTTCTGCAACAGATACAAGCAGATTAGGAACTAATAATTTAGGTACGCCAATTCTTACTCAAAGTGCCAATTATTATGTCAGTTGTAATTTGCCAGATTTGGGATGTAATAGTAGTCGATTATTAGTTTCGGTTAATGTTTCAAGTACACCACCTGCAGCAATAATTGATGATAAAATAATTTGTAAAGGAAGTTCGACTCTTTTAACGGCTACTTGTACAGCAGGTGTTGCAACATGGTTTAGTACCGCAACAAGTACCACAATTTTGGCAAGTGGTAATTATACAACACCCACATTAACTACTAATACAGATTTTTATGTGGAATGTATCGTTAGCAATAACGTATTAACCTGTAATAGTGCAAGAACGAAAGTTTCCGTTACTGTCAATGAAATTCCAAGTATTCCAACGGCGAATAATACATCAATTTGCTACAATACTACGACATCTTTAACGGCAAATTGTACAACAGGAACTGCAACATGGTACGGAGATGCGACCAATGAAACAGTTTTAGGTTCTGGTAATTTTACAACGCCAAGTTTAACTACAACTACCAATTATTATGTCAGTTGTGAGTCGGGAGGAACAACCAATTGCCGTAGTTCACGAGTTATGGTAACAGTAACAGTAAACCCAATGATTGTTGCTCCTGTGGGTGTTGTCAATCAAAGTGTTTATTTAGGAAATTCAACATCCTTACAAGCAACAGGTTGTAGTGGCTCAGGTTTTTCAGTAAAATGGTACGCTTCAACGAATAACAATTCTGTGCAATTACCATTTTTGCCTACTTCTTCCCAAAACTATTATGCTAAATGTGAGCAAGTTATCAATACTCTAACTTGTACGTCACTACAAAGTGCTGATATTACTTTAACCGTTATTAGAAGAATATTTGTAGATAGTTCCAAAGTATCAGCCGCTACACAAGACGGAAATACATGGGCAACTGCCTTCGGAAAATTATCGACAGGATTGACCGCCGCCAGTAGCGGAATAGAAGTTTGGGTAGCCAAAGGGACTTATAAGCCAACTAATACCACAACCCAAACAATAACTTTTGCAATGCCTTCGGGAGTAAAAGTTTATGGTGGTTTTGTAGGGACAGAAACCTTATTAACTCAAAGAAATTCAAATATTTATCCAACAATATTAAGTGGTGAAATAGGCGATTTAGGCGTAAATACAGATAATTCCTACCATGTAGTGACATTTGATGCCTCCGATAATAATACAATTTTGGACGGTTTTGTAATAACAGGAGGAAATGCCAACTTTACCAATATCAGTGAATTGAGTTTGCCTTACACCGCTACGGCATCAGCTACCGATAATACGGGTGGGGGAATTGTGATTAAAAATACCGCCACGCCGACCATCTCAAATTGTACCATAAAATTAAATAGTGCCAAAGTTGGCGGAGGAATATTCTGTGCTAATGGTAGCGTTGCCAAGATTTCAAGTTGTAAAATTATTGGTAATATTGCCAGTGTTGGTGGGGCCATTTATACACAACAAAATAGTAATATTTCGGTGAAAAGCTCTCAGATTTCTGGTAATAAAGGCAATGGCGAAACCTTCTATAATAATGGTGCGATTCCGTTGGTTGTAAATTGTACAATTGTGGGTTCAGGAGGAAATACTCCTGCTGTTTATAATGGCACAAATAGCCCTTCAGTTTTTCAAAATAGCATTATTTGGGGTTATATAAGTTTATTTAATGATAGCCAATCAATTGTAAATTATTGTAATTTATCGGGAATGTACGCTGGAACGGGGAACACCAATTTAGACCCTCTTTTTGTGAGTTCATTACCAGAAAACAGTAATGTTTCAGTAGGAGGAAACTTTCATTTAACCGCAGTTTCACCCATGATTGATGCGGGAAATAGCGGATTTGTTTCGACAACCGATAAAGACGTTGAATTTTATAATCGGATTTTTGGTAGCGGAAGAGTTGATATTGGAGCTTATGAGTTTCAAGGAGCAAGAACGGGTGGAACTATCACAAGTATCAAAACGGGTAATTGGGAAGATGGCTCAACGTGGGACGCAGGACGCAAACCCTACGCAGGTGACGTGGTAATAATTTCGCCTAATCACATCATTTCAATTAACAGCATCGGTATTGCCAAAACCATTCAATACAATGTAAATTCAAGTCTGAAATTTATGTCGAGCAATACAGGTTTACAGATAGGAATTTAAGTGTTTTAAAAGAAAAATATGGAGTCATCCTAAATTTTGAAATCATGAAAAAGCGGTCTAAATCAGTTTTTAAACCGCTTTTTTATGATTGATGGGATATTGAATTCCTACTGTTTGAGCGCAGCGAGTTTAGGAATTCTTGAATTTTTTGCGGCCGCCGCTGCGGTTACTTTTTGTTTCAAGACAAAAAGTAAGGACGAGAATAAGGCAATAAATTTATAAGTTCCTAAAAATCCCTAATTCAAAAGAAAAATTTGGGATAACTCATGTTTTTGTTTACCCCAAAAACCCAATATTCCTCCTCAAACCATCAAATTTCGTCCGTTTTAAAGGAGATTTTTTGAATATTTCCTTGAAAACATCTTCCGTAATTTCTTGCCAATCGGTATTGGTAAAATGTTGTAAATCAGGATGTAAATTAAAGTTTGGTTCTTGGTGAGGTTTTGAAAAACGATTCCACGGACAAACATCTTGGCAAACATCACACCCAAAAACCCAATTGTCAAACTTTCCTCTCATGTCTATCGGAATGGCTTCTTTCAGTTCAATCGTAAAATAACTGATACATTTCGAGCCATCCACCACAAAGGGTTCAACGATTGCCTCCGTCGGACAAGCGTCTATGCAACGGGTACACGTACCGCAATAATCCTTGATTTCGTGGTCGTATTCCAACTCCAAATCAATGATTAGTTCGGCAATGAAAAAGAAACTTCCTTGTTGCTTATTGATGAGATTTGAGTGCTTGCCAATCCAACCCAAACCGCCTTTTTTAGCCCAAACTTTATCCATGACAGGGGCAGAATCCACAAAAGCACGTCCGCCCACTTCGCCAATTTCCTGATGAATAAAGCTCAAAAAATCTTTTAGTTTATCTTTGATAACAAAGTGATAATCAGTTCCGTAAGCGTATTTGGAGAGTTTTATGTCGTCTTTCCCTTCGGGTAAACGTTGGTCGGGATAATAATTAAAAAGCAAAGAAACCACCGATTTTGCATCATCAACCAATAATCTTGGGTCGAGGCGTTTGTCAAAATGGTTTTCCATGTATTGCATTTTGCCATGCTGATTAGCTTTCAACCAATTTTCTAACCGAGGAGCTTCTTCTTCCAAAAATCCAGCCTTTGAAATACCACAGAAATCAAAACCTAATTCACGTGCCTTTTGCTTGATTTGTTGGGTATATTTTGTTGGGTTTTGCATGGAGTGTTGTTTTTGCCACGAAGGCTGGAAGTTATTGAGGGTTATTGTCACGAAGTTACTATTTTTTGACACCGCTTGCACTGATTTGCAATCAGTGCATAAATGGTATGGCGACTGTGTCGCACTTTCTTTGTAGCGTTAAAAACGCAAGACCAGTTCACTCTCTGATTGCAAATCAGGGTGAGCGAGGATTGAACATTTAGTTATATGATTTAGTAAAAGAACCAAGTTCTTATTTTATAAAATAAATTTTGGCTTTCACCAATTGTAATAGTTGTCTGTGGAGACACAGACAACGGCGAGTGATATGAATCAAAATTAGCGTCTTCATGCCTTCGTGGCAAAAGCTCATCTCTCTAAGTAATTCCACTCAATTTCAATAAAATCAAGATTTTTTAAATGTTACTTCCACATTAAATTTTGTAAAACACCATAAATCTACTAAATTACAAGAACAAGTAAAATTTATAAAGCCTATGAATTTCAGTTTTGAGAATTACCAAACCGAAGGTTTCTTCGATGAAATGTTTGATGCACAGGGAAATGTGCGAATGGGCTATGAAGCATTTAAAGAACGTGCAGAACAGCTAAAAGTAGAAGAATTTATTCGTCGTCACCAAGCCGCCGAACGCTCGTTGATGGCAATGGGAATTACCTTTAATGTATATGCCGAAAATGAAGGTACGGAGCGAATTATGCCCGTTGATATTATTCCGAGAGTGATTGAAGCCGAAGATTGGAAACGTACCGAAAAGGGCTTGATTCAGCGTATTACGGCTTTGAATATGTTTTTGGACGATATTTATCACGACCAAAAGATTTTAAAAGACGGTATCGTACCCCGAGAATTGATTGAAACTTCCAAAGATTTCTTGCGTCCTTGCATCGGAATTCGTCCGCCCAAAGGCATATATATTCATATCACAGGAACAGATTTAATTCGTGGAGACGATGGTAAATTTATGGTTTTGGAAGACAATCTTCGTTGTCCGTCGGGCGTGTCATATATGCTCGAAAACCGTGAGTTATTGAAGCGTACATTCCCCGAAGTTTTGGGTAAAACTCGTGTGCAATCCATCTCCGATTATCCGAATAAGTTACTCCAAATGTTGCAACATATCGGCGGAAGACCCAATCCAACGGTTTGTGTATTGACTCCTGGTATTTATAATTCAGCTTATTTTGAGCATTCGTATTTGGCTCAACAAATGGGCGTTGAATTGGTTGATGCTCGTGATTTAGTAGTACATGACGGTTACGTAAAAATGCGTACTACCAAAGGATTCCAAATTGTGGACGTAATTTATCGTAGAATTGACGATACTTTCCTCGACCCACAAGTGTTTAATCCACGTTCAATGATTGGTATTCCAGGAATTTTTGAAGCGTACAAAAAAGGAAGAATTGCTTTGGCAAATGCTCCAGGAACTGGCGTTGCTGATGATAAGGTAATTTATGCCTACGTGCCAAAAATTATTAAATATTATCTCGGTGAAGATGCCATCATTCCAAACGTAGAAACTTATATCTGCGGAGAGGAAGATGATTGCAAATATGTATTAGAAAATATTGAAAAATTGGTAGTAAAAGAAGCCAACGAAGCGGGTGGTTACGGAATGTTAATTGGGCCAAAGTCAACCAAAGAAGAACAAAATATTTTCAAGGAAAGAATCAAGGCAAATCCGAGAAATTACATTGCACAGCCAACCATTTCACTTTCAAGAGTTCCATGTTTGATTGATGACCATTCAGAAGGTCGCCACGTGGATTTACGTCCGTACATTTTGTATGGTGATGGCGTACAAGTTATCCCTGGTGGTTTGACTCGTGTAGCTTTGCGTAAGGGTTCATTAGTAGTAAATTCATCTCAAGGTGGAGGCTCAAAGGATACTTGGGTTTTGTATTGATGTGAAGATTAATTCTTCTAATACTGATTAGATTGAAGTAATAAAAACTCTTCCAAGGGTTCAAAACCCTTGGAAGAGTTAATTCGGAATATAAAATTACTTTTCGAGGTAATCTGTATAATTTCGAACAGATTTAAGGTGTTTTTACTGAGAAAAAATTGTAAAATCAGTATAATTCCGTTTAGGCAGTAGTCTAATTCTATTGAGAAATCATTACAAAAGAAAAAGGTAAGCCAAGAAATTAGCTTACCTTTTTCTTTTAATACAAAAAATCTAACGACTAATTACTAATTTTGCACCATGCAAGCAAAAATTACCGAAATACAACAGCAAATTGCTGATTTTCAGATTGAGAATAAAGAACAACTCGAAGCCTTCCGTATTGCTTATGTGGGGCGTAAAGGAGTGATTGGTGACCTTTTTGACGGATTGAAAAATGTTCCGCAAGAAGACCGTCGTGCCGTTGGGCAAGAATTGAATGCTTTAAAGGATTTTGCCCAAAATAAATTCAATGAGTTTCAAACATTAATGGAGTCGGCTTCGGATAAGTCGGTGGCTATTGAGTTTGACCTGACTCTCCCGAATATTCCTAACGAAAACGGAACAATTCATCCTTTGACTTTGGTACGTGCCAGAATCATTGAAATCTTTGCAAAAATGGGTTTCAACGTTTCGGATGGCCCAGAAATCGAATCGGATTTTTATAATTTTACGGCTTTAAACTTTGCCGAAAATCACCCTGCACGTGAAATGCAAGATACTTTTTTCATCGAAAAGAAAGGTGGAAATGTTGCTGATGATATGCTTTTAAGAACGCATACTTCTAACGTGCAGATTCGTTTGATGCAAAATCAAAAACCACCATTGCGTTCTATCATGCCAGGACGTGTGTATCGTAACGAAGCTATTTCTGCGAGAGCTCACTGTCTTTTTCATCAAGTGGAAGGGCTTTATGTGGACAAAAATGTTGGTTTCAAAGACTTAAAAGATACGCTTTATTATTTTGCGAAAGAGATGTTCGGGCAAGATACAAAAGTGCGTTATCGTCCTTCATATTTCCCATTTACTGAGCCATCGGCAGAGATTGACATTACTTGTTTAATCTGTAAAGGAAAAGGCTGTAATGTGTGTAAATATTCGGGTTGGGTAGAAATTGCAGGTTCTGGAATGGTTGACCCTAACGTCTTGGAACAGTGTGGAATTGATTCTCAGGAATATACAGGTTTTGCCTTCGGAATGGGAATTGAACGTATAACGATGCTGAAATACCAAATTAAAGACTTACGATTATTTACTGAAAACGATGTAAGATTCTTACGTCAGTTTGAAGGTTTGTAGGTGTGGCACGCAGATGACGCAGATTTTCAAACGCAGATTTACGCAGATTTATAATTTCGTCCGAAATAAAAATCCTCTCAAATCTGCGTTGTTTATCATCTGCGTCATCAGCGTACCATTTAATCGCAAAGCTAAATGTTAAAATCCTCCCTAATTAACACATTTTAACACCCCCATTCTTCACAAGCCAAAGCTATTTTGTATTTTTGGTAACATTATTGTCTATTCGACTCTATATTACCAGTTTGAACATTGAAAATTGTGTGTTGAACAGCTAAAATGTTTTTCGTCCAATTTGAGATAATAACAGTTAAAAAGTCCTCAATGAATAATTTTAAAAGAATTAACGATTTAACAGGTTGGGTCGTTTTTGCCATTTCCTTATTTGTTTTTACCGCTACGGTTGAGCAGACAGCCTCTTTTTGGGACTGTGGCGAGTTTATCGCTTGTGCTTATAAACTTCAAGTACCGCACCCTCCAGGAGCTCCTCTTTTCTTGTTATTGGGACGAATGTTCTCACTTTTAGCAGGTTCGGACGTTACAAGAGTTGCCTATTGGATAAACATGATGTCGGTGCTTTCAAGTGCTTTTACTATTTTGTTTATGCACTGGACAATCGTTATGATTGGACGTAAAATCTATAATAAACCATTCGCAGAACTTTCAAAAGGACAATTGTTGACGCTTTTAGGTGCTGGTGTAATTGGTTCATTGGCTTATGCTTTCTCTGATACTTTCTGGTTTTCAGCAGTTGAGGCGGAGGTTTATGCGATGTCGTCTTTTTTTACGGCTTTGGTGGTTTGGGCAGCTTTCAAATGGGAATTAATTGAGGATGAAGCAGCGGCAAACCGTTGGTTGATTTTAATTGCTTATATCGTTGGACTTTCAATCGGTGTCCACTTATTGAACTTAGTTACTGTTCCTGCATTGGCATTGATGTATTATTTCAAGAAAAATCCAGTACCGACTTACAAAGGTGGTTTTATCGCTCTTTTTGCGGGTTTGGTTATTCTTGGCATTATTAACTCATTGATTATTCCAGGTATTCCTTCAATTGCTTTCCAATTTGAATTAATCTTCACGAATGGACTTGGATTGCCTTATGGATTTGGTGTTGCGGTGTTTTTAATTGTATTTATCGGAGCAATTGTTTGGGGAGTGCTTTATTCTATCCGCAAACAAAAAGTGAATTTGAATATCGGTTTGCTTTCGTTGGTATTCGTTTTGATAGGCTATTTGTCATATACTTTGGCAATGGTTCGTTCAACTTATAATACACCAATCAACGAAAATGACCCAAGTAATATCTTGAATTATGTGAAATATTTGAAGCGTGAACAATACGGTGAGCGTTCATTATTGTATGGTCCAATTTATACTGGAACGGTTGAAAGTGTGGAACAGGGTAATCCTGTCTATAAAATGAAAGACGGAAAGTATGAAGTTTATGACCACAAACAGAAATTAGTATATTCTAAAGATGGGCAAATGTTGTTGCCACGTGTGTATAGTAGTTCGCCTCAACATATTCAGTTATATGAGGAAATGTTAGGTTTGGCTGCGGGCGAAAAACCAAGTTTTGGCGATAATCTTCGTTTCATGTTTACCCACCAAATGGGACACATGTATATGCGTTATTTGCTTTGGAATTTTGTGGGTCGTGAAAGTGATATTCAAGATGCAGGGGTGATTGATTATACTCGCAAAGGTGAATTGCCAGAGTTGTTAGCCGCTAACAAAGCACATAACAATTACTACTATTTGCCATTATTGTTGGGTTTATTAGGTTTCATTTTGTTGGTTCGTAAGTCTGAACAAGATTTCTTAACAACCACTTTGATGTTCCTTTTAACTGGTTTGGCATTGGTTGTATTCTTAAATTCACCACCAACTGAACCACGTGAGCGTGATTATATTTATGTAGGGTCGTTCTATTTCTTCGGAATATGGATTGGTTTGGGCGTGATGCAAATTGCGGAATTTTTAGGTAAATTTTTGTCAAATACCGTAGTAACAGGAGCAGTTGCGACTCTCGCAACCGCAGTTGTACCCGTGATTTTGATTCAGCAAAACTATGACGACCACGACCGTAGTAATCGTTTTCACCAAGTAGATTTTGCGAAAAACTTGTTGAATTCATGTGAGAAAAATGCCATTTTATTTACAGGAGGAGATAACGATACATTCCCATTGTGGTACGTGCAGGAAGTTGAAGGTTTCCGTACTGACGTGCGTGTTTGTAACCTTTCATTATTGGGAACTGATTGGTATATCGACCAAATGAAACGTAAAACTTATGAATCTCAAGGATTGCCAATTTCGATACCAGAAGACCTTTTGAGAGAGTTAGTGAATGAGCAAATTATGTATTATGAAAATCCGAATGTTAAAAATGGAATTAACCTTCAAGAATATTTGAAATTGGTGAGAGACGGTAACGAAGCAATTAAAGTGCCTTTGCAGGATGGTTCGATGATTAATACCTTGCCAACTGAAAATCTTTTCTTACCCATTAATGTTGAGGCAGTGAAAAAGGCAGGATTTGTTCCAAAAGATTTAGAACCATATTTGACCGACCAAATGGTGTGGACAACTGGAAAATCTGGAATTATGAAGCCAGAATTAGCTCAGTTAGACATGATTGCTCAGAATGCGGCAACGGGTTGGAAACGTCCAATTTACTTTGCAACTACTTTGCCATCAGCATCTTATTTGAACTTGAAAGAATATATGCAGTTAGAAGGATATGCGTATCGTTTATTGCCTGTGAAAATTCCAGGAGCAAAAGACGGTTTTGTCAATTCATCATTGATGTATGATAATTTAACGAAAAAGATGTTCTGGAGAGATTTGGATAATCCTAAAACGTATTATCACTCAGATTTCTATTTGCAAGTGCCAATCGTAACGGCTCGCTTGAGTTTCTTACGTTTGGTTGACCAATTAGTTCGTGAAGGAAATATGCCAAAAGCAAAAGCAGCATTAGATTATTGTAATAAAGTGATGCCTGATAACGTAATTCCTTACGACCAATTATCTGCCAATTTCGTAGCACTTTATTTGGCTGCGGGCGATAAAAAAACAGCCTTGAAAGTTGCCGATACCATTATGAATCGTAACAATAAGGCTTTGGATTATTACTTGAATGACCGTAGAAGTAGCGATAGTAGAGAAATTCAAACGGCACTTTATGAAATGAATATCATTGTGGACGGCTTGAAAAATGCCAAAGCACCAGAAGCCGTTAAATACGATGCGATGATGCAAAAGCAATTAGCGAGAGCGAATTCTTAATTAGAGAATAGATTATAGAGTTTAGAGTATAAAAGTCCCTCAAAATTATTTTTGAGGGACTTTTTGATGTTACGTCTTAACTTTCTAATTCCACTCTCCACTCTACTCTTAAAACCTTAGAATTCACATTAATACTTTCGAAAAAGCGTAGCCAAAATAATTGCTGATTTGATAAACTATCCGTTGGTAATCTTCGCTTTCCATTAGCATTACGCCATCGGAAATACTTATTCTTTCAGAGGGATTTATTCCTTCCGAAAAATACACTTTTACGCCTTCTGATAACATAGGATTAATATTTTTGAACGTTAAACAATATACGTTATTCTAGTAAAATTGCTTTTACTCTCAATGAAATATCCTTTAAAGAACTAAGCCTATCCACTATATTTGGAATCATAATGATTCCCGAACTAAACCTAATAATATAGCCATTCACGGCAACTATTTCCTTGATGGAAGTGCCGTCTTTACTGATTAAATAAAGCGACATTCCAATGCCAATGGTAGATAATAATTCCATTCCGCCATAGTTCAAAGCTCCATAATCGGATATTTTAATGAACCATTGTTTAAGTCTATTAAAGTGGTTTTGTATTTCTTGAAAGTCTTTTTGAGCAATGATGGCATACTCTTTTTCAAATTCATTATTTTTCAAAAAATTCAATTCATTCATCTTTTTACCGTAACCAATATTCGGAATAATTGATAGAACAAATAAGCCAATACACAGCCAAATCAACTGATTATCAAGGAAATACAACATTAATAAAGCCCCAATTACACCGTACAATGATTCGATATAGTAGGTTAATTTGTTCTCTAAAAAATCTGTAAACTCATAGCAAAGGCTCGTCAAAGCGAATAGTTTTGAATCATCATCCTTGATATTCAATCGTTTCTGGAACATCTCTAAAACAAGCCTTACATACACATTCGTGAACACACGAGTATCATAACGCCTACGGATATAACCCACCACAATCAAGGCACACTGCAAACTCATAAGATATAACAATCCATCCAAATGTTGGGACAGTAAATCAGAAGTGGCTAATCCTAAAAAATAAGGGCGACTTAGGGCGATGGTGCTTTCTAAAATAATCAGACCGTAGGTAACAGAAAGCCCACGCCGATTCTGTTGAATCAGCCGAGTCAATACATAAAAAGAAGCCATTTTGGGTTTATTTTTTCTGGGTAGCTATTAATGCTTTTTGGGCATTCTCACGGTGTTCACACTTCATATTTTCTAAGACATGATACACCAATTTTGTATCATCCTTATCCATACGCTCAGTATCATAATCAATTCTCTTGACGTAATCTTCCACATCATCCATACCCGTTGGGGTATATTCATACACAAAAAAATAAATTTTAGATGGTTTTTGAGGCAAAGAACCTACCTCAAAAACCACTTTATTTTGATGTTGCCTAACAATAACCCCTTCACTCATCTTTGTCAAAACGCTGTCTGTGGAAGCAATGATTTTCACCACTTTCTTTGATTCGTTTTCAAAAGTAATTTCGCCTTTGTAGCTTGATTGACAAGCGATTAGAGAGAGAAAGAAAAGGAATATTAGTTGTTTCATGTTTCTAATTTTTCAAGATAACTACATCGTAAAGTACGTTATTCAATTCGCTTAATGGAAAACCAAGGTATGTTTTCAGTATTTGTGAAGGATGTTTTCCGTTCACTTCATATTCAGTTTCTTCACCATTTTCGTAATCAATTATTCCGTAATTTTCAGCTATAAATCTTTTTGAACTTCCATTTTCCCAAATATCAATATATGAGCAATCAACTGTATTATTATTAGTGTAAAGTATTGCATTAACATTATTAACAATGCAATACTTTTTAAAAAACTCATGTGTCATTTGTCCCTGTATTACTTTATCGATATATGCAACAAGGAAAATAAAATCATTATGACTCAATATTCCTAATACTATACCCTGATTATCATCATAAAATAAGTTCCACAAACTCTCACTTGTAACCTTATAGATGTATTCATTAGTATATTGTGAAAAATAATTTAGAATATCTTTCAATGAAATATTAGCATCTATTTTTATTGATAAAATATTTATGTCACCTTCTATCATCGTCTTTTTGAAAAATCTATGTAAACACCGTCTCCATAGTAAGATAAACCTCCAAATCCATAACCATTTACTCTATCTTGATTAATTCGATTCGCAAATCCCACTCTTACTTGGTCACCAAAGATAGTACGTTGCATCTTTGATTGCAATATCAATATATTTTTTTCACTCGCTTTATTTTTAATTTCTTCACTTATTCCTATGTCGGACGGTGTAACATAATGAAGAATAGCTGCCCCTGACTGAGATGCTTTTTTAATTATTGGACTACCTAAATCTGTAAATGATTGTAATGGGTCATATGAGAATCTTGCTTCATCTATTCTTCCCAAAACATCTATATACCCTGCTGTTTGGTCAGGATAATCACCTTGCCGTTCATATTCAACATCCCCTGAATTCTTAAATTTTGCATCAATTAATGTTCCTTCTCTCCACCATATTGCTTTATTGACAGTTTTACCACCCCTTCTTTCTTGTATAGTTGCAGCAGATTGCTCAATTGCATCAGGTTCAACAGATTGAGGACGTAAAGATGGATCACTAACAGGAAATCTCTTACGATTTTTTGTTCTACCCAAAGACCGTATTACTACATCTTCAAAAATATTACCTGTTTGGATATTGAATTGTGCGTAAGCATTTCCGATTTGTCCTTGTGGTCCATAATAAGCTATTAAATCTGACAGAACACCAGCTTGTGAACACCGTCCTTTAAACTCTTCTGCAGTCATATCAACCCACCAAAAACCATTATCAAATTCTCCTATATTCCCCCTATTGATTGTTGTCTCTGAACTTAAAAAAGTAACAAATTCATCCTTTTGTAATTCCAACTCAACTAAATCAGCTAATTGCTCAAAAGACATTTGTTGGTTATTATACCACAAATTCCAACCTCTGTTAACTACTTTACTGTAATAGGCAAATACTTCTTGTTCTCCATAATATTCATTGCAAGGATAACCTGCAAGTCTTGTCATTGGGCTTAATCCTATATACAGCCTGTTTTCAATAGCAAGATCCCCACCGTCTTCCCAACCTTCTTTTGATGCTACTGCCGTTGCCAACATTAATTCATAACTACGATAGGGTTCTGACAAGAAAGCAGGTTTATCATTTATGTTAAATTTATTTTGCATAAATCCTTCTGTCCATGTGATAGCTCTAACTGCCAAGAGTCCTTGTCGTCCAGCAAGACCATTTTGATTTGGGTCATTAAAAATATATTGCTGACATTCCCCAGAAATACCTCCCATAGCAAAGGTTGTCTGTCCATTGCCTTCTGGTACTCCCTGCAAACGCATGGTTTTACCTTGTTTAGACTTAGATGTATCTGGTTGAATAGACTCATCAATACTCTTACAGCCAATCATAAAACTAAAAAATAACACACCGAGTAATAAACTAATCTTCTTCATAATAATCAAATTTTAAGGGTTTACGAATTTGTTTTTACAAACTTCCGTAAATTTTGAATTTGACCGTTTACTCTTTCAGGATAAAGCTATCATTAAATATGATAACTTTATCACGCTTTTAACTTGTTTGTATGATTTTTATTGATAATTTTTGTAACAATTGTTTAAACCTTATTATTCTAATATCATGAAAAACGAAGCCTACGCTAACCGCATACGCAAGTATAGAGACGAAAAACACTTTACCCAGGAATTAATGGCATACCGATTAGGAATGAAGCAGAACACCTACTCAATTCTGGAAACTGGGAAAACCAAAATAAAAGCCGAAACCTTAGAAGCAATTGCAGAAATTTTAGAAATCCCACTCAGTAACTTAATAGAAGATTTACCCCAAAAAGATACTAAAATCTTAAAAAATGCTGAAAGTGGTGGGGGGGGCAGATGAACGAAGAAAAAATCATACAGGAAAGAAAACTATGGCAAGCATTAGATGATGCAAGGATTGAAACGATTATAACGTTGAAAAAGTTGGTTGAAGTTTTGCAGAGAAGTGCGTAAAATGAAAAGCCTTGCAGTTTTGAATCTGCAAGGCTTTTGTATTGCGAAAATCTTAAAACCACATAAATCATAATTCAGAAAACTCCACTCTCCATTCAACTCTTAAAACCTTAGAATTCACATTAATACTTTCGAAAAAGCGTAACCAAAATAATTGCTGATTTGATAAACTATCCGTTGGCGATTTTACTTCTATAAAGCTATATTCGCCATCGCCCCACATAAAAAGGTCGGGGAAACCACGTACATTTTCACGGAGATTTCGAGCCATTTCTAAGGTAATTAAACTGATTTGTTCGGGTGAAAGTTTATCTAAAAGTGTCAATATCAAAGGGAAAAGTCCACCGTACCAATCCACCAAAGGATTTGTAATGCCAAATTTCTCAAAGAAAATCCGATTCATATAAACCGTAGTAGCATCTTCATCTTCCAACATTTTAAGGCGTTCTTCCATTTTTTCTTTACGTTTTTCAAAGAAAGTTGGCTTAAATAAATCGGAAGGAGAACGTTGTAAAGGGTGATGAATGGCTAATGAATCAGTATCAAAAATAATATCCCAAAACAGCAAACCAAACAAACTTCGCCAAAGGTGATTTTCAGTAAAAGTTGCCTTTAAACCTCTATTTTCGTAATAATCAATTACGCCAAATTCCACTTGTCGTTTCCACAAAGCATCAATTGTAATAGACTGTGAATTATGAAGCTGTTGCGTAACGGCTTTTTTAGATTTCTTTTTCTGTAATTGAGCTTCCAAACGATTCAAATAATCTTCGGCAAAAAACTGTTCGTCGGCATTTTGTGGTTCAGCTAAAATAGCCTCACAAAGGGCTTTTGCTTCTTCTTTATTTTTCTGTTTATCCAAAATTCGGACTTGACGTTCCCGAGAAGGTGATTCTTCGGTAAGTCTAAAAATGGTCAAGGCTTGGTCTAAATCCTTTTTCTTTTCTAAATAAAGAGCAACTTTTAGCGAAAAACGATTGAACGTTGGAATAGCAATTTCGGCTAATTCTTTTCGGTGAGATTCCGTCCAATCCATGAACCAATTATAAATTTCAATTGTCTCAATTTCAGCTTGTTGCATCAAATAAAAATCCTCACGTGCAAGACTTACTTTCAATTTGTCTTCTACTTCCTGTCGAGTTTGGAAGTACGCTACCATTTTGTCCTCGTCAAATTTTTCATACGACTGAAATCCCAAATCACGGGTGACAAATTCGGTCATATCGCCGTGCCGAGAGCCAAAGAAAAGAAACTTTAGCATTTGGACTTCCATTTCGTGCAATACCTTCACGAGTGAGTGCGGTAGGGCATGAATTTGGGCGTAATCTTCATCATTTAATAGATAAACTATATCGTCCCAATTACCAACCGCCAAGAGCCAATCTAATACTTCGTCTTTCTTCAAAGATGCCTTTCCTCGAGTTTCAAGATTAAGCATTTTCGCCAATTCTATCAATTCCGATTTGCTAAAAATATCCAAAATATCGCCCGCTTGCAAAAGATGGTTCTCAGAAAGTGGCTCGACAAAACCCTTTTCAATCAAAGCATTCAGAGATTCTGGAATATTCTCAATTTCAGCATATTTCAATTTATCCGTTCTGAAAAAAGAGCCTGTACGGTTACAAAAACGGATAAAAAGACATTTTTCATCCTCCGTCAAAGCCTCGAACTCCGTCAAAAACTGCTGTTCTGTTTCATTCAAAATATGCTGATATTTTTTCTGCACAAAATCAATGAGGTACTGAAAATACGTCAGGTAATATTTAGGAGGAAGTTCTATTTTTTCGGGAGACATGGCTATTTTGTGACTGGTTATTGGAAATTGGTTAGTAGGTTTTTTTTAAGGGACTATTCTCAAGTAGGTTTGGTTTAAAGATTGAGACAAATGTACAATTTTTAATACCCGAAATATATTATTGGGGTACAAAAAAAGAGGTCGTAAAACCTCTTAAAATGTGGTGTATGTTTATGATTGAAGCATTTCAATATTAGTTGGAAGATGCTTTAATCTTTTGGATAATTTCTTCTACTTTTTGGATAGATAAGCCAAAAGATTTTGAAATCAACTCTATTGATGCTCCATTTTGAAATAAACCTTTGACATAGTTAAAAGTTGTGTTTTCAAATGTTTCTTCTCTAACTTTATCCGAAACGGATATTCTTATTTGGTCTGCAATCGTCATGGCAATGTCGTTTACGTTGGTGGAAACTTCTGTAAATATAGGCGTTAAATTATCTTGTGTCAAGTTCAGGGCTGTTTCAATGTATAGAAATACTGTTTTGATAAATTCTAATTGTTTATCAGCATCCAAACGGTTTAGTTTTTCTACCCAAAATGAGGTTAATTTTAGGAAATCCTCTTCCTTATCATGACTGTGTTTCAATAACATAGTTGCCATGCTGAGTAGTAAATTTTGGAAATTGGCAATCTGATAATCTTCAATTTTATCAAGGGTAAAAAGCAGATAATCAAATTCTGGAATGAATCTTTCGAGGGAAGGATGTATGTCTTTAAAATAGCTTTTGATAGGTTTGTATTTCCATGTGCCTTCTCCATGATGAATGACAACAGGAATAACGACCGATAACTTCTTTTTCTGCTTACGTTCTTCTTTCCAAATGTTGAGAATATACTGCAAAAGCTGTAAATGCGGATATTTTTGAACGTAAGATTTATGCTCAAATAAGAGTGTTACCAGTGTTTTTTGACCTGCGTATTCTGTTTGATAAACAATATCGGCTAAATATTCTTCTAATTCGTCATCGGTAAAAGAATCATTTATCCGTTTGAGAGATGATAGATTAAGTCTTTCTCGTAAATCGGAAGGAAATACTTCTTCGATAAAACTTTGTGCGACTTCTAAGCGAGAGAAAGTCTCTTTGAAGAATTTATCATGTGGATTATTTAGGTGATTCATGAATATAGGATTTGTTTGATAATTATAGATGAACGCCCAAATTTACCACAGTTTTATGATATTTGAAGGAGAATATTTTTTAGGTATCTTCACGTCAGAATCCAATTTTCAAGTCTATGCAAACCCAAACAATCCTCCAAGACCTCCAACAGAAAGGTATTATTTCTTCTGAACAAAGTGCTGTTGTTTCGGAGTATGAAAAGCAGAAACCTTTTTCGCTTCATTATGAATTGCGGACGGTTTTGTATTTGGGAATTACTTTGCTGACGGGTGGTCTGGGCGTGTTGATTTACCAAAATTTAGATACCATTGGTCACGGAGTGATTGTGGCTTTGATTGCCTTGATTACTTTGGCGTGTTTTGGTTTTGTGTTTTGGAAACGTCAGCCTTTTACTTGGGAGGAGGCTAAAAATGCCCATACTTTCGCTGATTTCGCTCTTTTATTGGCTTGTACTTCGTTCTTGATTTTGGAGGGTTATTTGCAATTTCAGTACGATTTATTTGGCACAAAATATGGCTTGGTGACGATTTTGCCCGCTATTTCATTCTTTTTTAGTGCTTATTTCTTCGACCATCGTGGAGTGCTTTCAATGGCAATTACTGCTTTTGCGTCGTGGGTTGGTGTGTCGATTGCTCCGCTTTCGGTGTTATCGCAAAATGATTTTTCTGCTCCTCATTTTATCAATACTGCCATCGTTTTGGGCTTGGGCTTATCGGCGAATGGCTTAATTTCAGAATACAAAAATCTGAAAAAACACTTTTCGTTTACCTATCTTTTATTGGGCAGTAATTTGACTTTAATCTCTGCTTTGACGGGTATGTTTAGCCAATCGCTTTGGTTTATTTACGCCTTCATTACCTTGATTTTGTGTGTTGGTTTATTTCTGTATGCTCGCAAAACGCAATCATATATTTTCCTGTTGATGGGAATAATTTACGGTTATATCGCCTTGACTTATATCTTATTCAAATTAGTATTTTCAGTCGATAACGAACTCGTATATTCCCTTGCGATGTACTACTTTTTGCTTTCGGGTGTGGGAGTAATTATGTTTTTGCTGAATATTAAGAAAATTTTGAAGTAGGGGCGAATAGCATTCGCCCGTCATCGAACAATATTGGGCGAATGCTATTCGCTCCTACATTTGATAAAAAACTCGTTTTACTCTTTGGCTTACACTTGTCAATATTTCGTAGGCAATTGTCCCGATTTTATTGGCTAATTCAATCATTGTGAGGTCATTACCAAAAATAATCACTTCATCGCCCTCCTGTACGTGTGGCACGTCGGTTACGTCCACCATCGTCATATCCATGCACACATTCCCGATGACCTTGCAACGGTGTCCGTGAATAAGCACTTCGCCTACGCCCCGACTAAATCGGCGGTTGAAACCATCGGCGTATCCAATGGCAATGGTGGCGGTTTTGGTATCTCTCATTAATTCGCCTTTTCTGCCGTAACCAACTGTATCTGAGTTTTTTATATGTTTTATTTGAGAAATTACGGTCTTCAAAGTCCCAACCGTCATGAGGTTTTCTTGGTCTTCGGGTTTTGCTGCCAAACCATATAAACCAACGCCCAAACGTACCATATCCATACGGGCTTCGGGGAAGCGAGCAATGCCTGCGGAATTCGCTAAATGTCGAGATGGTACATAACCAATCGCTTCCGAAATTTGATTAGCCATTTCGGTAAATTGTGAGACTTGATGAAGCGTAAAATCGTCAAATTTGCCTTCGTCTGCCGCCGCTAAATGACTAAAAATGGTAGAAATCCAAAGATTAGGATTCGACTGTAAGGTTTCGATTAGTTCGGGTAATTGTTCTTGTTCAAAACCCAAACGGTGCATTCCTGTGTCTAATTTTAGGTGAATTTTTGAGCTAATGTTCCGATTATCAATGTATTCCGAAAACTGTTTTAAGATTTTAGGATTATAAATTTCAGGTTCAAGCGAAAATTCTACCAATTGTTCAAAGTCATTTTCGGAAGGATTCATGACCATAATGGGCAAATAAATGCCATTTTGACGAAGCGAAACGCCTTCATCGGTATAGGCAACTGCCAAATAATCAACACCATGAAATTGCAACAAATTAGCTACTTCGGTACTACCCGAACCATACGCAAAAGCCTTGACCATCACCATGATTTTGGTTTTTTGTCCGACTTTATCACGGAAATAATTGAGGTTACTGGTAACGGCATCAAGATTAATTTCTAAAACCGTCCGATGCGTTTTTTGTACCAAACGATTTATAATAGATTCAAAGCCAAAACGTCTTGCACCTTTCACCAAAATAACACTTTCTTGAGATTCTTTGAGTGCCTGACTATCTAAAAAATCAACGGTTGTTTTGAAAAATTGAATATCTGTTTCTGACCCATTTTTAAGGCTTTGAAATAATGATTTATTCCGATAAATAACCTCGCCAATTCCGATAAATTGATGAAGATTTCGCTGTTTAATTAAGTGTGCAATTTGTCGGTATAATTCTTTTTCGGGAATGCCTGTTTCTAATAAATCGCTCAAAATCAGAACTTTATTGTTCCTTTGTTTTTGTTGAGATAAAAAGTTTAGAGCAATGGTTAATCCTGCTAAATCATTATTGTACGTATCGTCAATGAGATAATTATTCCGTATTCCTTGTTTTAATTCCAACCGCATCGAAACAGGACGGAGTATCTGTAAACGAGCTTGGATTTCTACCGAATTATAGCCCAAATGCCAAAGCGTGACGATGCAATGAATGGCGTTTTCAATGGAGGCTTCGTCGGTAAATGGAACGTCAAAAGTTCCTGTTTGATGAGGGAAATTAAGCGTTACTTTGGTATTTTGAAATTCAGTAATCCAATTGGCTTGGATGTCGGTAGCACGGGAATCTTTCCCGTGAGCTGACACGGGAAAGATTCCCGTGCTACGTGCCATTCTCGACCAACTAATTAATTCACAATCAGGGTTTTGATTCGAGAATTCTGTTTTAATAATCTCGTCAATTTCTACGTAATCTGCACAATAAATAAGTTGTTTTGCATTTTTAAACAAGAGCATTTTTTCTCTTATTTTCTGTAAATTATCCTCAAAAAACTCATTGTGAGCATTACCAATATTGGTAAATATCCCGATTTGTGGCTGCACAACTTTTTCAAGATTTGCCATTTCGTCAGGTCGAGAAACGCCGACTTCAAAAATGCCTAAATTATGGGTTTCATTCATTTGCCAAACTGACAAAGGCACACCAATTTGAGAATTATACGATTTTGGGCTTTTTACAACCTTAAAACGGTTACTCAATAATTGCGAAAGCCATTCTTTTACCACCGTTTTTCCATTGCTACCCGTGATGGCAATAATGGGAAATGAATATTGTTCACGATGATGTTTTGCCACCTCTTGCATCGCCAAAATGCTATCATCTACTTGCCAGATTTTTGCATCAGGCATACGGTTTAATTCACGTAAAAGAGTAGGAGTGAGGGCATTACGTTCGATGACAAATTCTCTAATTCCTTTTCGGTAAAGGTCGTCCAAAAATTGATGTCCGTCGTGGTGTAACCCCTTGATTGCAAAAAAGATAGAACGCTGCGGAGACGATAATTGACGACTATCATTCAGTAAATATTGGGCAGTGGTATTTATTGGAAGTTGTTGGAAGTTCACGTTAAATGCGTTGTGATTGACTGATTGGTAATTTATTGAGTAATAACGAAAGGATTACCCAATATTATTTCCTCAAAGATAATTATTTAGGACTTAGCTTCTGATTTGTTTTTGGTGAATGGGTGTATTATCTTGTGAAAAAAAACACTCAAAAATAAATCTATCACTACAAGATGAAGAAAATCTACCTCACCCTGTTTTTGTCTGTTGTTCTGTCACTTTTTAGTTCTTCTGTTTTTTCTCAAAATCCAGCTTGTGCCAATTTTTCGGGTGTTTTTATTTCTGATTCATTGGAACAGAATCTTGCTGAATATTACATTTGTTCGGGCAGTAATATTTATCTAAAATCCATTAATACTCCATCTGGGAGCACTTTTCAATGGAAAAAAAATGGCGTTGATATTTCGGGAGCTACTTCTCGCATCTATAACGTAACTTCTGAAGGGCTTTATAGTCTTACGCTTACGCAAGGGGCTTGCACGGCTACTTCTTCGGGAATTATTGTGCGACAGTATATCGCAGGAGTTCATTACTACCAAATTACTTCCAATAATATTTCCCAAGCCTGTACGGGTGATACCATACGATTGAGTACAGCAAAAGGTTTTGGGATTACATATCAATGGAAAAAAAATAATGTTAATATTAGTGGTGCGAATGATTCAACTTATAAAGCCATTGCCACAGGAAACTATACACTCACGACTACGCAAGGTACTTGTACTTTCAACTCCTCTGGTATTCCGCTGAATTTTGGGAACTCCGCAAATCCGCAAATTACAACTAATAAAACTACCATTTGCGAGGGGAGAACTACTACTCTGAAAGGAATAAACGTAAATGCTACACATACTTTACAATGGTTTCAAGACGGTGTGGCTATTTCTTCAGCCAACAAAGATAGTCTTGTGGTAAGCCAAACGGGATATTATTATTTACAAACTACCAAAGGAGCTTGTACGGGTAATTCAAATGGAATGAATATTAGTATCACCAATCTCAATTTACCTGCTCCACAAATTCAGCAAAATATTGCAAACGCCTTTGAAACTTGTGGAAATAATGTCATTAAATTACAAGTGAAGGATTATACCGATGGCACTTTGACTTGGCTCAAAGACGGAAACGTTATTGCAGGACAAACTAATACGGAGTTAATTGCCCGTGAATCAGGGAATTATGCAGTACGATACAGTGGTAATGAACTTTGTTTTTCACAGTCGGCAGTTATTCCTGTTAAGATTACGAATGTTGCAACGTTGAGTTTTGATGGAAATGATTTTACGGTTGGGTCTGGGCGACCAGCCACAATAAATTATACTTTCACGGGTGCTGCACCGATGTTACTAAATGTCAATAATACTTATGATTGGTATGTCTTAAATCCAATAGGTAACAATGTTATTCATAATCCAACCGTTACAACTACTTTTTTAGCTACAACTTTTGCAAATGCTTGCGGCGTGGGGACATTCTCAAACCCTGCTACAATAACGGTTGGAACTTGCTCGCCCTCAACTCAAATTACCGTAGTGAACTCTTATAATAACTCCGTTTGTATTGGAGGAAGCAAAACGATTAGTGTGGGTAATAATGGTTCTTCTTATCAATGGCAAAAAGATGGAGTGGATATTAACGGAGCAACATCCAATAATTTGACTATCACAAACTTCAACTACTCAGATATTGGTAATTATAGCCTAAAAGTATCAGGAACTTGTGGGACAATCATTGAAGGTAATATCAGAATGAACGCCAATTATGGTGACGTAGTTTTTGCTAAATTAGACTATCCTGCTTATACCAATTCTGACATTTTATTGACGGCTTTTTCGGGTAGTAGTTTTGGAAATGCCTCTAATGCTTATCGTTGGATGGGACCAAATGTTTTTACTTCTACCGAACAAAATCCTGTAATACCGAACGGAACTTCTTTAAATAGTGGAACTTACACGGTAACGGCAACTAATGCGGGCGGTTGTGTGAATTACGCTTTATTGACGGTAACAGTTACGACTGCCCCGATTACTTTGGGAAATTTAGGCACAACGTCTTTCTGTCCAAATGGCATATTATCCATTCCCTTTATCACAACATTAGCCGTTGGAACACTTTATAAAGTCTATTTATCTGATGCCAATGGAAATTTTAGAAACCAAACCGAAATTGGTAATGGCATGGTTAGTCCAATTGAGATTACCTTTCCACAATACTTACAGGTAGGAACAAAATATAGAATCAGGATTGTATCGACCTCTCCTTCGGCTACGAGTACATTGAGTGGATATTTGAGTACGGATGGACAGGTTTTGACTATTTCGGTGAAGAACTTGCTGGGGAGGGAGATATACTATGGACAATCACTATGTCAAGGTTCTGCTCTTACTGGAATAATTAGTTCCAACCAATTAGGAGTATCATACGAATGGAAAAAAAATGGAATAACACAGAGTACAAATCCTTCATTCCGCATGACTCAAACAGGTAATTATATAGCTTCTGTAAGTAAAACGGGGTGTAGTAACTACACAAGAAGTGTTAATATTTCTGTCGTGCAAACAGTAAATTACTACTCCTATCGTGTAGGCGATAAATTTCAATGTGCTGGAACGTCAGTAATCATAAGAAATACTTATTTTAGCGATAGTGCAACTTATCAGTGGCGAAGAGATGATAACATATTATTGGGAGAAATAAAAGATACACTAATCGCTAATATTACTGGAAATTACAAAGCTACGATTACGGACAAATGTCCTGTTGCTTATACTGCAAGTTCAATTGCTAATTCTATTGTAGTTTTTAGTAATGTAATAGATAATACTACAATATCAAGTTATAATGGAACTTCACCAGTTGTTATTTGTGGAGATGCAACATATGCTGGTTTTGTAAATAACATTTTGAATGAAAATCCATTAGCCACTTATTCATTTCAATGGAAAAAAAATGGTGTTAATATTCAAGATGAAACTGGACCTTATCTAAATGCAGTTTGGGAAGAAGGAACATATTCATTAGCATTAAGTCAAGGAAATTGTACTACTGTATCTAACGGAATAAATGTTATTAGAAAAGATACTGTAAAATTAAAATTATTTGTAAAAGAAGGTTTTAGTAATGAAATATGTCAAGGGATGACAACATATTTAGATTATAACTATTTACAAGGTTTTAGTAATATTACTCTTTATAAAGATGGAGTTGCTACAAATCAGAATATTTCATATAACTATATAACCGAAACTGGGAAGTATGTTATTGATGGTAGTTCATCAGGTTGTATTATCAATCCATCAGATACTGTTAAGATTACCGTTGGAGATAGAGTTACATATAGAATTCATACTTTTAGACCATTAATTTGTCAAGGTGGGTATGCTCAACTTCTGGTTTTAAATTCATCTCCCAATTCTAATTTTCAATGGTTCAAAGGTTCACAACCAATTGTAGCTGCGACAAACAGTTACTTTACTCCACAGCAAGCTGGATTTTATAAATGTAGAGTAACTTCTGGCTCATGTACTGGTTTTTCAGACTCGACAGAAATAAAGGTAATTAGTCAATTGCCAAAACCTATATTGGCAGAAACTTTGGGAAATGATATAGGAATTTGTGCGAATAATTTTTTACGCTTCGGGTTCAATGAAAATAAACCTAATAATTTAACCTTATTTGATTCTTTGATTGTTAAAAGGAATGGAATTATTATTTCTCAACAAGAAAGTTATTCTTTAATTGTAACCCAACCAGGCACATACACAATAATAGGCAAACAACGCACGTGCCTATCAGAGGAATCCGACCCCGTACAAATAAAAATCGGAGAACCCATAACAGCCAATATTACAGGTTCAACATCTATTTACTCTGGACAAAAAGCTAATTTGAATCTTAATTTTACGGGTGGAAATGCTTGGTTTTATCAAACTTCTGATGTGACTACGGGGCAGACCACATCGCAGTCTCCAACCCTCAAAACGGTGAGTCCAAGCAGTACGCAAACCTATTCTATTGCGTCCGTTGCCAGTAATTGTGGCGTTGGTACGGTTACGGGCAATGCAACTGTGACAGTTTTACCTTGTCCAACAGACAAGACAATTAGTATTCAATCGGGTAATTGGAATATTCCCACTACATGGACGTGCGGACAAATACCTACCTCAACGCTCGATGCCATCATCGAACAAGGACACGTAGTAAATTTACCAAATGGTTATCAAGGAAATACCAAGAAATTGGATTTGAGAGGAGGAATAACGCAAGGCGTTGGGGCAGAAGTGAAAGTTGGTTATTAGTGATTGGTTATTAGTTATTAGTTATTGGTTTTATTGATGTAACCAGTAACAGATTAGTCAAAAACCCACAAGGGACACTAAAAAAGTTATTAGTTATTGGTTTTATTGATGTAACCAGTAACTAATAACCAGTAACTAATTACTACATTAAAGCAGCAACACCTGGTAATGTTTTACCTTCCATGTATTCCAACAAAGCACCACCGCCTGTTGATACATAAGAAACACGGTCGCCATAACCTGCATTGTTTACTGCCGAAGCTGAATCTCCACCACCAATCAATGAGAATGCACCGTTTTCTTCTGTTGCAGTTACTACTGCATCTGCAATGGCATTTGTACCATTAGCGAAGTTAGGGAATTCAAAAACGCCCATTGGGCCATTCCAAAGTACAGTTTTTGAAGATTCGATAACTGTTTTGAATAATTTTGCTGATTCTGGGCCGATGTCTAATCCTTCCCATCCGTCAGGAATTTCACCAGTTGCTACCACTTGACGATTTGCATCATTCGAGAATTTATCTGCACATAAATTGTCAACTGGCATATAAATTTTTATGCCTTTTTCTGCTGCTTTTTTCAAAAGCTCTTTCGCCAATTCTACTTTGTCTGGTTCAGAAATTGATTTTCCAATTTTTCCACCTTCTGCCAATGTGAAAGTATAAGTCATACCGCCACCAATGATAAGGTTATCAACTTTATCTAATAATTTTTCAATTAATAAAATTTTGTCTGAAACTTTAGAACCACCCATAATAGCGGTGAAAGGTCTTTCTGCGTGTTCTAAGATTCTTTGTGCATTTTCGATTTCTGCTTGCATCACAAAACCAGAAACTCTATCTTCAAAGAATTGACCAACTACTGCTGTTGAAGCATGGGCTCTGTGAGCTGTTCCAAAAGCATCATTTACCCAAACATCGCCTAATTTTGACAATTTTTCGGCAAATTCAACATTCCCTTTTTCTTCTTCTTTGTAAAAACGAAGATTTTCTAACAATAAAATTTCACCTCCTTGCAAAGCAGAAGCTTGTTCAATAGCAGATTGTCCAATACAATCATCAGCAAATTTTACGGGACGACCAAATACAACAGAAAGCGGTGTAACAAGGTGTTTTAGTGAATATTTGTCAGTAGGGCCATCTTTCGGGCGACCTAAGTGCGACATCAAAATTACAGAACCTCCATCATTTAAAATCTTTGTGATAGTTGGAATAGTAGCTTTAATACGAGTATCGTCTGTAATTTCAAAACGCTCGTTCAAAGGAACATTAAAATCTACACGAACTAAGGCACGTTTGCCAGCAAAATTGTAAGAGTTGACAGTTTTCATTATCAGTTATCAGTTAATCGTTATCAGTAAAGCAGTCGGGCGGCGAACCGCTATCAGTAAACCGTAATTAGTTGCGAGTATCTCAAAGTGGTTATACGAATTGATTTCATGTACCATTTTTTGCTTACTGTTTACTGTTTACTACTTACTGATAACTGTTTACTGTTTACTGATAGCAAATATACATTTTTGAAAAGAATTCACGAAATAAGTCAATTAAATGAGTGTTTTTCCTTAAATAAAGGTATTATTGTTATATTTTTTATTTCTATAATTATAAATAATTCAGGGGTGACTTTATTTTTTCTCTTCTAAAAAATCACAGTTGGGCAATTCATGTGCATCAAATCCAGAGCTTACATAACATTTTCCATAAACGGATTGGTAATAAATTTTGCTTTGCAGAGAGTCGGTATTGTAGAATATCTGAGAAAACTTATGTCCCTCTACCGACAAAGGAATTTGTATAGGATTGACAGTTTCATTAGCAGCCATTACTCGTCCTTCTAAACTACTGCGTCCAAAATCATAATTATGATTGACCATAAAAAAAATATCGGAATATTCGTGATAAATTTTTCCTCTAAACTTTAATTCTACTTTCTTGATAATGGCTGGACCAATTCCTTTATTGGTAACATTTACCTTGAATGACTCTTTGTCATGAGTACCTTCATAAGCATTTGTGGCGGTAATTTCTACGCAAGGCCAAACGCCAGCGTGTTGTTGTTCGATTAAAAGACGTGTTTGAATAAAATAAACGACAAGAGTCATTAAACCAATCAATATGGCACAAATTGACAAAATACGGTCTGTGTTGAGTTTTTGTAAGAATTTTTTCATGGTAAATGAATTAATAGTTTCCACCTGCACCACCACCGCCTGTATCGCCACCGCCAAACCGAAAAGTATCACCTTGTTGTGGGACTTTAGATTGAATCACTTCGGACATTAATAAAGCTTCTAAATTCATTCCTTCTCGTTCATCATCAGGCTGATAAGTAAAGCCGTTTTTCTCATTTTTAAGATAATAAATTAATCCTCCTGACAAGACTATTAATAAAATTCCACTGATTGTCAGAGCCATTTCGATTGGTAGAAATCCAAAATAATAGCGGTAAGTAAAAACTGAAAATCCAGCAGTAAGCATTCCAATAATGAGCAACAAGCGGTCACGATAACGGAGTCCAAAGAAAATATAAGCCAATGGAATCGCTAAGGTGAAAAAATAAAATAATGGTGCAAAGGCAATTTGTGGAGAAGCTGTTGTTGCCAAGTCATTAATCATAGCATTTCCTTCTCGGACTACCCAATAATTTCCTCCCAAATAAAAACTCACTAAAGAAAGTGTTTTGGCAATGCCTAAACATTGTTCGTAATATAAATAATCAGCTCTTTTGCTCAGTTTTTTAATTAAAAAATAAACGGCAATCGAGAATGCCATGATGATAAATGGCAGGAAAGTTTTTCCAAAAACAGAAGTTAAAGCTAAACTAATAAGAATAGATAATACTAAGAAAAACGAGATACAACACACAACCAAATCTGCGTATCGAATGACTGAAACGATTAAAAAAGGAAGAAAAATTGTTAAGAATAGCCAAGTAGGAGGGTGTGATTGCTCAAAAATCAAATAAATAGCCGTACAAAATGCTCCCAAAGCCATATAAAGCAAAGCATTGTCGATACCCGAATGATATAATTTTCGACTTTTAATAAGTGATTCCAGAACGAATATAAAGACTATTCCGATAACAAACGCTTCAATAATAATGGCAAGTTTTTCATTGCTTTGAAAAGGTGCAATAAAAAACAAAGTCATAATACTTATAGAAAATGAAGCCGCCAAAATGGTGAAAATGAAAAGCCCAATTTTCAAGAAACCGCTTGGATTATAATAATCTAAGGGATAAGATTTTTGAACTTCTAAAATTTGCTCTTGACTCAAAAAGCCTTTTCGAAACCACTTCTGAGTAGTTTGTTGAGTTGATTCATTAGCTGACCATTGTGGATTATAGGCTTTCATAGTTTTGTGGGTCGATTTTGTAGTTGTTATGAATGATAAACAAGGCTAAACCCGCTTATAAACTCCTTTTTCAACCAATTTATAACGTCTTTCCAAAGCAGGAATTCTTTTAAAAAGTTTTGGGGCAAGGTTTACTTTATCAATAATAATTTCGGGCGAATCTTTCTCAAAATTGCGGAGGATACTGATTACGTTGTCGTAATTATCAAGATTTTCTAATTCATATTTGGCTAAATTCCAGTTCAAGTATGGCGTGGCAGCATAATTATTTTTATACTCTTCCATGCCATCACCTAAAACTAAAACCCTTTTATTTTGGATTTTCACATCCACTTTTTGACCTAATTTTAAGTTTTTTAATTGCACAAAACCTTCTGAACCTGTGGCATAAACCGCTTGATAATGAATCAATAATATTGCTCCGAATGTACCTAAAAATATCAATTCCGCCAACCATTGTTTTTTGAATGTATTGAAGAAATTAATGGTGAAAAATGCCAAAGCGGGTACAAAAATAAGGAATTGCATCGGAGCTAAAAATGGCATAAGACCGATTGACACAATGCCCGCAATTGCCCAAAGCATCATTACTTGCTGACAACGGATTTGAAAGTTATTGAAACCAAAGGCATTTACTAATCTCAAAAAGCCTAAAATTCCTAAGCCAAAAGGTAAAAGCAAAGTTGCCAAAAGTGTTTTGAAATCGTTGAGATTATACTGTCTTATTTGGAAAACAGATGAAATGAAATTTCTTGAAAATGCCTCATACGTTCCGTCAAGATAGAAAAACAGAGCTGTCAATAACAATGGGAATAAAAAACCAAAGATTGATAATGAGTGTTGGCGAAGGGTTGCACCACTAAAAAATACCAAAGAAGCAATTGCCCAAAGAATGAAAATACAAGCAGGAGGATAAAATAAAGAAGCCATACCAATCAAAAAGCCAATTTCAAAAACTTCATCGGTTGCTTGTAATCTGCTGATTTGACGAACCATCGTTCCGAATGACATCAACACAAAAGTGGTTGCCATCAAAACAGGCGAAAGCGTACAACAATCGAAGGAAATATTGAGAAAAAGTAAATAAATTAAACCTGGAACATAATTGCGTTTGGCAAAAATATCACGGTTATTAATCATCACATTAAAATAAATCACCTGAAATGAAGCAACCGACAAAGCTGCCAATTGATAAACTGTTTGCGAGCGACCAAAAAGACCGTCAAGTCCAGCGTAAACCAAAGCAGAAAGCGGGGCAGTATTATCCCAAATCTCGGAATACATCACAAAACCTTTATTGATTTGCTCGCCAACCAACATCCATTGCAATTCTGGAATCAGTTCGGGCAGACCCACCAAATACACAGGTACACGGATGAGTACAAGCAAAATCAATAAACTAAAGATTTGGTAAACTGCATTTACCTTAAAAAAACTAAGCATATTTTTATGTCGTTATTAGTGATTGGTTATCGGTTGAATGGTTGATTTAAGTGTCTATTAATCAATATGTTGTAGTTTATTGAAAGGTAAACTAAATTTTAAATAATACTTAAATTGCGGTAATTTCTTACCTTAGGAGTTCTCCCCAATAACTAATTACCAATAACTAACCACTTATTTCATTTCAACAATATCAAAAATATAATCTTTACGGGCTTCATTGGGGTAGCACGACTGCCAATCTGCTGCGGTAAATGATTTTTCAATCGTTTTTCCGCCATTTGTACACGCCACCGTAAGATTAAATTTAGTAGCAACATGATAAGGATTCAGTACCACAATTGCCAATTTATTGCCCAGACGCATCGTTCTGACTAATAAATTATCGGTATTGTCTTTCAGTTTGTAACCTTCTTCTTGTCTGAAATTGCTCTCTCCTGCAAATTTATACTTTGATTTCCACAAATGAAATTCGGCTTGAGCCGTTCTCATGTCCACCGCTGATATTTTTTCGGTTTCTGAGAATTGTTTTCTCGTTCCCAATAAATTCAAGGCAAACTGAAAACCGTTGTAACTATCCGCATTTAAGTTTGGGATTGGTCTGTTCCATTCATGAAAATGTAAACCCGAAAAGAAAACCGCCATCGTCGATTTGAAGGCTTGGTCACGGGTTAAATATTGGGAAAATCCTGTTTTTGCTCCACCGCCCAGACGATTTCCGTCTTTGTATTGCCAACCATTTCCGCCTCTATCACAAATAAGTTTTGCTTGAATAAAACATAAATCCTTACCAATACTGTGAAGGTAACTATAATTTTTTTCAGCCATGCTGGTAACTCGTGCCAAATAATGTTCAATATTGGCATTATTTCCATAAGCATTTAATATTCTTACGCCGTCATTAAAACCGTGCATGGTGGTTTCTCCGTAATGAGACATTTCTAAAAGTGGGGCAAAGTTCTCGGAATCTGTTAGTCGATAATCAATTCCATCTAACATTTCATGATTAGTATAAAGTGGATTAATATCGCCCGTTTTTACATTTCCATTGGCATCAGGATAACCATTTTTTGATAAATACCCAACTTCGGGTTTGATGGGATGCACGTACATCGCCTGAAAAATTCCTTGTAAATTATCACAAACAGATTTGATAAAACGAAGTGCTTTGCGTGGGTTTGAACCATTTTCGTAATTATTTTCCCAGTCCATATTGACCAGTCCAATTTGTTGTTTTCCTCTCACGAAATAATCGCCAAATTCGGTTGCACGAGCTAAGTTATTCCCCATTCTTGCTAATTCATCTTCCGACTTATTATCCCAGCCGTTCAGATCCACAACACCACCTTGTATTCTTTTTTCGATAGATAATGCCGATGAAAAAGTATTCATATTGACCGACTTACGAGTATTAAAATTATCCTTATAGGCTTGTCCATTATCAGGATTAATAAAGAAATTCCAATCTGTTCCTTCGTTATTGTGTTCTTTCCAATCTACCGAACCCCATATACCTCGATTTCTCAAGGGAATTCCTTTTTGCTTGTAAACTTTTGAAAGTGTAGTTTGTAAAGTGACAATCCAGTTTGGGAGATAAAAACCCAAGTTTTTATTGAGATAGGTTGGATAAACGACATTTGGAAAGCGTTCGGGAGAAAAAGTATCTGTTTTTTTTTCAACCGAGATGTTACTCAAAGTTGATGAAAATTTAGTGACTACTTCGCCAATGCCTTCGGTTGGTTTTTCGGTTTTTAAGTTAGGAAGGGCTTCAGCTTTTTTGGGAAGTTGTGTTGTGTTGCTTGGTGTTTTTTGTTGGGCAACGGTTTTTTCAGGAACACATTGCATACAAATGAACGTTAAACAAAGCACAGATACGGTTAATACTATTTTTAATTTACTATATATCTGAAAGTTTTTCATGTTCGTTGAATATGAGTTAAAAATGCAGTGTTGAGATAAAATGCTAAGGTTTCAGAAAATATTTCCGAACTTTGTAAAGTTAAAATTATAAAACGAGACTGAGTATAGGTTTGATATAAAAGAAACTCAGTTGTAAGACAAGAATGGAATCTAAAAGACAACAACAGTTCGCTAAATTGATACAACAAGATTTAAGCGAAATTTTTCAGAAAGACATGAGAAGTACTTTCGGAAATGCTTTTGTAACGATAACTGACGTAAAAATGACCCCCGATTTATCAATTGCACGTTCGTATTTGAGCTTTATGCTCACCAACGACAAGCAAGGGCTTTTACAGGATATTCGTGAAAAGACAAAAGTAATCAGAGGAATATTAGGCAATAAAATTAGAAATCAAGTGCGTATTGTACCCAATCTTGAATTTTTTATTGATGATACCGCTGAATACGCCGCTCACATGGACGCTGTTATTTCACAATTAGAAATTCCGCCTTTGAAAGAAGGAGAGGAAATTGAAGATTAGATTTTACGTAATACAGACTTCAGTCTGTTCTGATTTTATGATTACGTAACACAGACTTCGGTCTGTTATTAATTTAACAGACTAAAGTCTGTGTTACTCAAATAAAATGAATTTCCCATTTTACATAGCCCAAAGATACTTTTTTGCACGAAAGAAAACCTCGTTTATTTCGCTTATCTCCATGATTTCGATGTTGGGAGTTGGAGTTGGAACGATGGCTTTAGTCGTGGTTTTGTCGGTTTTTAATGGATTGGAAGATTTTCAGCGTGGACTTTTCAAAAGTTTTGATGCCGATTTGAAAATTACACCAACGAAAGGTAAACATTTTGATTGTCCTCCGTCGCTTGTTCAAAAATTGAGCAAAATTGATGGTGTAAAATACATCAATCAGGTCATCGAAGAGAACGTTTTAGTACGTTATCGGGATGCCCAAATGGTAGTTAATTTGAAAGGTGTTGATGATAATTTTTTAAAGCAAGACCGACTGAAAAAATCATTGATTGATGGAAAATTAAAACTTAAAGAAAATGGTGTTAGTCACGGAATTGTAGGCTCAGGTGTTGCCATCACTTTGGGTGTTGATGTTGATGCGTTTTTTACACCTTTAGAATTGTGGTATCCAAGAAATACTAATTCAAAAACGATTGATTTTACCGCCAGCGATGCTTTTAATAAAATGAGTTTGATTCCGTCGGGCGTGTTTTTTATTGAACAACAATATGACGATAATTATATTTTTGCTCCATTAACTTTTGCTCAAAATCTATTCGATTATAACGACGAACGAACTTCTTTAGAAATACAAGTGGTTAATTCAGAGGAGATTAGCAAAGTGCAAGAAGCACTGAAAGCGGCATTGGGTGGAGGTTTTACCGTTCAAAATCAAGATGAACAACACGCAAGTTTATTAAGAGCTATCAAAATTGAAAAACTCTTTGTCTTTCTGACTTTAACTTTTATTATAGGCATTGCCAGTTTTAATATTTTCTTCTCTTTGTCGATGTTGGCAATTGAGAAAAAAGAGGACATCAAAACGCTTTATGCAATCGGGGCAAATACGGGAATGATTCAAAAGATATTTTTAACAGAAGGGGCAATTGTGGCGTTTTCAGGAGCAATTGTTGGACTGATTTTAGGTTTCGGATTGTGTTGGTTACAACAAACTTACGGCTTAGTTTCAATGGGAATTGTCGGAGCTTTGATTGATGCTTATCCCGTAAAAATGCAATTTTGGGACTTCTTTTTCACTGCCTTAGTCGTGGTAATTATCACGATGATTGCGTCTTATTTTCCTGCCAAGAAAGCGGCTATGGAGAGATAAGAAGGGAGTTAGGAGTAGAATTGTTGAGGTAGTTATGAGTAATGGAGTTAAGAGGAATGTACAATGTATAGATATTATTCACTTTTCCTAACTCCATTCCTCCGTAACTCATCTCCCCATTCCCCCAAACTTCTTAACTATATTTCTCTCTTATCTGAAATAAAATCCAAAAACCTATAAATGCCCCAATAAGTCCACTAATCCAAGTGCCTGTGCATAAATGATAAACGATGTTAACCAATTGGGCATAATACATATATTTCCAACCTTCCATTTTCTGATTGAATAATCCAGGAATTGCTAAAGCATTCAAAATCAACATAATCAATAGGAAAATTATTCCAATACCATAAAGGACACTTCCTGAAAACCATGCAAATGGTGAAAATAATACTCCAAGTCCAGTCCCCAAAACGCCAAAAACAACCCCAATAATAGCTAAAATTGGAGCTATTTTAACGCATAAATCTTTAATGTTATCTGGAAATGGAGGTAATTGTTTGGTGAAAATTGGTTCTAATTCCTTTTCAAGTGGAAGGCTATTGGGTTCCATAATATTTGTGGGTTTATGTGATAAAATTTATTTATCCCAATTTGAGTAAAATATACTTGATTATCAAATGTTTTACCAAATATTGAGTGAATGGAATTTATCAGAAATTAATCTTTCAAACGTTCCATTGTACGGATATAACAATCTTTATAGTAATAACTTTCACCGTAAAGTTTTGCCATCATAATTGCCCCTTCATATTCCATAATGGATTGTTCTGCTAATTTTTTGGCTTTTTCGGGCGGGTGAGTATGGGAATACAAATGGACGAGTGCATTTGTCCAACCCATAATAATAGCCTGTAAAACTTCTTTAAATTGCGGGTATTGATTGACCGTTTCAAGAATGGTATTTCCCACAATACAACCTCCTTCTCTACTAAAAACGGTTTTTGAAAATCGTTTCAATATCGTTTCCATTCGTTCTTCTACCGACAATGTTGGATTGTAGGCAATCGGGAAAACCTGTTCTTGTAGAAAAATATTGACACTTTCCAAAACCTCTTTCATCAGAGTTTCTTTACTATCGAAATAATGATAAAAACTGCCTTTCAGTAAACCTACGGCATTAGAAAGGTCACTCATAGAAGTGTTATGATAGCCTCTGTGACGAAAAACCTCTAATGATTTGGCAAGAATTTCTTCTTTTGTTACTTTTTGAATTGGCATATTTTATTGGTTTAGTAACACAGACTTTAGTCTGTAAGTGTTTTTTTATTACAGACTGAAGTCTGTGTTACGAAATCTCCTCCATACAAAAATAACCCTTTTTGAGAAGTTTTCAACAAGCCCTTTTTGTTAATGAATGTTAAAGTATTCGTTGTGGTAATTTCTTGAATAAATTCTTCTTAATTTCGTTAAGATTAAAACTAAAAGGTTCAAGAAAATTTATCAATGAAAAATATTATCGCCCTAATTGCTCTACTTTTTATTGCCCAAACTACTTTCTCTCAACATCGTATTGAATTAAAAATCAAAGGATTGAAAGACTCTACTTTGTATTTGGTTCATCATTATGAAGACACATTTTTATCGCAAGATACCGCCCAAATTGATGCTTCTGGATTGGCAGTTTTTCAGGGAAAAAAGAAGTTGCCACTTGGTTTTTATGTGGTAGCGATGGGCAGAAGTAGAATCTTCGATTTGGTTATCAATGACCAAACTTTTTCAATGGAAACCGATACGGCTGACTATACCAACAATCTCAAAATTAAAGGTTCAGTAGAAGCGTCATTATTTCAAGACTTCGTAGCTCAAGCTAATGCCAAAGCTAAAAAGTTAAAAGGTGCAACTAATGCTCAAAAACAAGCTATTTACGCTGAATTAGAGCAATTTCAGAAAGATTATGTGCAGAAAAATACAGGAACATTCACAAGTAATATTTTACGTGCGGGTGTAGATATTGACGTGCCGCCGCTACCTGCCAAACCAACTTTAAAAGACACTATTGCCCAGTCTAATTACTATTTTAAGCACTATTGGGATAATATCAATTTGGGCGATGAACGAATGTTACGCACGCCATTTATCGGGAAAAAAATGGACACTTACCTTCAGAATATTAGTTATTTTGAGCCAGATACCATTATTCAAATTGCGGATGCCATAATCGGAAAAACGCCTTATAAATCTGATTTAAGAAAGTACGTAGTCGGTAAATTCGCTCAAAAATTTATTGCTCCTGAAATCATGGGGCGTGAAGGAGCTTACATTCACGTTGCTGAAAAATATATCATCAATGAGCCAGAATCTGGTTGGGACACTTCTTCCATTCGTCGAAATAAAGAGTATGTAATGAAGATGAAACCTGTTTTGTTAGGGAATAAAATTTCTAATATGGACATGACAGACACCTTAGATATTTATACCCCACTTTATGGCGTAAAAGCAAATTATACCCTTGTTATGATTTATGACCCAGAATGTCATCATTGCCAAGAAACTACCAAAAAACTCTTAGAAGCGTATCCCAAATTAGAAACAAAGGGCGTAAAAGTGTATTTGGCTTGTGGAACAAGAGACAAAAAGAAGTGGCTGAATTTTGTAAAAGAATTTAAAACCCAGCGATTTATCAACGTTTTTGACTCTCATACTGTAACAGATTTTACCAATAAATTCAATACAACTGTTTATCCGAATTTATTGTTTTTAGATAAAGACAAGAAGATTTTGGCGAATAAAAAATTGGATGTTGAGCAATATCTCAAAATAATATCTCAACAGGAGGATAAGAATAGAAAACTAAAGAAGTAAGTTCGTCTCGAATTTATTTTTTATCCAAAAACAATCGAAAAATGAAATTAATCTTTAAGACAATACTTGCTTTTTGTCTTTTCTTGAATGCTTTTCAAGGAATAAGTCAGGGAACAGAGCCTACGAAAGGTATCACCATTTTATCGTACAATCATGTCGGTTTAGCGGTCAAAGACTTGAAAACGAGTGTTACTTTCTATCGTGAAATAATCGGTTTGTCGCCATTAGATGTACCTGATAATCTTTTAGCTATTAGAAGATGGTTTAAAGTTGCTCCAGGTCAAGAGCTTCATTTACTTTTAGGAAGGGAAAATCCAGTTGCCAATAATGATAAAAATGCAGCTCACTTTTCTTTATCAATTCCCACCAATTCTGCGGATGGAATTGAGGCATTTTTGAAAGAAAAAAATGTACCATATCACCGCCAAAAGCGTTTTGACGGTGCTTTTCAAATTTACGTTACTGACCCAGATGGTTACGTAATTGAATTGAATGAACCGAAGAAGTAGAGTTTTAAGTTTTTGAGAGTCGTAAGTGTTTAAGTCCATAAAGTCGTAAGGAATTATTGAGATTTAAGCCACCTAACGCTGTCAGGGTTCAAAACCCTGACAGCGTTTAAACTGGAATAATATGAATTTTTGAACAATTTAGAAAAGCTTAAATGGATAATATCTCACATTCCCATCACTTTATAATCTTATTCCTAAATTCCTCCAAATGTTCGTCCGTAAAATCTAAATGGGTTACAAAACGAACTAAATGTTTGCCAAAAGTTGCTGCTTTAATGCCTTTTTCGTTGAGTTTTTGAACATAATCAGACGATAAAATTTTATCATTCAGTCTGAAAATAACGATATTAGAATCAACTGGATAAATTTCTTCTACTTCTGGCAATTGCTCCATAATTTTCTCGATTTCTCTTGCACGAGCATGGTCTTCAACTAAACGGTTTACGTTATTGTCCAAAGCATAAATTCCTGCGGCAGCCAAATATCCCGCTTGTCGCCAGCCACCACCCAAGCGTTTTCTAACTCTACGAGCTTGTTTTATGAAAGAATTTGTGCCTAAAAGCACTGAACCAATGGGCGTTCCTAAGCCTTTTGATAAGCAAACTGACATCGAATCAAAAGCTTTTCCATATTCCAAAGGGCTTTCTTGCGTTTCAACCAAAGCATTAAAAATTCTTGCTCCGTCTAAGTGTAAAGGAAGATTATTGTCAACACAAACTTGTTTGATTTTCTGTATTTCAGATAGTTCGTAATACGCTCCTCCGCCTTTATTTACGGTATTTTCTAAAGAAACCAAACGAGTAATTGGGTGGTGAATATTATCAGGTTGGATAGCTTCTTTGATTTGTTCAGCCGTTAATCGTCCACGATTTCCTTGTAATAAATTGACCGAAGCCATCGAATTTGCAGCAATTCCACCACCTTCGTACAAGTATATGTGCGAGAGAGCATCACAAATGACCTCATCGCCTTGTCTGACATGGACGTTAATCGCAATTTGATTCGTCATTGTTCCAGACGTGCAGAAAAGTCCAGCTTCGTAGCCAAACATTTGAGACGTTTTTTCTTCGAGTGCTTTTACGGTTGGGTCATCTTCAAAAACATCATCGCCAACGGTTGCAGAAAACATGGCTTGTAACATAGCAGGAGTAGGTTTTGTAAATGTGTCGCTTCTTAATTCAATGGTCATAATTTGTTGATTTATAAATGATGCGTAAATTTCAGAAATATTTACGCTATTTTTAATTATTTCTTTCATTCATTCGGGCTTGTGAGAAATGGAATCTATTGTCTCCAATTATCAGTACATTCGCTTTTCGCAAATCGCTTTTCGCTTACTATTAAAATATGAAACCTAAAATAACAATAGAATACTGCCCAAAATGTCATTGGCTGATGCGTTCGGCATGGTTAGCACAAGAATTATTGACCACTTTTATGGATGACTTGCAAGAAGTTAGCCTTCGTCCAAGTGAAATTGCTGGACGTTTCCAAATTTCTCTGAATGACCAACTAATTTTTGACCGTAAACGTGAAGGGCATTTTCCAGAAGCTAAAGAAATCAAGCAAATCGTCAGAGACATTGTCTGTCCAGAACGTAGTTTGGGGCATTCGGATAGGAAAGAGTGAGTGAGGTGATGGGTAAAGGAGTTATGAGTAAATGATAGTTGGTGAATGAGGATTAAAACTAAGTAATACGCTTGTTTACTCATAACTCTTTTACTCATAAATTTTTACTCATAACTCTTTTACTCCTTGCCCTATTCCTCCATCACTTCCCTCTATTCACCAAATAAACCCCAAACAGAACAACTATTCCTCCAATAATTTGTTCTGTTCTGAGCATTTCGTGCAACAAGAAAAACGAGATGATTGAAGTCAATACGGGTTGAATTAATAGCGTTGGCGAAACGATGGAGGCAGGTAAAAACCCTAAAGCATAATTGATAGAAAGCCAGCCAATTAAGTGGCAAAAAAGCCCCGAAAGAGCAAAGGAAAGCCAAGTTTTATGGGAGAAATGAAGCATAGGTAAATCTTGTTGCCAGCAAATAAACCATGCCAAAATCATACAAGTCAACAACGACCAACCCATAAAATTAACGGTATCAATACTTCCTCTAACTTGCTGAGTTAGAAGCATATATCCCGCATAAAAAACGGCAGCTCCAATTGCCATTAAATGTCCAACTCCTACATTTGGATTTTCTATAAAATCTCGTCCTGCCACTAAAAAAACACCAAAAGTTGCCACAAAAAGCCCAATCCAATAGATTTTTGAAAGACGTTGTTTGAAAATAAATAACGAACCTAAACCCACAAAAACAGAAGCATTATTAGCCAGTAAAGTAGAAACTGAAGCCGTAGTTTTTAGAATAGAAAGATTCCAAAGACTCATGTCCAAAACAAAAAACAAAGCTCCTAAAGTTATCAATGATAAGGTTTTGGTATCAGGTATTTTTATTTTTTTGTAAAGCCAAATAGGAAATAAACCCAAGAAACAAAAAAAGTAACGGTAAAAACCAGAAGTCAGGGCAGGAGCATCAGCCATTTTTACGAAAATTGCTGACCAACCTATACAAAAAACTCCCAAAAGAAGGAAGATATAGGCTTTGACGGGCGTTTGTGAAATATCAGATTTCAAGTAGTGGTACGTTTTGAGATGAAGTGAATAGTCTATGATTAAATAGTGTATTAAATTTATAGTAAATTTACTCAAATAAACAATTTATTGATGATAGAAAAAGAATTTCTGAAATTACTCAAGCAAAAAGAATCGATTCATTTAGAATTTAAAAGTAGAATTGAAAATCCTCATAAAGCCGCCCGTATTTTGGCAGCTTTCAGCAATACTTCTGGTGGGAAATTGGTTGTGGGAGTTGACGACGACAAAACGATAAAAGGTTGTTCTGAATTAGATGAAATGACCAAAATTATCCAAGCAGCTAACGAATTGGTTGTGCCGCCTATTGATATTCAATATAGTTCATATTTGCACGAAGGAAAACGTAAGGTGTTGATTGTCAATGTACAAGAAAGTCCACAAAAGCCACACGAAGCTATTGATGAAAAACAAAATAGTATCGTTTTTGTAAGGGCAAACGACCAAACTACGCCCGTAACCAAAGAAATGACTCAGATTTTAGATAAATATGACGATACGGTTGACAAAGAATTGTTAGCTCAACCCAACGTAAAAGCCTTAATAATTTATCTAAAAAGAAACATGAAAGTTACAGCAAAAGAATATGCCAAATTGGTAAATATTTCGGCTTATAGAGCCACAAAACTATTAGAAGGCTTAACGTATGGAGGTATTTTATTGATGCTTTCAAAACAAAAACCAACACAATTTGTCTTGAAAAAATGGTAGCCTAACAAAATCTTCGTCTCTAAAGCGATATTACAGACCGAAGATTATCTTTCTTGAAGCATCAGGTAACGAAACCTTTTTACATTAAAAATTGTCAATACGGTATCAATTATTTACTCAAATTATAATACAATGAATTGGAATACAATAACAGAAATTGAACAGTTACAGGCAATTAAAGAAGAATCATATAATTATCCAGTATTGATTTTGAAACATAGTACCACTTGTTCAATATCGGGAACAGCGTTGAACCGTTTGGAAAGAAATTGGAAGCAAGAAAAGGTAGGAGAGTTGAAACCGTACTATTTAGATTTATTACGTTACAGACCAATTTCTACTGAAATTGCTAATTTTTTCAAAGTAGAACATCAATCACCACAAGTATTAGTTATTCAAAATGGCGAATCTGTTTATGATGCTTCACATTTTGATATTTCTTTTGCAGAATTAGAAGGAGTTGTTGCGTAGGAAGGAGAAATGGGGTTAGGAGAAATGGAGTTAGGAGGAAAGTCGTAATGGGGTTAGGAGGAAAGGAGTAATGGGAAAAGGGGAATGTTTTGTATGAGCATTTTCATTCCTCCTTCTACACTTTCCTCTTAACTCCTTTCCTTCATTTTCCCTTTAAAAATTAGAGCCATTCAAAGGTAATAACTTGTTCCAAATCAGGATGTAAACTTAGGGAAACGGGGCATTTATGAGCAGTATTTTCTAATTTATGAATTTGCTCTGGCGAAAGGACAATATTTGTTTTCAGTTTTAAGTTTATTTCTAAACGGGCAACTCGACGTGGAGGCGTTTGTGACATGATTTTGGTAACTTCCACTTCTGAACCTGCTAATTCTATTTCATCTCTTTGAGCAACAATTGCCATCGTTGTGAGCATACAAGTACCAGTAGCTGTGGCTAATAAATCGGTAGGAGAGAAGGCTTCTCCTTTTCCCATATTGTCAGTTGGAGCATCTGTAATTAATTGATTTCCAGACTGCAAGTGTGTTGAGGTGGTACGTAGGTCGCCCAAATAAGAGGTTTTTACTGTTGGCATGGTATTATTTTTTGTTTAGTTTATGAGAATTAAGACAACTATTCTGTCACAAATAATGTCATTGATGATAGTTAATATTGGTTAAAAATATTTAGGTTTACAAAAAGAAAATAGCCTAAAGTATTGATAAATAGTAAGTTGTTTTGTTGGCTTTTCACAAATCGCTTTTCGCTTATTATATTTTTAGCCTAAATTAATACAAATAGAAGCCGAATACGTATTTTTATGAAAAATTAATCTCCTAAATGGAGTAATTATCCTGTGAAAAAACTACTAACTATATCTCTTATCCTTTCATTATCTTTATTATTGACTGATAGAGTCAATGCACAAAGACGTAACACTCCCACTAAAAACACGCCAAAGGAAGTGACAGATGAGGAAAATTTTAAATCAATTTTATCATTTGGACTTACTACCAATACCAATTCGGGGCTTTTAGGAGGTATTGCTGCACGTAAAGAAATAGCTATTAATAATAATGCTTTGCATCGCCAATTTCATTATATAGGTCTTGAAATGGTGAGCGTAAATCACTTCAAAGAAAGTACAGCCAATGTTGGAGGAACGGGCGGAAGCTATGTTTATGGAAAGCAAAACTATCTTTTTGCTATTCGTCCACAGTATGGTCGTGAAATAAATTTATTTAGGAAATCATCAGAAGGTGGCGTTAATGTTAATGGAATTTTAGCCGCAGGACCAACCATTGGACTTCTAAAGCCTTATTATGTTCAAATATATTATGGTAGAGGAGTTACAAGAGATGAAATCTTTGACCCCAAAAAACATACATCAAGTAATATTGCAGGTAGCGGAGGTTTATTTGAAGGCTTAAGTGAAGCCAAAATTGTTCCAGGTGTTAATTTAAAAGCGGCTCTTAATTTTGAATTAGACGCTTTTCGTCAATCAAATATCAGCTTAGAGATTGGCTTTTTAGCAGAAGCTTATACTCAAAAAATGAATATTATGGCTTTTTCCGAAAATAGAAATGTTTTCACTTCGGGATATTTAACGATATTTTTTGGAGGAAAGAAATAAATTGAAATTCAGTCAACAAGAATATTCTTCTCCAAAACGTCAATAAAATGAAAACCAATTTCATTTTATTGACGTTTTTATTTTAATCAGTCTTAAATTTGTGTGATAATTGAGGGGATAGGTTTTAGGTATTAGGTTTTAGGTATTAGGTTTTAGTAATTAGCTTGTAATAGAGATAACAAATTTTTTGAATAAAAGAATAGTATCTCTAACTTCTAATGTTGAATTTCTAACGTCTAATCTCTATCGTCTAATCTCTAACCACTAATACCTAAAAATAATGATAGAATTACCAGTAATAACGCCAACCGCAACGAGACATAACAAGAAACCAGATTGGCTTCGTGTAAAATTGCCAATTGGGCAAGAATACGCTCGTGTACGTAATATCGTAGAAGAAAATAAATTACATACCATCTGTCAGTCAGGCAATTGTCCAAATATGGGTGAATGTTGGGGGGCAGGTACGGCTACCTTTATGATTTTGGGTAATGTATGTACCCGTTCATGTTCATTCTGTGCAGTGGCAACGGGTCGTCCTAATGAATATGATGTTGATGAACCACGTCGTGTAGCTGAAGCCATCAAATTAATGGGTGTAAAACACGCCGTTTTGACATCAGTAAACCGTGATGAACTGAAAGATAAAGGTGCAGAAATTTGGTATCAAACCGTTGTGCAGGTGAAAGAATTATCGCCAACAACAACCATTGAAACACTTATTCCAGATACAAAAGGAAATTGGGATGCCCTTATCAGAATGATTGAAGGTGGTCAGGAAGTTGTTTCTCACAACATGGAAACCGTTGAAAGATTGTACAGAAATGTACGTCCGCAAGCAAAATATGCACGTAGTTTAGAGCAAATCAAACGTACCAAAGAATACGGAAAACGCACCAAAACAGGTATTATGTTAGGTTTGGGCGAAACACAAGACGAGGTTTTGAAAGCAATGGATGATTTGGTAGAAAATAACTTAGACGTGCTGACATTAGGACAATATCTTCAACCTACCAAAATGCACCATGAAGTTATCGAGTGGATTCACCCAGATACTTTTGCGATGTATAAAGAAGAAGGTTTGAGACGTGGACTAAAATACGTAGAATCTGGAGCTTTGGTAAGAAGTAGTTACCATGCAGAGAAACATATATAATTTGTAGCACAGGTTTTCAACCTGTCTTTTACGTAGTAGCATAGGTTTTCAACCTGTCTTTTAGTCAGTTGACAGGTTAGAAACCTGTCCTACAAATAAAAAATCCCGTAAGATTCAAAACTTACGGGATTTTTTATTGTTATCTTCCGTAAGAGAACTGTATAAATATGTCTTTTAAGAACAACCAAAACTTACAAAATACTTACGATTACATCATTGCTGGCGGAGGCATGGCGGGGCTTTCTTTAGCTTTCTACCTCAATCAGTCAAGTTTGCGGAATAAATCTATCCTCATAATAGACCGTGATGTAAAAAATACCAACGACCATACGTGGTGTTTTTGGGAAAAAGGACAATCGCCTTATGAAGAAATTATCGCTCAAAAATGGAAAGGAGTTTGGTTTTACGGAACGAATAATTTTTCTCAATTTCTTGATATTCAGGAATATACTTACAAGATGATTCGTGGGATTGACTTCTACAATTACGTCATTCCTGTTTTGAAACAAAATGTCAATATTACTTTTTTGCAGGCAGATATTTTAGCAGTTTCCGAAACAGTAAAAACGAATAAAGGTGATTTCTATGCTTCTGACTTGGTTTTTGATAGCTCATTTCGTTCCAAATATAATAATCCTGATTACCACAATATGCTTCAACATTTTAAAGGCTGGGTCATTGAAACCACGAAACCCGTCTTTAAAGTTAATGAACCTACTCTTTTTGACTTTAGAACAGAACAAAAAAATGAACTTCGATTTGTCTATGTTTTGCCTCATTCTGAAACAAAGGCTTTGATTGAATTTACCATTTTTTCTGATAATCTTATCGAAGATTTAGAGTATGAATTTTATCTAAAAAAATACATTGAAGAGACTGTAAAGGTAGGTGAGTATCAGATAAAACCTGAAGAATATCAAATTTCTGAAACCGAATTTGGTATCGTTCCAATGTCTGATGAGCCACACGAAGTTTCACCTATGCCTAAAGTCATCCGCATTGGTACATCGGGCGGATATGTGAAGGCTTCTACGGGTTATAGTTTTCAGAGAAGCCAACGTTTTTTACAGCGATTGGTAAAGTCATTAGAGCAGAATATAGACATCAAAAATGGTATGATAACGAATCATTGGAAAGGCTTTTTAGATACAGTTCTTTTAAATGTGATGTTGAAAAATAGAACACCCCAAGATGAAATTTTTACTCGGTTGTTCAAATACAATAAACCTTCTCAAGTATTGAAGTTTTTAGACGAAGATACTTCGTTTTTTGAAGATGTTGCTCTTATCAATACTGTTCCTAAACCTCCATTCATCAAAGCTGCTTGGAATGTATTATTCAAAAAGTTATTCTGACATTGACTTAGACCTTAAATTACCTTAAACTAAAATTGGTATCAATAATAGAAATATTATTGCTTTTTAGCCTATTTTTTATTTAATTAACTTTAAAAATGATTATTTGTAGATAAATTATCTATAAAATGGCTATTTGACAACCCAAATTGTCAAATCAAAATATTCCTTTTAAATTTGTGAATTATTAGATTTTTCATATTTCATAAATTATAAATAATGGCATATCTTTTCACCTCTGAGTCGGTATCGGAAGGACACCCAGACAAAGTATCAGACCAAATTTCAGACGCATTAATTGATAACTTCATGGCGTTTGACCCTTCTTCTAAAGTAGCTTGCGAAACCCTTGTAACAACTGGATTAGTAGTTTTGGCGGGTGAAGTAAAAACAAAAACCTATCTTGATGTTCAGGCTATTGCCCGTGAAGTTATCCGTAAAATCGGTTATACTAAGTCGGAATATATGTTTGAAGCCAATTCTTGCGGTATTATTTCTGCCATTCACGACCAATCGGACGATATTAACCAAGGTGTAGATAGAGTAACGGCTGACGATTTCGAATCAAAAGCAAACGCACAAGGAGCAGGTGACCAAGGAATGATGTTCGGTTACGCAACTCGTGAGACTGATAACTATATGCCTTTGGCTTTGGATTTGGCTCATACTATCTTGAAAGAAATGTCAGAAATTCGTAACAACGAACCTGCATTAATCGGATACCTTCGCCCAGATGCAAAATCTCAAGTAACTATTGAATATTCTGACGATAATGTTCCTCAAAGAATTGATACCATCGTTGTTTCAACACAACACGATGATTTTGACCAAGATGAGGCAATGTTAGCAAAAATCAAAGCTGACGTTATCAATATCGTTATTCCAAGAGTAAAAGCAAAATTGAAACCTGAGTTACAAGGACTTTTCAATGATGCGATTACTTACCATATCAACCCAACTGGAAAATTTGTAATCGGTGGACCACACGGAGATACAGGTTTGACAGGTCGTAAGATTATTGTGGATACTTACGGTGGAAAAGGAGCTCACGGTGGTGGTGCATTCTCTGGAAAAGACCCTTCAAAAGTTGACCGTTCGGCAGCTTATGCAACTCGTCACGTTGCTAAAAATGCAGTAGCGGCTGGTCTTTGTGATGAAATCTTGGTGCAAGTTTCTTACGCAATCGGTGTTGCTAAACCATGTGGTTTGTTCGTAAATACTTACGGAACGGCTAAAGTTGGTTTAACTGACGGAGAAATTGCTTGTAAATTAGAAGAAGTATTTGATATGCGTCCTTATGCTATCGAACAACGTTTGAAATTACGTAATCCAATCTATTCAGAAACAGCAGCTTACGGACACATGGGACGTAAAAATGAGGTTGTTACTAAATCTTTCAAAGGTCCAGACGGAACAGTGAAAGAAGTTGAAGTAGAACTTTTCACTTGGGAGAAATTAGATTTCGTTGATGCAGTGAAAGCTAAGTTTTCGTTGTAAGAAATAGGTTTTAGTGGTTGGGTTTTAGGTGTTAGAGAGGTGTTAAGCTGTCTCCCAAAAGTGTAAAATCTTTAAGAGTGGTAATATTAAGAGTTTTTATGGGCTAAAAATAGAGAGTCAATTCATTGAGCTAAACACTAAACCTAAAAACTAACACCTGATATACAAAAAAAGGGTTGCTTTCTCACGAAGGCAACCCTTTTTGGTATGTTAGAAAAATTATTTCTCCTAATTAACTCTCCATCGCCATAGAAATCAGCACATTTCGAGTTGGATTTACTTTGTCTTGGATTTTATCTTTAAACTTTTTTAATTGAACTTTTAACGCTTCAATGGCGATATCCATTGCTTCTTCAAAAGTAGAGGCTTGTTCTTTTACGAATAAAGTACCTCCTGGTAAACTAATTTTCACTTCTAACATTTTGCTTCGGACCTTCTTGGTATCTCCTTTATCTAACCTTAGAAAAACTTCACCACCAGTAATTCGGTCATAAAACATATCCAATTTATTAAGTTTTGATTGGATAAACTCTAACAGCTTCATGTCAGCGTCAAAGTGAATTGAATGCACTTGTAATTTCATACGCACTCCCTGTTTAAATTGATAGATAAATTAACAAAGATTTTGCCCATTGGAGCAGTTCTTCGCCCCTTTTTGCGATTACTTATTTCTTGTTTGAATATCTACGAAAATTAATGATTTGTAGATAGGAAACCCAAAACAAGGAATATCAAATTCATAGTCAAAGAACTCTCCGAGTTTGTCATAAAATCCTAATTAAAAACAATAGGATTTGACACTGTTTGGGCGTTTTCTTAAATGAATTTATAGATTAATTTTGTATTATCCTAATGTTAAATGCACATTCTTTGAAAAATCAAAGTCAATATTCCGACATATAAGCGTTGTAAAGCTTAAAAACTTGGAATAATGCAAAAATTAGATTTGGAAATGTTTAAAAGCATGAAATTTGATATGAAAAGTGATTATTCAGTATGTTTTATCGTTCAGAAGGGGTAGCCCATAACTCATTTGGGTAATAAAATGCTTTGATTTAAAGTTTTCAAGCTCAAAAATTAAAATTATCCAATGATTTTGAGAATTGTCGTCAGATTTATACCTTAAAACCATAAATTTTCCCGAAATTTACGTTTTAGTTTTTTTCGCCGTTGTCTGTGTCTAACAGACGACCGCAGTTTCCATTCAAAAAATGTCCGAAAAAATAATAATTCTTGATTTTGGTTCACAAGTAACTCAATTGATTGCTCGCCGTGTTCGTGAACTTAATATTTACTGCGAAATCCACCCGTTCAATAAAATCCCAACTATCGACGAATCTGTAAAAGGCATTATCCTTTCGGGAAGCCCTTGTTCGGTACGTGATGAGGATTCTCCACGAGTGGATGTAAGTCTTTTCAGAGGAAAATTACCTGTTTTGGGTATTTGCTACGGAGCTCAATTATTGGCATTTTTAGGAGGTGGCGAAGTTTATAATTCTGGTCACCGTGAATACGGAAGAGCCGCTTTAAAAACAGTAGCTCCAAGTCCATTATTAGAAGGCGTTTCTGAAAATAATCAAGTTTGGATGTCGCACGGAGATACAATTATGTCAATTCCTGAAGATTTTGAAGTAATTGGTTCAACCGACGACGTGAAATATGCTGCATTCCACATCAAAGGAGAACAAACTTTCGGGATTCAATTTCACCCAGAAGTAACGCACTCTTTGGAAGGAAAAACGATGTTGAAAAACTTCGTAATTGGCGTTTGTAATTGCTCTCAAGACTGGACGGCTGATTCTTTTGTAGATTCAACGGTAGCAGCATTGAAAGAACAATTGGGTGATGATAAAGTAGTTTTAGGACTTTCGGGTGGCGTTGATAGTTCGGTAGCGGCGGTGTTGATTCACAAAGCAATCGGCAAAAATCTTTATTGTATTTTTGTTGATAACGGATTGTTAAGAAAGAATGAATTTGAAGACGTACTTGAATCGTACAAAAACTTAGGTTTGAACGTAAAAGGCGTTAATTCAAAAGATATATTTTACAAGGCTTTGGAAGGCTTGACCGACCCAGAAGCGAAGAGAAAAGCAATAGGAAAGGCATTTATTGATGTTTTTGACCAAGAATCTCATTTGATTGAAGACGTAAAATGGTTAGGTCAAGGAACAATTTATCCTGATATTATCGAGTCAGTTTCAGTGAGTGGAGGTCCTTCACAAACGATTAAATCTCACCACAATGTAGGCGGTTTACCTGATTATATGAAACTGCAAGTGGTTGAGCCTTTGAAAACTTTGTTTAAAGACGAAGTTCGTTTGGTAGGTAAAACATTGGAAATACCTCAATTTATTTTAGGTCGTCACCCGTTCCCAGGGCCAGGTTTAGGAATCAGAATTTTGGGAGATATTACGGCCGAAAAAGTACAAATCTTGCAAGAAGTTGACTATATTTTTATCAACGGTTTAAAAAATAGAGGATTATACGACAGCGTTTGGCAAGCAGGAGCAATGCTTTTACCGATTCAGTCGGTAGGAGTAATGGGCGATGAACGTACTTATGAGCGTGTTGTGGCTCTTCGTGCGGTTTCATCAGTGGACGGAATGACAGCGGATTGGTGTCATTTACCTTATGATTTCTTGGCTGATATTTCTAACGAAATCATCAACAAAGTAAAAGGTGTCAACCGTGTTGTATATGATATTTCGTCAAAACCACCCGCAACCATTGAGTGGGAATAGTAGTAACGCAGACTTTAGTCTGTAAGTTTACCAAAAGAGTATTTACAGACTAAAGTCTGTGTTACAAAAACGCCTGATTTCTACGTTAGAAATCAGGCGTTTTTTTATGTGCATAGCTTCAGAGAAATCATTAAATGACCGAAAAATATATTTCGTTAATTAAAGTGGATTTTCTTCTTTAAAATTTGTGCCTAACCGTTTATATTTACGAATATTATATTCTAAAGCGATTATTAACTATAAAAACTATTAATTCTTCTTCCTATACTTAATTTCTTCTTGCTTAAATAAATCATTTAAACACCGTATTTAAAGGGCTTAACTATAAAGCTTTCTTCAATTTCCTAAAAATTGAGGCAGGTATTCCTATGCTTTTACTTAACGATTATCCTCTCATAAAATCAACACTATGAATACAGAAAAAACACAAATTGATAAAATCCGTCTCATTGTGCAAGAAGCTGAAAATACAGGGAATTTGGCATTAATGACTTCTGTTTTGGCCGATGATATTACGGTAATTGTGCCTGATACGCCCGTTGTGAGTGGCAAAACCGCAGGAGTAGCCTTCTTGAAATCTTGGTTTGATGCCTTTAAAATTGAAATAACTTATCAAGCACAAAATATTGAGGTTAAAGGCGAAATGGCGTATGAGTGGAGTATTTATCATCAAACCACAACCGACAAACAAACTGGTGAGAAGGCATCTGAAATTGGTCGGATATTGTGGGTTTATAAAAAATATAAAGGTGTTTGGTTACAGAATTTTGTGATATGGAATACCATCAATTAATGAAATAGTGATTAGTTGTCAGTGATGAGGAAATTGGTAAAGTGTTCATTTTTAGCTTATTACAATTTGTGGAATTGCTGTATGACTCTTGAAAATAGTTAGTTAAAGCTTAAATTTTAAAACCTAAAACTATGTCTTATTTACATTCTCCAAGATTAGTCTTTTCAGGAGATTTTCTCTCAGATGTTTCAACCGTCAATAATGATGTGACGCATTATAACAATGAAACCTTTACTTCTAATTTTCAACAGTATGGTACTGGAAGTACAAATGGTTGGTGGAATCCTGAAGGTGGTGCCGTTTTTAATTTCAAAAATTGTATAGTTCAACAATTAACAATGCCTGATGGAACGTCGGTGACTGATGCTTCTTCGGATATAATTGTGGGTCAAATTGTGGCGGGTTCAGAAGGACGACCTACTGGGAAAATGTTGGATTTAGACCCTGATGCTCAAATGGTTTCTGCACTTTGGTGTGTCCAAATACGCATTTGTACGCCTGATAATGAGCTACTTTTGAAAGGCGATATTGACCCTACTTGTTTTAGAGATATGCAACTCAGACAGTTGGCAGGAGGTAACGTAAATGGTCAGCCTTACGGTGCTTGTTGGACATCTGTTTTGACCAATCTTGTTTGGGGGGAAAATATAGAAGCATCGCCTTTTTTATCCCAACTTAAAAGTGCCACACAAGGTAATAAACTGAGTATCAATCTTAATGCCTTTGGTTATTATTATAATCATGCTCCAGATGGTCGTTTTTCTTTGGGGAAAATCATTGGAACAATTGGACCTTGGTTTGAGGGAGAACCAATCAATTTTGCCGCTTGCCGACGACTTTATGGGGTATTAAATGTGAGTGCCAAGAGTCAGTCTCAGTATTTTGCCATTAATAATTTCTTGTTAGAAGAAAACAGCAACCGTCTTTCTATTGATTTTGGAAATAGTTTTCCTATTTCAGACTCATTAGGTACAATTTCCGCAACGCAAACATTAATTGTGGGTGTTGCCAATACCAATAACGCTTTTTTGAATAACGCTTCACCAACACCAACACTTGTAGATGCCAGTCAGTTTACTGAAATCGGCATTGTTTCTTATATATCAGGCTCAAATCAGTGGCTTAGTCAATTGGGAGGAATCCAGACTTTCAATAATCTTCCTGACAATATTGTAGAAGCCCTAAAAAATAACCAATTATTACTTTTAACACCTTCTATAACCGATGTTGGACAATACGTTTTATTGGGTCGTGAAACCATTGACGGTGTATATGTAAGAGCGGATAATTTTGTACAACGGATTGACTGCGACCAAACAGTAACTGTTGATTTTTATAGTTATCAATGGGGAAATATTTTGCCTAATGCTACCATAAATGTCAAGTTAGAGCGTGCTACGTCAAATATTCCTCTCGACCCAATATCTAACCCTATTTGTGAGATTTATGGAAATAATTTTCCACAAGACGGTATCACTTTTCAAACGACCATTCAAACCAATAGTGATGGTTTTGGGCAGTTGGAAATTACAGGAAATGAAATCAATTCGCCAAGAGTTTATGTTGATGGACAGGTTTATACCTTAGATTATGACAATTCGGTGGATGAACCTTTGGGAGACGGTAGCAATGTCGTTATCCATTTACGAGATTATTTTGAAGTACCCGAAAACCCTACTTGGTCAGATATTTCAGCCATCATGATTCAGTATGCCAATTTATATCCAATTATGAGTAAATATTTGGTCAATTTGGCAAATCCTAATGACTTAATCATGAAAAAAGATATTCTAAAATTTGCCTTTTCAAGGGATATTCATGACACGATGCACATGCCAGTAACTCGTGATTTATCAGATGCAAAACGCACTACTATTCTCAAATGGCTCGATAACCCAATCATTGATGTGCCAAGTTTAAAAAGCACAGAGAAACAGAGAAATCAAAATACCGTTTCTCTTGGTACTCCTTTGACAAATAATCAATTGAAATACAAAGAAGCAGTAAAAGCTAAAAACGGCTCAATGCCTCCTTTACCGTCAATCACTAATTTATTTGAAAACCTTTAAACAGCCTCAATCATGTTAAAAATAGATTCAAAATATGTACAAATGGCTCAAAGTGCAACGGAACTTTGTGAGCTACATTTTCTTGTTCAGAAAGCCATTGAGTTAGAACATTCTACCATTCCTCCGTATTTGACAGCCATGTATTCGCTGATTCCAAGAACAAATATTGGGGTGAGAACCATTATTCATTCAATTGTGGTGGAAGAAATGTTGCACATGACAATTTCTGCCAATATTTTAAATGCTTTAGGCGGAAAACCAAAAATCAATACACCTGATTTTGTACCCGAATATCCAGGCAATTTGCCAATGGGCATTGGCGGGTCTGGTTTTATCGTTGGTCTTGAAATGTATTCTAAAGATTTGGTGAAAAATATTTTCATGGAAATTGAAGAGCCTGAAACTCCAATTATTTATCCAACAACTTTAATGGCAAAAGCTACTTTGCCAACTTTCTCGACGATTGGTATTTTTTATAAAGCTATTCAAGCAAAAATAGAAGAAATCGCTCCTGATACTTTGCCTGGTGACCCCGCCTTACAAGTAACCTCAAATTTCTTTGCCTCTAATTTATTATACCCAATTCTTACCAAAGAAGATGCTATCAATGCCATTAATATTATCATTGACCAAGGCGAAGGAACAGATGACTCTCCTTTAGATGAAGAAGGTGAATTAGCCCATTATTATCGTTTTGAAGAGCTTTATTATGGTCGCAAATTGGTGAAAAGCCCTCTTCCGCCTTATGGTTATTCATTTACGGGAGCATCAATTGCAATTGATACATCATTGACAGGTGTTTATCCTCTTTTCCCAAATACCAAAACTGCGATGTTACCTGATGGTTCAGAAGCAAAAAACCGAATGAATGAATTTAACAGTAGTTATTACTCATTATTGGCAGGTTTGCACGATGTATTTAATGGAAAACCGAATGATTTAGATAAAAATATTGGTACAATGTATGATATAAAATTAGCCGCTGAGAAACTCTGTGCCATGCCGTTTCCAGATAAAGAAGGTTATCATGTAGGGCCATCTTTTGAGTACGTCAGTCCAACGGCATTTTTACTTTCATAGTTGTTGTTTATGAGTTGATGAGTATGTAGTAGTTAGTTTTCTCATAGACTCATAAACTACTTTTCATAAACCTATCAACTCATGAACTATTGTTTGAAATACTTTGATTTGACGGATATTTCATAGAATAATACTTTTGTTTTAGCGGTCTGACTATCGTCTGACCGAGGTAAAATAAATACTGGGTCAGACGATAGTCAGACCGCTAAAACAAGCCAAATTAAAGTTTTTCAAGCACTATTTACTCATAAACCCATTAACTCATAAATTCATACCCACTTACTCATAAACCTTTTCTTCGTCAGATGTACCTTTCACTCATTTTCTTCGTTAATATCCCATCAAAGATTATTATCTTGCGAACTTAATTTTTCAACAACTCATATTATAGAATGAAATTTCAAACGTTAACGCTTGCAGCACTGTTTATCTGCCTAAATACTTTCGCTCAGAAAGTTTCACAAACTACCAATTATCAGTTTTTTATTGATTTAACTAAAGTCCAAAATGATAAATTGGAAGTGTCGTTAATTACGCCTAAAATTTTGAAGGATGAAGTAGTTTATAATATGCCAAAGATTGTTCCTGGAACGTATGCTAATTATGATTTTGGGCGTTATGTGTCTGACTTTAAGGCTTTTGATGTATCAGGTAAAGTTCTTTCAGTAGAAAAATTAGATAAAAATAGCTACAAAATTAAAGGAGCTAAAGGTTTAAATAAAATCACTTATTTAGTTGATGACACTTGGGATTCTCCTGAAATTGCAGGGGAATATATTTTTGAACCCGCAGGAACAGACATTGAAGAAAACAAACTGTTTGCCATCAATGCACATGGTTTTATTGGTTATTTTGATGATATGAAACGTCAGACCTATGAGGTAACTTTCACAAAACCAACGGGTTTTTACGGAGCCAGTTCATTGACAGCAGCAAAATCTGACTCTAAAAAAGATACTTTTATTGTTCCCAATTACAACGATTTAGTGGATGCACCAATCATGTATTGTCAGCCAGATACCACTATTTTGAAAGTGGGTGGAGCAGATATTTTGATTTCGGTATTTTCTCCGAACAAAAAAGCGACTTCGGCAGAAATTGCGGCTAATGTAAAGACGCTTTTGGAAGCACAAAAAGAGTATTTGGGCGGTGCATTACCCATCAAAAAATATGCTTTCGTGATTGTACTTTCTGATAACTTGAAAAATGGAAGTTATGGAGCTTTGGAACACTCATATTCATCGTTTTATTATTTGCCAGAAGCTTCGTCAGAAGAACTTTCGCAGACGGTAAAAGACGTTTGTTCGCACGAATTTTTCCATATTGTAACACCTTTAAGTATTCACTCGGTTGAGATTGGTGAGTTTGATTTTAACAAACCAAAAATGTCAAAACACCTGTGGATGTACGAAGGAATGACCGAATATGCTGCGGGTCACATGCAGATGAAGTACAATTTGATTGATTTACCGATGTATTTGAATATGTTGAAATCTAAAATCGGCAACATGAATGACCGTTATAAAGACGATATTCCATTTACGGTAATGTCGGCAGATGTATTAGAAAAATATAAAGACCAATACCAAAATGTATATGAAAAAGGAGCGTTAATCGGTTTGTGTTTAGACATTAAATTACGTCAATTATCTGGTGGAAAATATGGAACACAAAACTTAATGCGTGATTTGTCAAAATATTACGGAAAAGAAAAATCATTTAACGATGATGAATTGTTTGATAAAATTACGGAGGTTACGAAATTTCCAGAAATTCGTCAATTCTTTGCCAAATATGTAGAAGGAAAAGAGTCACTTCCAATCCAAGAAACCCTTAAAAGTGTAGGAATTGACTACATGAAAAGCCGTAAGAAAAAGGAAAAAACGTTGGGCTTTTCGGTATATAATTTAGGAATCAGTCCAGAAACAAAAGGTGTTTTTATCATCGACGAAGACGGAATAGATGAATTAGGGAAAAAATTAGGACTTAAAGCAGGAGATGAATTTGTAAGTTTGAATGGTCAGAAATTAGACTTAACTTCTTTTAGAACAACCCGTAGCGAGTTTATGTCAAACTCAAAAGAAGGCGACGACATAAGTTATGTAGTATTGCGTAAGGAAGGTGATAAAAAAGTAGAAGTGGCACTTACAACAAAATTATTTATTCCAGATGTGGAAGAAAAAAATATTTTAAGTCCAGCCGAAAGTTTAACAGAAGAGCAAACTACTTTACAAAAAGCATGGTTAGTGCCTTCTGCAAATTAATAATCTGTTCAAAACAATATTGAAAATGAACTCAGTCGTGAAAAATAAACATTTCATCAAACTGAAAACAAAGTGGGTAAAAGCTATGGTAGTTTTTACCCCTTTTGTTTTCAGTGCGATTAGTTTGTGGTCATGTCAACAATTAGATTGCGGTTGTGTGTCACCACCTCAAACAGGAGCGTCTTTTTATTACCCAATCATCGGGAATTCAATTGTCTATGATGTTCAAGAAATTCAATATTCATTGACAGAAAATCCAAAAGTTGAAAATTATCAATTGAAAGAAGTTAACGCTTCCTTTTTTCAAGATTTAGATAATAAAGAAGCTTTGAGAATTGAACGTTATCGTAGGGAAAATGATACGCAAAAATGGGTAATTGATTCTGTCTTTACGGCTAAAAAAGAAATAGACAAAGCCTTGAAAACGGAAAATAATGTAACTTACGTAAAAATGATTTTTCCGATAAAAGAGAACATTAAATGGAATGGAAATCTTTATAATGCTTTCGGAGATGACTCTTTTGAAATGAAAAAGGTAAATCAGCCTTTTCAAACGAATGGGCAAAATTTTGCTAAAACCTTGAGCGTTATTCAACAAAATGATTCAACATTGGTTGATTTAAAACGTAGAATGGAAGTATATGCAGAAGGTATTGGGTTAGTTTATCAAGAAAAAACGTTTGTATCATATTGTAATACCCCAGATTGTCTGGGAAAAGGCAAAATTGATTTTGGAACGAAATATATGCTAAAAATAAAAAGTTATGGAAAAGAGTAAAGTAGGGATAGAGTTTAGAGGTCAGAGTTTAGAGAATAGAGGGCGGTTATTAGAGATTAGCGTGAATTGTATTGCTTTTTGTACGCTATTCTTTATTCTCTGTTCTCTGTTCTCTATCACCTGCTCCGCTCAGGCAAAATATTTGATTACTTTTAAGGATAAAAATAATTCTCCTTATTCGGTTTCAAAGCCTTTGGAGTTCCTTTCTCAACGTTCAGTTAATCGAAGAACGAAACAAAAAATTGCAGTTACAACTCGTGATTTGCCTGTAAACCCTGCTTATTTGACTGAAATAACGAAAGCAGGAGCAAAAGTTTGGTTTACTTCTCGTTGGATGAATGCCGCCTTAATACAAACTACCGAAGCCAATTTGGTTAATATTCTTAAACTTTCATTCGTAAAAGGGCTTGAAATTAATGGAACAGTGGACGACCCAAGCACTCGTTCTGGACGACAAAAATCTAAGTTTGAAGCATTGGAAACAGAGAGTTTTAATTATGGTTTAGCCAAAACTCAAAACGAGATGATTGCCGTTGATAAAATGCACGATTTAGGTTTTAAAGGTGAAGGAATGATGATTGGAATTTTAGATGCAGGATTCAATAATGCCAATAAAATTTCAGTTTTGAAAGCACTTTTTGATGAAAAGAGAATCGTTGGAACGTATGATTTTGTCAAGAAAGAAACTTCTGTTTATGAAGATGATGGTCACGGAACGTCGGTATTGTCGTGCATGGGAGCTTACGCAGAGGGTAGTATGATTGGGACTGCTCCGAAGGCATCTTTTTTATTATTACGTTCAGAAAATGCTCCAAGCGAATACATCATTGAAGAAGCTAATTGGCTTTTTGCGGCTGAATATGCCGATAGCGTAGGCGTAGATTTAATTAATTCCTCATTGGGATATACCACCTTCGACGATGCCAAAACTGACCATACTTATGCTGATTTGAATGGCAATAAAACCATTGCTGCTCGTGCGGCAGACTGGGCGGCGGCGGTTGGTATTGTGTGTGTAATAAGTGCAGGCAATGAAGGAAATGGAACTTGGAAGTATATCGGAACGCCAGCCGATGCAGATTCTGTGATTTCGGTTGGAGCATTAACTGCTACCAAAACATTGGCATCATTTAGTTCTTTGGGCATTCCAACCGATAAACGAATAAAGCCAGATTTGGTTGCGATGGGGCAGAGTGTTGCCGTTGTAGCTCCGTCAGGTTCGGTTAATACTTCTTCTGGAACGTCTTTTTCTGCCCCCATACTTTGTGGAATGTTAGCAGGTTTTTGGCAGGCAAATCCAACATTAACGGCAATGGAAGTGATAGATAAAGCCAGAAAATCAGGGAGTCAGTTCAGTAATCCAGATTATAGATTAGGCTATGGAATACCGATATTATTTAGCATTTTGGCAAATCAAGGAGAAGTGACAGAATTGTTCAAGGTTTATCCTAACCCAACAAAAAATGACATTATACTTGAAATAAATAATGTAGTAGGCAAAAGCTACGAAGCCAATATGACAGATATTTCGGGAAAAAGTTATTGGAATGAAACGCTCAAAAATCATGTTCAGACTATTTCTTTAGACAAAATTCCATCAGGAATGTATTTCTTGAGAGTTGGCAATGAAGAGAAAACCAGTGTGGTTAAATTATGGAAAGAATAATTTGAGATGAACTAAATAAATGAAAGCCCTTCAAAACCCTGATTTTGAAGGGCTTTCATTTTATAATTTCAAAAGAGAAAAATATTCGTAAAAATATTTACGGATACGTTCCTTTATTATGCAATTTTTACAAACTTCTATGGCTCAAAAAGGTTATCTTTACATATACGATATTCCCTAACACAAAATGAAGTTAAAAGTAGCTTGTCAGCTCGATTATGAATCTAAAGAAAGTGTACCTCTAATTTTAATACTTCGTCCTCAAAGTGGTTCAGGACAGCAAGTAATAGAAGAAAACTATACCCTCAATCCAGAATTACCCATTACCGAATATAAAGACGTATATGGTAACTTGTGCCAACGAATTGTTTGTCCCACAGGCTTTTTATCAATCCAAACTTCTTCCATAGTACAAGCTCAAGATAACCTTGATATAAATTTTGATGCTGATTATATTCCCGTAGAAAATCTACCTGCCGATGTATTGATTTATTTGTTATCAAGCAGATATTGTGAGGTGGACAAATTATTTAATCTTGCCGTAGAAATTACCCAAGATATAACAATGGGATATTCGCAAGTAGATGCCATTTGTCAGTGGGTACGGACTAATGTTCGCTATGAATATGGACATAGTTCATCTTCAACATCAGCTTTTGATATTAGTCAGAGTAGGATAGGGGTTTGCCGTGATTTTTCGCATTTGTGCATGGCTCTTTGTCGCTGTCTGAGTATTCCTGCACGTATGGTTGTTGGGTATCTTCATGACCTCAAACCGATGGATTTACACGCATGGTTTGAAGCATATATTGGAGACAGATGGTACACATTTGATGCTACCCAGCCTACTTTGAAAGGAAATAGAGTGGTTTTAGCCTATGGTAGAGATGCCAATGATGTGGCTTTTGCTACTCAATTTGGCGATATAGAATTAATAAATATGTGGGTTTCGGTGGAGGCGGTTTAGGAGTTATTGGTTTATGAGTTTATGAGTTATGAGTTTATGAGTTATTGGTTTCTATGTGTCCCGTCCTAAAATAGGTTGACTTTTTTGATTATTTGTAAACTTAGAAAAGTCCAAGTTGTTGTCCAAATTTTTGTTTGTTAATTGTTCTTTCATCGACGTAAATATTCATTTTAA